>JANYHV010000319.1 GCA_025362195.1 Fimbriiglobus sp. | reverse complement strand
AGGTGGACCAGCGGGCAGCCGTTGGCGGTGCTGCCGAAGATGCGGCCCTGCTCGTCGAACGCCAGGCCCCAGGTGTTGTTGTTGGTGCTGCGCAGGAATTCGAGCTTGCTCACGGCCAGCTCTTTGCCGGCGGGCCGCAGTTGGAACCGATAATACCCCTGCTTGAAGCTCAGTTTTTCGCTATTGACGGTGCCGTTGAACCCGGCGTAGCCGACGCTGCCGTAGACCCAGTTGTCGAAGCCGTAGCGGAGGTTGCTCGGCCCGGCGTGGGTGTCGTTGGTGGCCCAGCCGGTGAACAGCACTTGCCGCACGTCGGCCACGCCGTCGCCGTCGGTGTCCTTCAGGAACAGCGTGTCGGGGGCCTGGTGGACGATGACGCCGCCGTTCACACACAGCAGGCTCGTCGGGATGCTGAGCTTGTCGGCGAACACGGTGAACTTGTCGGCCCGGCCGTCGCCGTCGGTGTCCTCGAGGACGACGATCTTGTCGCGGCCCTCGCCCTTCTTTTGCAGCTCGTTGGGGTAATCGACGGTGACCGCCGCCCACAGCCGGCCGCGCTCGTCCCAGGTCGTGGCGATCGGCTTGCCGCCCTGGAAGTCGGCATCGGCGGCGAAGAGTTCGAGCTTGAACCCGGCGGGCACGGAGTAGTGCGGCAGGGACTTCTCGGGGCTGAGCGGCGACTGCATGGTCGTGATCGGCGCGGCCGTCACGCCCCACGTTTTCGACGGCGGGTAGAACGGCACCTTGGCCGGGACTTTGACGAAGTCGGTGGCCGGGCCGGTGATCGCCGTCATGGCGGGGGCGTCGGCATACGGCCCGGCGAGGGCGGGGTCTTGCCCGCACGCCCAGCGGGTGCCGCGTTCGAGCAAGTTGTGGAAGCCGGGGTGGCTCCAGGTCCGCTGGTCGTGGCCCCAGGCGGTGTAGAAGACTCGGCCCTTGCCCTCCGTGCGGACCCACGTCCACGGCTCCTTCAGGTCGCCGTCCGTGCGGACTTCGAGGACCGTGCGGCCGGCCGGATTGTGCTTGTGGTGGACGTAAGTCTCGTCCCAACTCTCGAAGCTCGTGAACCCGGACATCACGGGGTGCTCGGCGACCGGCTTGACGCGGAACACGCCGGTCGTGTGCGAGCGGAATTGCGCCCCGACGAGTTTGGCGTAGTCGTCGTTGCCGAGGAAGCAGTAGCTCGCGCAGTGGACGGGGATGAAGCCCTTGCCGGCGGCGACGTACTCCCGAATGGCCCGCACCTGGTCGGGGGTGCCGCGTTCCTGGTTGGCGAAAATCATCAGCCCGTCGTAGGGCTTCAAGCCGTCGGCCGTGAGCACGTCCAGGCTGGCCGTGTACGTCAGCGCGATGTTGCGGGCGGCGAACACCGGCTCCAGTTGGCGGAAGCGGGCGACCGGCAGGTGGTGCCCGGCGTCGCCGAGGAACAGCACCTTCAACGGCGGCAGCTCCGCGGCGGGGGAAGGCGTGCCCAGCACGACGAGGGCGAGGAGCGCGAGGAGAGTTCGCATCGGGGAGTCCGGGAGGGGCGGAGATGATCGAGAAGAACAATTTACCGCAGAGGGCGCAGAGAACAGATGAGAAAGGCACAAACCTGAGTGAGCTGCCGAGGCGTAAAGGGCGCGGAGCAGACCAAAACGTGAACTTAGGACTTCGGGCTGCTCCGCGATCTCCGCGTCTCCGCGGCTCACTCCGTTTTAGCTCGCTTGGGTTGATGCCTTTCTCATGTGCCCTCTCGTGCCCTCTGCGGTGAACGGTTTTGTTTTCAGAAACTCACACCGGGTCGTGGCCGTGCGCGACGGCGTTGGTCACGTGGCGGATGGCGGCGGCGATCGCGCCCTGCGGCTTGGTGCCGGTCGCCGGGAGGACGCGGCAGCCGGCGAGCGTCGGCGGCAGGGACCGCTTGGCCGTCGCCGCGATCAACGCCGGCAGGAACCCGGGGTCGCGCGTCAACAGGCGGCTGTGGAGGAAAACCGTCGCCGGGTTGAACAAGTTCACCACGGCGGCGACGCCGATCGCCAGATACCGCGCCGTCTCGTCGAGTTCGGTCCGGAAGTCGTCGGCGTGCGCGGCGACCAGGTCGAGGGCCTCGGGGATTCCGACGAGCCGGCCGAGCTTGCGGCTCACGCGGACGGCGAAGGCCCCGTCGGCGGCGACGGTTTCGAGGCACCCGGTGTTGCCGCACCCGCACGGCGCGCCGCCGTCCGGGACGACGGTGATGTGGCCGATTTCTCCCGCGTGCCCGGTCTGCCCGATCAGCGGCCGGCCGCCCGAGAAGACGCCGAGGCCGATGCCCACGCCCACGTCGATGACGGCGAAGTCCTTCAAGCCGCCGGCCTGGCCGTACAGCCGTTCGGCGAGGCATATGCCCCGCGACTCTTGGACCAGCACGGCGTCCAGGCCGAGCTTCGCCCCGAGGTCGCGGGCGGGCGTCCGACCATCGGTCAAGTGTAAGTTGGGGGACAGTACGCCGAGGCCGAGGTGGTCGTCGATCAGGCCCGGCAGGCTGACCCCGACGGCCAGCGTGACGACCCCCGGGCGGGCGATCAACGCGTGGCAGGCCGCCTCGATCCCGGCCATCATTTCGGGGTACGCGGCCGGGGTGGCGAGGGTGCGGGTGGCGTCCGGGTGCGGGGTGCCGTCGAGGGCCGCGGCGACGACGGTACACGCCCCCGCGTCGATGACCACGCCGAGCACCTGCGCCCGCTCGACGGCCAGCCGCAACAGGGACGCCGGCCGGCCGCGGACGACTTCCGGCGGGGCGACCTCCTCGATCAGCCCGGCCCCGAGGAGCGACGCGACCGCCTTCGACGCCGTCGGCGGGCTGACCCCGCTCCGCCGCGCGACCTCGGCCCGGGACATCGGCCCGTGGGCCTGGAGGACGCACAAGATGTGCCGCTCGTTGAGTTTGCCGACGAGTTGCGGCCGCCAGTTCGTCGAGGACTTCATGGGGAGAAGATGCCGCCGGGAACCCGCAGGGTCAAGGGGTCTCGGCAAGGGTCTTGTGAAACGTCCGCGACCGCGCCCACAGTCGCCCGCCGGTCACGCCCCTCCGGGCCGCGCCGGCGCGCCCAGTTTCGCCTTCCGCTCGGCCGTGTACGCCCACCACGGCTTCGCCGCGTCGCCGCCCATGAACCGCACCGCCGCAATGAACACGTCGATCACGCACGGGTCGTGCCGCCGGGCCGTGATCCGGCACAGGGTCTCGTACATCGCGTACGGGTCGCGGCCGACGAGATCGCCCGGCGCGGTGATGCCGAGCAAGCGGAGGTCCGCCGCCCCGGCCGGGCCGATGTTCGGCACCTACTCCAATTCGGCGTACCCGCTCCGGTCCATCCGCTGACCCCCGACCGGAAATTGACGCGACCGCACTTGTGGCCCCGAGCCGGGTGCAAACGGGGTTCAGCGCCCGGTGGTCTGGGGCGGGAGGTTTTGGAACACCCAGCCCCGGACCAGTTCTTCCCGCGAGACGCCCTGCGCCTTCGCCATTTTTTCGACCGCTCCGGCCTCGCCCGATGCGAGCGGCACCTGGATCGCGCCAGCGCGGTCGAACACGGGGGCCTCGGATTCGACGAGTTCGTCGTCGAACTCGGTCGTGTCGTGGGCGTCCCAGAACGCGGCCAGTTCTTGGATCGAGTCGGTCGTCGGGAGTTTCGCGTCGGTCATCGTTTTTTCCACTGGCGGAATCGGTGCTTTTCGTTCGCCGTCATCGCCCGGGCCGTCCCGGAGCGATCGACACTGAACCCATGCGATTGTTCGTGGCTCCGCCGCCGCCCGATTCTCGACCCGTCTCACCCCAGGGCCGCGCTGCCGTAGACGGCGGCGATGCGCTCGATGAACGGGCGGCTGATCGCTTCGTACCGGCGGAAGGTCTCGCGGCCGATCGTGTACACTTCAGTCGTGTCGGTCGCCGTGATCGTCGCGTTGCGCGGCTCGTTCGTCACCAGCGCGCGGTCGCCGAAGAAGTCGCGGGCGGTCAACTCGGCGACCGTCCGCGGGCCGTCCCCGCTGTCCCGGTCGATGCGGACGCCGCCCCGGCGGATCAGGTAGAACCGGCTGGCGTCGGTCACCGGGTCGCCCTGGCGGAGGATCACGTCGCCCGGCCGGAAGACTTCGAGCTTGCCGGCGTACTTCGCCTCGGCCGGGCCGCGCACCGGCAAGTCCGGGTGCTGGCCGATGCACACGCCGTCGGCGATGGCCTGCTGTTGCTCGGGCAGGATCGCGGCGAAGAAGGCGCACCGCCGCAGGCCCTCGGCGACGAACAGCCGCTCGGCCACGACGACGTTCGACACGATCTTGCCGCGCTCCATGTGGACGATGCGGTCGGCCCGGTTCATGATGCGGGCGTCGTGCGTCACGATCAGGCTCGTCGCCCCCTTCTCGGCCGTCAACCCGGCGAGCATCGCGGCCTGCTCGGGCGTAATCCGGCCGCTCCCGTCGTCCTCCTCGTGGGGCCGCTGGACGAGCCGGGCCAGGTCGGCCGGGTCGCGGGCGCGGGCCAGGTGCTGCAACAGCGTGATGACGGCCAGGCCGCTGTTCGCGTCGAGGGCGGCCGTCGGCTCGTCGGCCAGGATCAGCTTCGGCCGGTTGATGAGCGCCCGGGCCACCGCCACCCGCTGGCGTTGGCCCCCGGACAGGCCGGCCGGCTTGTAGTCCATCCGCGTCGCCAGGCCGAGGTACGTCAACAGCTTTTCGATGCGGTCGGGGTCGGACCCGGGGAAGAGTTCGCGGGCCAGGCGGACGTTCTGCACCGCTTGCAGGGAGTCGAACAGGTTGTGCCGTTGGAAGATGAACCCGATCAGCCGGCGGACTTCGACGAGGCCGGCTTCGTCCAGGCCGCGCAAGCTGCGGTAGTCGCCGCGGCGGGCGTCCCAAATCTGGATGTCGCCTTCCTGGACGGACCGTAGGCCGCCGACGAGGGTCAGGATCGTCGTCTTGCCCGACCCCGACGGGCCGGACATGATAACGAGTTCGCCGGGCATGACTTCGAGGTCGTTGTCGAAGAGCACCTGCGTCTTAGCGTCGCCGGTGCCGAAGGTGTGGTTGACCCCGGCGATGCGCAACAGCGGCTCGCCGGGCGGGGGCGGGGTCGGGGGCATGGCACCTTCTTGATGTCTACTTCTTGGCGAAGTTCGCGGCGACGGCATCCCAGTTGACGACGGTAAACCAGGCCTCAAGGTACTTGGCGCGGAGGTTGCGGTACTTGAGGTAGTAGGCGTGCTCCCACACGTCCACGCCGAGGACCGGCCGCGGGCCGCCCTCCATGAGCGGGTTGTCCTGGTTCTGGGACGTGACGATGGCCAGCGGCTTGCCCTTGCCGGCCGGGCCGGGCACGAGCCACGCCCACCCGCTGCCGAACCGCCCGGTCGCGGCGGCGACGAACGCCTTCTGGAACCCGGCCTCGTCGCCGAAGCTGGCCTTGATGGCTTCGAGGAGTTCGCCCTTCGGCGTCGTCCCCGGCTTGGCCATAACGCTCCAAAAGAAGTCGTGGTTCCAGACGCCGCCGGAGTTGTTCCGCACCGCCGCCCGGATCACTTCCGGCGCGTCCTTGACCTTTTTGACGACCTCCTCGATCGTCAGCCCCTGCCACGCCGGTTTGCCGGCCAGGGCCTTGTTCAGGTTGTCGACGTAGGCCTGCTGGTGCTTGGTGTGGTGGATCGTCATCGTCTCGGCGTCGATGGCCGGTTCGAGGGCGTCGTAGGCGTAGGGCAGCTTATTGAGCGTGAAGCCCTCGGCCGGCTTCGGCTCCTGGGCGGTGGCGGCGAACGGCAGCGCGGCGAGCGCGGCGGACGAGAGCAAGAAATCGCGTCGGTTCACGGGGGGTCTCCGGGTGCGGGGTCGAAGGGTCGCCGGCGGGGGTGCCGGCGGCCCGGCTACTATATTCAACCGCCGCGACGACTAGCAGGTACGGGGCCAACCCCGCCGCCACCGTTGCCGTCAGCGCCCACCAGTCCGCCGCCGGCGGGCCGACCGCCCACCAGACGCCCAAGGGGATCAGCGACAACGCCAGCGGCCGTAGCCAGGCCCGCAGGTAGAGCGCGACCGGCAGCTTCAAGAGTCGCAGGGTGTGCCCGATCACGAACAGGCAGAACAGGGCGTTCGGCACGGCCACGGCGACGGCCACGCCCTCCACGCCGAACGGCCGGACGAGCACGGCCGTCAGCCCGACGTTGACGACCCCCTCGGCCATCGCCGCGCGGGCGAAGACGCGCAAGTGGCCCAGGCCGTACAGAACGCGGGCCGCCACCGATTGCGCCAGGCCGAGGGCGACCGTCCCGCTCAACAGGAGCGCCGCCGGGCCACTGCCGGCCGCGAACTCGCCGCCGACCCAGCGGGCCAGGAACGGGCCGCTGAACAGCACCAGCCCGAGGTTGACCGGCAGCGCCGCGTACAGCACCCAGCGCGTGCCGGTGAGGAGCAGCGTGCGAATACCGGCGTCGTCCCCGCGGGCGTGCATCGCGCTGACCCCGGGGGTCAGGGTCGTCGTGACTTGTCGCAAGAGTTGCTTGGCGTACTCGGTGAGCCGCACGGCCGTGGCGAAGAAGGTCGCGGCCCCCGGGGCGAGCATCAGGCCGACGACGATGGCCCCGGTTTGCAGGGTCATCCGCCCGGCCAGCATCGCCAGGAATGCGTCCCAACTCTCGCCGCGGACCAGCCGCAGTGTGGCCCGATCGACGGCCCACGGCCGCAACCGCAACCCGGGGCAAATCGCGTAGCTCAGCGCCGCGTAACAAGCTTGTTCGAGCAGGTTCGTCACGAGGAACACGACCGCCAGCGGCAACAGCGATGCGTGCGTCGCCAGCACTCCGAGGGTCGCGGCCGTGCGCACGACCAGCGCCCCGACGCGGACCGCGCCCTTGGCCGTGAAGCACTGCAGCCCGTCGAGCGTCGCCGGGAAGACGCTCAGCGGCAGCGTCACGGCCAGGTTGACGAGCATGACCAGCATGAACGGCACGGCGTCGGGCGCGGGAACCGTCAGCCGCGGACTCAACGCCAACAGCACCGGCGTGCCGACGCCGAGGACGACGAGGCCCGCCCCCAGGAAGATCACCAGCGACGCGGAGGCGTAGGCGTTGACGCCGGCCACGTCCCGCGTCACGACGCCCCGGGCGACGACGCGGACCAGCCCCGCGGCGACCCCGCAGTCGAACAGCATGAAGTATGTGAGGACCGCCTCGACGACGACCCAAACGTCGTAGGTCGGCTTGCCCAGCTCGCGGATGAGGTGCGGCGTCAGCAAAAAGCTGACGCCCAACACCGCCGCGAACGCGAGCGAATTGACCCCCGCCCCGACTGCAATCCGTCGCCCCACGCTCAGTCCCTCGCCCGCACTCGCAACCACCGTGCGGGACAAGGTACCCCGAACCGGGCGGGCGTGTCGATGCGGACTGGTGCGGGAAATGAACGCGAACGGATTCGGAAGTGCCCCCGGGTGGATTTGAACCACCGACCCCCCGTTTAGGAAACGGGTGCTCTATCCCCTGAGCTACGAGGGCGAATGATCGGGACGTGCCGCGCGGTCACCGGACTTTTGGGGCGGCGAACTATACTGTCTCGTGTGCCATATTACCCCCTCGCGCGGCCGTCGCAAAGCCGGAACTGGCCGCACGGGGGCGGCGGGCGGGCCGTAGAATGGCGGGGGGAGTGCAGGGCAATCGGCATGGCGACGGATTCCATCGACCCGCTGGACGTGGCCCGGGACCGCCTCGGCGACCCGGAGGCGAGCTACCGCGTCGGGGCCGGCCGCTTCTGGACCAAGTTCACCCTCGGGGCGGCCCTCGTCGCGTACGGCGTCGCGGCCAACCTGCTCGCCTGGCAGTTCGGCGTCTGGGGCGTCGATCACACGACCCTGCTCGTCCTGTTCGCACCGCCGCTGACCGGCCTGTCGATCCTCCGCCAGTTGTACACCAGCCGGGGGTTGGCGTTCCACGTCTACCCGACCGGGCTGCTCCGCGTGCAGGGCCGGCAGGTGCAGGCCTTCCCGTGGGACGCCGTCGCCCTCGTCGCGGTCCGGGCCGAGCAGGCCACGGCGCTCGTCTTCGAGGACGGTGACCGGGTGACCGACTGCCGGCTGATCGTCGTCTCGCCGGTCCTCCGGCTGTCGTCCGCGGCCGTGACCCTGACGCGCGACGACGGCGAAAGCGTCGAAGTCACGGCGGCGATTGCGGACTACCCGGAGTTGGTCGAGGAAATCCTGTCGCGGACGTTCGCCGCGGCCTGGCCGCGGTTGCTCGCCGACCTGCGGACCGGCGGCGTGCGGGCCTTCGGGCCGTGGATCGCCACGCACTCGGGGCTTCGGTGCGAGGCCAAGATCATCCCGTGGGCCGAGTTGAAACTCGGCGGCATCGCGTCGAAGCACCTGACGATCGACCACCCCGGCGGGCGGCCCGGCCGGTGGTCGGCCCCGCTGGAGTCGATTGTCTCCCCGCACCTCTTAATCGCGCTGCTGGCGGCGGCGCGACCCGACCCCCTGGCGTAATGCGACGCGGCCGGCGGGGACTGGCGTGTCGCCGGTGGCGGTTGCTGCGCGCAACACTGCTGGCGCTGACGCGCGGGCCTGCGCGATTTTTTGTCTCGCACGAATGCGGGCGGTCGGGCGTGCGATTAACGCGCCGGGGTCTGGGCACTTTGCCGGTCTCCGGGGCGTTCGTCTTTTAAGCTAGTGGAATAACTCCGGCGTGCCGGCAGGGGGTAGGGTCCGCGTCACGGCGCGGCGGGTCGTCGATGTTTCGTACAACTTTTCCGCCCGCCGCTCCGTCGAGTACCGGGTGCAATCGTCGTAGCGTCCGTTGTCGCCCCGCCGGCGTGCCCGGCCCGATCTCGTCAGGATAACGTCCCCGCCCTTGTTTAAGGTGGCCTCTCGATATGGAAAGCTTCCTCCCGCTCGCGCGAGTCACCGGCCGCGCCCCGTCCCGCCGGTCCGCCCCGGCGAGCCTGCTGGCGCAGTTCCAGTTGAACAAGCTCGAAGAGCGCGTCGTCATGTCGAGCAGCATTCAGCTCAGCGGGACGGGCTGGAAGCCGCTCGGCCCGGGGCTGATCCTGGACTCGACGGCCGCGGTCCCCGGGCTGACGAACGCCGGCCGGGTGGACGCCATCGCCCACGCCCCGGTCCCGTTCGACCCCGCGAACCCCGGGTACACCGGCCCGACCGACCCGGCCGACCCGACGTTCAGCCTGTGGAACACGTACTTCCTGGCGTTGCCCGGCGGCGGCGTCGCCCGCACCCGGGACGGCGGGCTGAACTGGCAGTTCGTGACGGACAACCTGCCGGTCAGTTCGTGGGCCAACTCGGAGCAGAACCGCAACCTCCACGTCGGGGCCATCGGCGTCTCACCGCTCAACCGCAACCTCGTGTTCGCGGGCACCGGCGAAGTCGGCGGGGTGATCTTCAGCTACGCCGGGTCGGGCCTGTTGCGCTCGACCGACGGCGGCGACACGTGGACGCTGAACAAAGGCCCGGGGAACGATTTTTCCGGCTCGGCGTTCGCCAAGTTCGTGTTCCACCCGACCGACCCGAACGTCATTTACGCCGTGATCGACGCCGGCCTGACGCGGTACGAGACGACCGGCCAGAGCGGCGTCTACCGCACGACCGACGGCGGCGGGACCTGGGAGAAGATCACCGTCAACACGGGGGCGTCGTCGTTCTCCGGCGTGACCGACTTCATCCTCGACCCGACCTCGCCGAACGTGGGTTATATTGGGATCGATTCCTACGGCGTGGTCCGCACGGCGAACTTGCAGACGGGGACCGGCTCGACGGCGGTCTACACGGCCCCGGCGGCCATCAATTACTCGCTCACCCTCGGCGGCACCGGGACGCAACTGGCCGGCGGCTCGTTCGGCCAAATCCGCCTCGCCTTCGGCCTCGGCACGCCGAGCCAGCCGAGCCGGATTTACGCGATCACGACTGGTAATCCCGTCCAGACGGCGACTCAACTCTTCCGGTCGGACGACTCGGGGATCAACTACCGCCGCCTCGACCCGTTCCCCGGCCTCGGCACTTCGACGGCCGCGCCGCTCAACCAGGACCTGGGCACCTACGCGCTCACGCTCATCGCCGACCCGACCGCGCCCAACCGCATCTACGTCGGCGGCGAGGGTCGCGGCTCGGTCCAGGTCCTCACGAACGCGGACTACGACCCCGACAACACCACGCAGTCGCCGAACTGGGTCAACCTGACGATCCCGCCGGCACCCGGCGACGCGTACATCAACGTCCGCAACATCGTGTTCGACGACACCGGCGTGAAGGACATCAACGGCCGCGCGTTGACGCCCGGTCGCCTCCTGCTGGCGACCGACTCGGGCGTCTACCGCTTCCAGGCCCCCGGCAACGCCCTCACGACGAACGCGAACTTCCTGGGCAACAACCTGGCGTTCGTCAACCTCAACGGCAACGTCGGCACGACCGCGTTGAACGCCCAGCAAGTGTTCGCCACCGGCCTGCCGCCGCGGGACGACAACCGCGCCATCCTCGGCACCTATGTGAACGGCACGTCAATCTTCCAGGACAACGGGCCGATCGCCCCGTCCGACCCGAACTACGCCAAGCTCTACGGGCAACAACTGGTCGGGGGGGGCGGCACCCGCGGCAACGGCGGGGAGACGCTGTTCAATCAGATCGACCCGCAGCGCGTCTACCGCGTGACCAACCACACGAACTACCCGGAGTTCGGCACTCGGGATTACGAGACGACGGTCGGCGGGCTATTCCAGCGGTCGATCGACGGCGGCCTGACCTTTACGACCGCAGTCGGCGGCATCGTCAACCCGGCCCGGACCGCCCTCAACGTGGCACTACACATTGACCCCTCCCCCCAGGTCGGGTCGCCGAACGCCACGCTGTACCTCGGCACCGACGCGCTCAACAGGAGTACTGACGATGGCCAGACCTGGGCGCAGTATGGGCCGGACCTGGCCTTCGTCACCAACACGCCCAACCCGCCCGTTCGTCGGCCTCGTATCACGGCCATTGCCAACAGCCGGTTTAGCGCCCTGCCGATCTACGCGGCCGTGGACTTTCGTACCAACGGCACGATTAGCGACGGACCGGCCCTGTACCGCTGGGACGGCGGGAACGCCTGGACCAACGTCAGCCCGGGCACGACCAGTACCCTCCTGCCGCCGACATCCGGAGCCCCTTCCTTCCCAGTTCCTAACGACTTCAGCGGCGATTCGGGCATTCTCACCGGCGACATCACCGACATCACCGTGGACCCGACGAATTCGAACATCGTTTACATCGTGCGGGACTCCACGGGCATCGGCACGACTGGGGCGCGGCGGGTCTACCGCACCACCGACGGCGGCTTCAACTGGACGGACATCAGCGGGAACCTGCCGGCATCGACCCTCACCTCTGACGGCCTGCGGGTCTACTCGATCGCACTCGACCCGAACCGGCTCAACATCAACCCCGGCAACCCGAGCGACCCCGTTAACCAGACCGACGACAACCTGTACGTCGGCACCAGCACCGGGGTCTGGAAGCTCACCGACCCGGTCAACTCGACGACCTGGGTTCGCGTCGGCGGCACCGGCGGCGGCTTTGCCTCGACCGGGACCGACTTGGTCGCCGGGGCGCTGCCGGACGTGATGGTCCGGGACGTGAAGTTGAACACGACGACCGGCGTGCTGAACGCCTCGACGTTCGGCCGGGGCATCTGGCAGATCCAGATCCGCCCGTACATCCGCGGCCTCGTGTACGACGACACCACGGGCAACGGCTCCCTGGACGCCGCCACGCCGACCGTACCGGCGGACAAGATTTTCCCCGGCGCGGTCGTCGTCGCCAACGACGTGATCCCGAACCCGCCG
>JANYHV010000269.1 GCA_025362195.1 Fimbriiglobus sp. | reverse complement strand
CGCCCCTCCGGCCGATGAAATCGTTGAAACCTGCGTGACCGCTCGGCGGCGCGTGGATCGGGGAGTTCTCGAAGAGACATCGTCTTCGGCCGCCGCCCGGCCGCACTGGGGCGCACGTTCCTTGGGGGGAACCATGAAGCGTACATCTGCCGCGATTCTCATGCTGGCCGGGCTGGGGGGCTGCGCAAGCCCCGATAAGGTCGCCTCGACCGGCACCGCCGAGGGCGCTCGCCCCTTTAACCAGGCCGTGCGGGCGCAAGCCGGCGGCCCCGTCAAGGGCACCAAGGCCGACTCGGCGGCCGTCAAGCAGGCGTCCGCGACCGGGATGCCGGGCACCGGCGTCGTCCGGGCCGACGCCCCGGGCACCATCGACAACATGGTCGTCCCGGCCGCGGGGCTGGGCGTCGTCCGCGTCAACGGCGGGTACGCCGGGGGCTGTGCGGACGGGTCGTGCAACACCGGCGGCGGGGGCGGGGCCGGCAACGGCCTGCCGGCGTACGGGCCGACGAGCAGCGGCTTCCGCCAGATGATCGGCCACGGGGCCGGGATTCTGCCGGTGCCGGCGATGGGCGTGCCCGGCGCGGTCGCCTTCCCGGGCGGCATGGGCGGGCCGGGCAGCGGCATGTACTCGGGCATGTACGCCCCGGGCCGCACGCAGATCCGGTTCGCCAGCCCGGCCGGCATGAAGGTCACCTGGCGGGCGGCCGGCGGCGGCTTCCCGGACTCCGGCCTCGAAGCCCCGAGCCGGTACAACTTCCCGCAGATGAACATCTACGGCCTGCGGCTCAGCGGCATCCCCAACCGCCCGGGCAAGAACTACTACCCGACGCTCGAAATCTACGGCGCGACGGCCAAGACGATCACGTACCTGTCGCACAACACCGTACCCCTCGCGTTCACGGACGAGGACTTCGAGCAGGTCAACGCGGGCAACCTGGTCATCAAGGTGATCTACCTGCCGGACGAGAAGTTCCAGGACATCGCCGCCGTCGCCGGGGCCGAGGAACTGGTCAGCACGCGGCTCGAACCCGGGGCCAACCCGATCGAAGAGGCCAACCGCAAGGGGACGATCCTGGCCGTCGTCCGCATCGGCAACATCGACCTGCAGGACCCGAACATCCCGCCGATCGACGCCCCGATCCCCGGCATGATGCCGCCGACGAGCGTGGTGCCGCCCGCCGGGGCGATGCCCGCCCGGCCGATGGCCCCGGCCGCGATGCCGACGACGCCGGTGACCGCGCCGGGCACGATGCCGGCGACCCTGCCGACCGGCCTGAAGCCGACCCCGACGCCCGGGTTTAGCGTGAAGCCGGTCAGCCTGCCGAAGTAACTCCGCCGGCGGGGCCGGACCGCGGGCCGGTGCTCACGCGCCGCCCGCCGTCCGGCCCCGCTCGTTTTCGCCCGCACCGTCCCTCCGATTCCGGGAGCGCCCATGTCGCCGACACTCGCCTTGTTGCTGCTGGCCGCGGGGAACCCGCCGACGGTCCCGGTGCCGGCGTTCGCGCCGGCGTGTGCGGTCTGCCCGCCGGGCGCGCCGGGGATGCCGCGCGGGGCCTGCCCGCCGCTCGGCCCGGCCGCGCCGCTACTCGGCGTCCGCGTCCTCGCCCCGGACGGCGTGACGGTGGCGTTCACGCCCGAAGACCCGGCCGCGCGGACCTACCCCGTGCCCGTGACGGCCGGCTTCCGCCCCGGCTACCGGTTCACGGTCCGCCTGACGAACCTGCCCGGCCGCAACCCGGCCGAGGCGATCTACCCGGTCGTCGAAGTCCACGGCAGCATCGTGCCGAGGCCCGGCCTGAAGTACCTCGACTACCCCGCGCCCCTGGCCGTCACCCGCGGCGACATCGACCGCGCCCTGGCCGGGTCGCAGGTCACGAAAATCGTCTACCTGGAAGACCCGACGAAGGCGATCCCCGTCGCCGCGACCCCGGACACGCCGCTCGAATTCACGGAAATCACCGAGCGCGACGCCCTGGCCGCGGCGCACGACAACGGCCGCCTGGTCATGATCCTGCGGTTCGGCGACCGCAAGCCGGAGGCCGACGACCTGGCCCGCGGCGCGGTCCCCGGCACGGTACTCTTGCCCGGCGAAAAGGTTCTCGCCGCGCCCCGGGTGCCGCCGCTGTTTCCCGCCTTCGGGGTCGCCATGTTCGACCCCATCGCCGGGCCGAAGCTCGCGCCCGATGAGTGCATCACGGACGGCGGCGACAAGTTCCCCGCCCTCGGCGTCGGCCCGAACCGGCTCCTCGGCGGGCTGAACCCGACCGACGTGGCGGTCGAGTACACGGCCGGCCTGAAGCGCCGCGTCGCCACGTCGAACGAGGTCTGCATCTGCGCCCCGCGGTACGTGTTGCGCAAGGTCGAGACGACCCCCGGCGGCGTCCAACTCGCGGCCGGCGTCGCCTTCGCCGAGCAGGCCGCCGGGTTCAAGATCGGCAGCCGCGCGGCGGCCCCGGAGGCTTACGCCAGCCGCGCCAAGCCGGTGTCGGCCGACGGCCGCGTCCGCCCGTCGATCACCTACGTCAAGCAGGGCATCGCCGTCGCCGAGGCGCTGCAAAAGGTGCAGGCGATCACGACGCTCGAAGGCGTCAAAGTCCTGGTCAGTTCGGTCGAGGCGGACGAGGTCACCAACGGCCCGAACCAGATGATCGTGACCAAGTCGGTTACCCCGGTCGGCCCGGTCCAGTCGGGAGACACGGTGACGTTCACGATCCAGTACCGCAACGCCACCCCGCACGCCGCGACCGACCTGCTCCTGAGCGACAGCCTGAGCGGTCGGCTCGAATACGTCCCCGGCACGGCCGTGTCCGACCGCCCGGCCAACCGCACGGCCATCGACAACGTAGCCGGGTCGGTGACCCTCCGCTTCGAGATCCCCGGCCCGATCGCCCCCGGCGCGTCCGGCACGATCCAGTTCCAGGCCAAGGTGCGGTAAGCGACGACCCCGGCGAGCGGCGGTCCGTGAGGCCGCCGGTCCAACCCGGAATGGGAAGCATCAACCTCGCGGAAGTTTCCGGTATTCGCCCGCGGCCGGCTGACACACTGCCGCTACCCGGGCCTCACCGGCTGCGGCGGACGGCGTCTTCGGACAGGTTCAGGCCGCCCAACAGGGGGGCGATTTCGGCGTAGAAGCGTGCGCCGTCGACGGGGTACCCGGCCGTGGATTTGAGGCCGGGCAGGTGCGTCTGCCAGTGGCGGTTGAACTGCCGCATCGACACTTCGCGCAGGTACTTGGCCGTCATCGAAGCGAGCGCGACCGCCACGCTTTCGCCGTCGGCGCGGGGGCGGAAACTGACCCGCACGTCCCGGCCCAGGCTCTCCACGCGGTACCGGCTTTCGGCGGCCGACTCGACCTCGCTGACCACCCAGCCTTGATTGAACGCCCCTTGAAGGAGCGGCCCGTAGAAGTTGCGGCCGCCCTGCTTGTCGCACAGCACCGACACCGGGTCGTGCCCCGGCAACCGCTGGCGGATCGCGCTCAACAGCCCGGTCAGGCCGATGCCCAGGAGCGTCGCCTTGGTGCCCGAGGCGGCGACGACGCGGTTGAAACTCGGCGCGGGCACGAGCTTGACCGCCAGCACGAAGAGTTCGACGCCGGCTTCGGCCAGGGCCGGCCGCAAGTCGGGCGGGGCGGGGTGCAGAGGCAGCGCCTCGGCGGGGTCGAACCAGGCTTCGCCGTGCAAGTCCTCGACGACGTGCGGCACGGCGTGGGTGTCGAGCCAGTCGCCGAAGGTCGTGCCGCGCAGGCCGAGCAGCGCGGCCAGGCCGGCTTCGAGTTTCTGCACGCCGTGCGGGCCGGAATGGACGAGCTTTGAGTCATCGACGAGCAGCCGGGACTTGTCCTTCTCGGCGTGCCGGCGGACCCACGGCCGCAGGGTGTCCCAGCCGGCGGGGTCGGCGTCGGGCAGCTTGACCGCGACGGCGGCTTGCACGAGCGGCCCGAGGATCGGCCCGTACCCGGCCTCGTCGATCCCGACCACCCACGGCATGCGCTCGACCCCCAAAGACGCCGGCGCGGCGTCCCCCCGGTTGTAGCACTTCCGGCGGCCGGGGTCAGGACTTCAGGCCGCCGCGGGAGGCGCACGTGTACGTCGCGCCGAGGGCGGCCAGGCCCATCGCCGTGGCCGTGGCCAGGTTCGGGCCGCGCAACATCATGGCCAGGCAGCCGGTGCCGAAGGCCGCCCCGCACGCCGCCGCGAACCCGGCCCACGGGCGCTCGTCGCCGCGGCCCAGCCACCACCCGGCCGCCCCGCCGATGCCCCCCAGCGTCGCCCCGGCGGCCATCGTCAGGACGAGGATGGGGATCATCCGGGGGTCTTCCCGGCCCGACGATTTCACAGCGTGCGCCGCGTCCACGGCCGAGTACACCGCGTGCAGGGCCATTTGCACGGCCCCGTTGCCCAACACCCCGCCCAGCGCCCCGCCCAGCCCGGCGATCCCGGACATGATCGCCCGCTCGGTCGTCGCGGCGACGGCGACCGCGTCGGCCGGGGGCTTCGGCTTCGGCCGGGTCGCGCCGACCACGGAGTACGGCGGCCGGCCGACGGCCGACGCCCAGGCGTGGACCGCCCACACGGCCTCATCGACCGGGGTGTCGGTGGCCGCCGCGAACTGGTCGGCCAGCCGCGCGAGCAGCGGCGCGACCGGCCCGGGTTGGTCGTCCTTGGCGATTGTCGCCGGCACGCCCCGGTGCAGCGCGAGGGACAGCAGTTCCCGCTCCCGGGGGAAGGCCGCGAGGTGCCGCTTCATCAAGAAATCGCAACTCGTCGGCGTGTGGAACACCGTCGGCCCGGACTCGGCGATCATCGCTTCCAGGGCCGCCCAGGCGTCGCCGTCCAGCGTCTCCGGGCACGGAAACGGGCGGGACGGGGCCACAGTCAACTCGACGAGTTCGGACACGACGGGACCTCGGCACACTCGCGGTCGAGACAGGTTCCTACGAGGGTAGAACGGATTTCCCCCGTTCGCCTCAATTCCGCCGCGCCGTACAATCTTCACATCCACCTGGCACGAAAAGTTACGCGGGGCGTGGGGCGTTATGGGCGAGCCGTACAAGATCGTCGTCGGACTCGAAGTCCACGTGCAGTTGCTCACGAAGACCAAGCTCTTCTGCGGCTGCCTGAACCAGTTCGGCCTGCCGCCCAACTCGGCCACCTGCCCCGTCTGCCTCGGCATGCCGGGCACGCTGCCGGTCATGAACCGCAAGGCGTTCGACCTGTCCCTGCGCGCGGCCCTGGCGCTCAACTGCCAGATCGCCGGGTTCACGAAGTGGGACCGCAAGAACTATTACTACCCCGACCTGCCGAAGAACTTCCAGACGAGCCAGTACGACCTGCCGTTCAGCCACGACGGGTTCCTGGAGGTGAACGTCCACCCCGACCCGAAGAAGGGCTTCACGCCGAAGACGGTGCGGATCATTCGCGCGCACCTCGAAGAGGACGCCGGCAAGTCGATGCACGACGACAGCGGCCGCGGCGGCGACTCGAAGGTGGACCTGAACCGCACCGGCACGCCGCTCCTGGAGATCGTCTCGCACCCGGACATCGAGACCCCCGAAGAGGCGATTGCGTACCTCGAAGAGGTACGGCTGATGCTCCGCGAACTCGGCGTCAGCGACTGCGAAATGCAGGAGGGGTCGTTGCGCTGCGACGCCAACGTCAACATCCACGTCCCCCAAGCGGACGGGACCGTCCACGCGACGCCGCTGGTCGAGATCAAGAACCTGAACAGCTTCCGCAGCGTCGGCCGGGCGATTTCCTACGAGGCCAAGCGGCACGCCGAGGAATACGCCCGCGACCCCGACAACTTCCGCATCGAGAAGCGACTGAAGACCACGGCCGGGTGGGACGACCCGAAGGGCGTGACGGTCGTGCAGCGGCACAAGGAAGCCGCCGCCGACTACCGCTACTTCCCCGAGCCGGACTTGGTGCCGGTGATCGTGTCGAAGGACGAAGTCGAACGGGTCCGGGCGGCGATGGGCGAGTTGCCGTCGCAACAGCGGACGCGGTTAGCCACGCAGTACGGGTTGACGGCTTACGACGCCGAGGTGCTGACCGCCAAGGGCCGGCCGATGGTCGCGTACTTCGAGGACGTCGCCGGGATTTTGAAGGACGGCAAGGCGGCGGCGAATCGCCTGAGTGACCTCGTCTACCCGGCCCTGACCGACCGCCGGGAAGAACTGGCCGAGTTCCCGCTGACCGCGAGCGCCTTCGCGGCCTTCGTGACAGCGACGGCGGCGTTGCCGAAGCAGGACCGGAGCGAAGTCTTCAAGGCGATGCTCGACAAGGGCGTGACGCTCGACGAGGCGAAGAAACTCGTCGGCATCCAGGAGTTCGACGACGCGGTGCTGCGCACGGCCGTGCAAGCCGCGATTGCGGCGAACCCCCGGGCCGTGGCCGACTTCAAGGGCGGCAAGGACGCGGCCAAAATGGCAATCCTGGGCGGCGTTATGAAGGCCAACAAGGGCGCGCCGAACGACGTGGTCCGCCGGCTGCTCGACGAGGAGTTGGCGAAGGCGTAAGCGATCACCTTGAGAGGAGACCGATCCGCGTGTTCTTTTCCCCGTGGCTCACACTCCGCCAGGCCCGCGAGGCGCTCCGCGCCGGCCAGCCGGACGAAGCCCAGCGGCTCCTCCTGCCCTACGCGGCGCAGGGCTACCGCAAGGCCCAGCGGCTCGTCCGCGAGGTCGCCCGGGCTTACCTCGACCGCGCCGAGCGCAACCTGCGGGCCGACCAGGTCGATGCCGCGTGGACCGAGTTGCTGGCCGCCGAGGCGCTCAACACCGGCGAGCCGCGGGCGTTGCCGTTGCGCGGCACGCTGACGAGTTACGGCCTGAACGGGGCCTCGACGGCGCTCGAAACCGGGCACCCCGTCCACGCCCTGCGGCTCATCGGCGTGCTCCGCGGCCGGGGGGTGCGGGACGCCCAACTGCACCAGTGGGAGGACGTGGCCCGGAGTTGGGTGCTGGCCGCGGAGCAGGCGAACCGCGGGGACTTCGGGCCGGCCAAGGCGAACCTGGCCGCCGCGGCCGCCGGCCTCGCCCCGCCCCGGGACGCCGGCGTCGCCCGCCAGCGGGTCGATCTGGACGCGCGCGAGGAGCGGTTCGCCCGGTCGATGCCGCACCTCATGGCCGCCGCGGCGAACGAGGACTGGCGACAGGTCGTCGAGGCGGCCGACGCGATCCTGACCGTCGCCCCCGAACACCGCGAAGTTCGCACGCTCCGGGCGAACGCCTGGCAGGCCCTGGAACCGGCGTCCCGCGTCAGCCGCGCCGCCGAGGAGCCGGCCGCGTCGTACGCCCCGGCCTTCGCCCTGGGGGCCGTCGGCGGGGGCATCGGCATCGCCGCCCGGCCGACCTGGCACCGCGAGACGGCCGCCTACGTCGGGCCGCGGGTCGTCGCGGCCAAGCCCGGGACCGGCGAGTTCGCCGTCCTGCCCGGCGCGCCGCTGCCGGCGCAATTCCTCTTGTGGGTGGACGGCGTCGGCGGCTACCTCGTCTGCCTCGGGGAGCGGGTCAGCCTCGGCCAGGCGACGGCCGACGCCTTGCCGGACGTGCCGATCTTCGCCCCCATCGCCGGCCTGCACGCCGAACTGGTCCGGGACGAACAGGGCGGGTACTTGATCGAGTCGGCCCGCGAAACGACCGTCAACGGCACCCCGACGACGCGGTCCGTCCTCCGCCCCGGCGACCGCGTCACGCTCGGCACCTGCTGCCAGCTCGTGTTCCACCGGCCGGCGGCGGTGAGCAACACCGGGCGGCTCGAACTGGCCAGCGGGCACCGCCTGCCGTGGGCCGTGAACGAAGTGCTGTTGATGGACCAGACGCTGATCCTGGGCACCGGCGAGCAGGCCCACGTCCGCCTGCCCGACGACCGCGACCCGGACGCCCCCGACGCCCCGCCGTACCGCGTCATCCTGCACAGGTCGAAAGACGGCCTGGCGTTGAAGTGCCCGGGCAAGTTCCGCGTGGACAACCGCCCGGCGACCGACCGCGCCGACCTGCCGTTGCCCGCGAGCGTCCAGACCGACCGGTTCACGTTCACCCTGGAACCGATCGGCCCCCGCCTGTAACCGCGTGCGGCCGTCGGCC
>JANYHV010000235.1 GCA_025362195.1 Fimbriiglobus sp. | reverse complement strand
ACCTCGACCAGTGCCTCGCCTCGTTCAAGACGACGACGACCCCGCAACCTGTACGGCCGGCGGGGACGGCCGCGCGGCCGACCCCACGGCCGTCGTCCCCCAACCTCAAACGCCTGTCCCTCGACTGAGTGCCTCGCGCAGGTGGTCCTCGTCGTCCCCGACGTGCTGATAAACTTTCATGACCATCGTCGGGTCGCGGTGCCCCATCAGCGCCGCGACCGTCGCTGGCCCCTCGCGGGCGATGAGCAGGCGCGTGGCGAAGCCGTGACGCAGCAAGTACGGGCTGGCCGGGAAGTCCAGCTTCTTGCGCAACGCCTTGAAGAAGCAGTTCAGCCCGTAGTTGGTCCAGACCCCGCCGCGGGTGTTTCGCATCAGCGGGCCCGAGGGGTGGCTCTCAAAGTTCCGCTTAACGACTTCCAACGCCGCCTCGGTCAACAGAATCCGGCGGTCGTGCTTGCGCCCCTTGGCCTCCTCGCTCGGGATGACGAGTCGCCTCCCCGCGACGTCGACGTGCCGGGCTTCGAGGATCCGCATCTCGTGCGGGCGCATGCCCGATTCCCAGAGCAAGGTCAGCACGTCCCTGTGCTCTTGGCGGCGGGCGAGCGCGAGCATCCGCCCGAACTGGGCGGGCGTGACGGCCTTGCGGTTGCGGGCTGCCTCGGGCTTCTTGAGCGACTCCACGGGCGACGACGGCAGGTAGCCCTGCAGTACGGCCCAGCGGAACGCGCACTTCACGCTGCCGATGGCGTTCCGCCGGTAGGTCGGCCCCCAGACGAACTTGACGCCCGCCTTGGCGTTGGCCCAGGCCTCGACGTGGCGCGGCTTCAGGTCGGCGGCGGCGAGCGTCTTCCGGTCGGGGAGCGACTTCAGGAACCGCTGGAGGTGCCAGAGGTGGCCGGCGTAGGTCCGCGGGGCGCGGTGCGTCTCGCACCAGACGAGGTAGGCGTCGAGCACCTCGCAGACGAGGAGCGTCGGCCCGTCGCGGCCCCTGAGCGCTTCGGGGCGGGCGGGGGACGCCATGAGGGCGTGGTACTTCTGGCGGGCGGCAGCCTCGTCCGCGCCGAGGTTGACTTGCTTGACACCGAACTGGACGTACCAGCGGCGGCGGTCTTCGCGGTAGAAGGGCTTCGGTTCTTTGGGCACGGCAGACCTCGGGGGGTGAACCCGTTGCCCAACTCTGTCACTGCCAGAGTTGGGCGTCTGCCATCGTATGCGAAAACCCTGCGATTTGCAGTACACCCGGAGGGATTTGAACCCCCAACCCTCGGTTCCGAAGACCGAAAGGGCGTCGGCGAAAACGCTGCAAATACTAGCACTTCCACGGCATTCACCTCCTCCCGAGTACCACCGGGCGTACCAGCCGGCGGCGCGAACGCCGACCTGGCTCGGCTCGTCGCCGCCTGGCCGTCCCTCCCCGAACCGATGCGCCGGGCCGTCCTCGCCATCGTCGAGGCGTCCGCCCCGATCACAGGCCCACCCGCATCGGCCCCGAGGGGTTTCGATACTCTCGACACCCTTCACCCCGGGTACGAATCCGGGGGCGGCCGCCCCCGGAAATAATTGACACAATTGACAGAACTCGGGCCGCCGGGGCACTTCGTGTGCCCCGCACCGATACCCACGAAACTCCTCAAATGTGCCCGGTAACTGCGTCGGCGCGGACGCGGTCTTGAGTTGCGTCGCTGAAGTCCCATTCGCCTCGCCACTGATGGCGTCCGCCGTCGAAGCGAGTCGGGTCCGGAGCGCTCCACACGAACCGGACTCAGTGCCTTACGCAAACCGTGATCTAACTCTTGCCCCCGCTCGGTAGTGCGGACCGCGGGACTCATGCGACAATGCCGGCCGGGCGATGCGGCTTCCCCGCGTCAGGCAAACGGCATGCGATGATAAATGGAGAGCCTTCGCCGCGCGAGCCGCCGCCAACGGCTCGGAAGGACGGGCTACCGGCGCGGCCGGGACGAGTTCCCCCCGACGCGCCAGTCCTCCTCGCCAACCTCGCGACTGAAAGGACCCCGCCCGTGATCGTTACCCTGTGCCGCCTCGACTCGATCCGCCCGTACCCCGGCAACCCGCGCCGCAACGACCCCGCCGTGGACGCCGTCGCCAAGAGCCTGACGGAGTTCGGCTTCCGCCAGCCGATCGTCGTCGATGCCGACGATGTCATCGTCGTCGGCCACACCCGGTACAAGGCGGCGCTCCAACTCGGCCTGACCGAGGTGCCGGTCCACGTGGCCGCCGGCCTGACCCCGGCCCAGACGCGGGCGTACCGGCTGGCCGACAACCGCACCGCCGCGATTGCCACTTGGGACGACGACGCGCTGGTGACCGAGTTGCTCGGCCTGCGCGAGGAGGGCTACGACCTCGACCTGACCGGCTTCGACGCCGGCGACCTCGACCGCCTCCTCGGCACCGGCGACGCGACCCCGCCGGGCGACCCCGAGGCCGTGCCCGACCCGCCCGCCACGCCGGTCACCCGCGTGGGCGACCTGTGGCGGCTGGGCGACCACCGGCTCGTGTGCGGGGACGCGGCCGACCCCGCCGCCTACGCCCGCCTGCTCGAGGGCACCCCCGCCGACCTGCTCCTGACCGACCCGCCGTACAACGTCGCCTACGCCGGCAAGACCGCCAACGCCCTGACCATCGCCAACGACGACATGGACGCCGAGGCGTACCGCGCCTTCCTCGCTAACTGCCTGGCCGCCGCCGTCGCCGTCGTGAAGCCGGGCGGCGGCTTCTACGTCTGGCACGCCGACCTGCACGGGCTCGCCGTCCGGCTGGCGTGCGCCGACGCCGGGCTGCAGGTGCGGCAGTGCCTGGTCTGGGCCAAGTCGGCGTTCACGCTGGGCCGCCAGGACTACCACTGGCGGCACGAGCCGTGCCTGTACGGCTGGCGGGACGG
Source organism: Fimbriiglobus sp. (assembly GCA_025362195.1). Lineage (GTDB taxonomy): Bacteria > Planctomycetota > Planctomycetia > Gemmatales > Gemmataceae > Fimbriiglobus. Next base: position 268 of record JANYHV010000235.1, on the reverse strand, counting down.
GGCCGCCCACGCCTGGCTCGGCGACCGCGCCCAATCGACGGTCCTGGAGTTCGACCGGCCGGCCAAGAACGGCGAGCACCCGACGATGAAGCCGGTCGCCTTGTTCGAGTCCCTGGTACGCAACTCCTGCCCCGAGGGCGGGACGGTGCTCGACCCGTTCGCCGGCTCGGGAACGGCGCTCGTCGCCGCCGAGACAACGGGACGCCGCGCCGCTGTGCTCGAACTCGACCCGCGGTACTGCGACGTGATCGTCCGCCGGTGGGAGCAG
>JANYHV010000221.1 GCA_025362195.1 Fimbriiglobus sp. | reverse complement strand
TTGGTTGCCACGTTTACGGGCGTAGCGGATAACCACGGGCAAGATGTCGGTGCCAAGGTGATCGTGCGTGCTTCGACCAAACGCGCTGCCAATGGCGAACCGCCCGTTGCCGCAACCGATGTCCAGCACGACGGGTGCGGTGTGGCCGAACAGCGTCGCCCAGTTCAGTCGGCCGACTTCGGGCATCGCCTTCAGTGCAGTCTGCGTCCACTTCAGCGGCGGCAATATCGTCCCCGGGAACGGCACGCCAAATTCTCGTTCCACTCGCGATGATGGCTTACTCATAGCAGTAACATACTACTCTTCTGGCAGTAGCAAATGACACATTTCTTACAACACTTACCTCGTTTGGAGTCAGACCCGCGACTTCGGGTGAGCTAACACCTTGGGATGGTCTTCCGTAAACAGTCCTGCAAGTCTTCGAGGTGCAGCCAAAATTAATATTGCAAGCGTAAAAATATCTATAAACATTATACGAAACAACTTGCAACTTCAAGACTTGACGCAGCCACGATGACCTGCTAAGCAATATGTGACGAAATGAATTTCACCCACTTGTTTCAGTCCACTAGAGTATCAACCGATGAAGCTTATCTTCTCGATAGCGGTCACTTTAGGCGTTGCAAGTTCTGTCTTGGCGTCTGAACGCCTACCCTCGGGAGGAAGTCTCAAATCGGGGGATCGGCTGACCTCACAGAACGGGCATTTCAGCCTCGTTATGCAGGTCGATGGGAACCTGGTTTTGTATTTTCGGGGCACTACAGCAATATGGTACACCAATACTCGGGGTACCGAGGGTGCGTCGTGTCATATGCAAAGTGATGGTAATTTAGTAGTCTACGGGACGCAAGATGGTAAACGCAAACCGGTATGGGACTCGCAAACCAGCGAGTTTTCCGGTGGAGAGTTGGAATGTCAGAACGATGGCAATTTAGTCATCTACCGTGATGGTAAGGCGGTGATCTGGAATAGTGAAACATCGGACCGCGGCCAGTCGTTGTTAAACCTACATAAGGCGTTCAAGCTGATTGTCGATGACACTGAGATTCTAGGCAATCCGAAACGAATGCGCCCTGCCAAGACTGCACCTAAGTCTGAGTCTGAGGCAACTGCATCTGAGCTACCGACCGCAATATCAACAATTCCGCGTAGTTTGCGTTTTCTTCCGATCGGCAAGTGGCTGGTCCGGATCGGTGGAAAAGCCGTGCCTTATGTTGGTTTGGCAATGATAATTTACGACACTGGAATGTTATTATATATCGGCGGTAACTGGGTGTACGATAGTGTTGTAGGGAAAAATGAACCTAACGATCCCAAGAGGGGCTTGATCAAAGCGACTGCTCAGGAACCGGACACGTATGAAGCTATCATCCCAATCTCGGCTGATGATAACACGGTTGCGTTACTGTTCCATACTGGCTTCCTGTGTGCAGATACAGGTGCAAATGAGTTAATTGCCAACCGATCACAGATCGGGGAATGGGAGAAATTCCGGGTCACGAAGCACGCAGATAAGACAATTAGTCTACTTGCTTTGTCAACGGGAAAATACTTGTCAGCAGAGTCTGGTGGCGGAGCAGGCTTGACTATTGATGCTGAGCAGGTCGGTAAGAGCGAGAAATTTACGCCTGAAGTGATTGAGGGCAAGCTATTTCTCAGAGCGTCTGATGAGCAATACCTATCTGCCAGACTTAAACCATAATTTGCGATAAATCTGGGTTGCAGGCGTTGCACTTCATCGGGTGATCGTGCGTGCTTCGCCCGAACGCACTGCCGATGGCGAACCGCCCGTTCCCGCAACCGATGTCCAGCACGACGGGTGCGGTGCGGCCGAACAGCGTCGCCCAGTTCAGTCGGCCGACTTCGGGCATCGCCTTCAGTGCGGTCTGCGTCCACTTCAGCGGCGGCAAGATCGTCCCCGGAAACGGCACGCCAAATTCTCGTTCGATTCGCGATGATGGCTGGCTCATATCGCTAGCATACTACTTCCACACTAAATCTTGTCGAGCGAGTCGATCCAGACGCACAGTTCCAGTAGCGTTTCCTGAAGCATGTACTCTTTGCCGAAGTCTTTCAGTTGGCGATAGATCACGGGGAAGCGTTTGTCGATGAGTGCGGGTTTGCTCTCGGCGATGGTTTTGATTGCGGGATCTTTTTCCCCGCCGACGATGTAGAACGA
>JANYHV010000219.1 GCA_025362195.1 Fimbriiglobus sp. | reverse complement strand
GACGGCACGCTCGCGCCGGGCTTGGCGTCCTGGGCGACCAGCGCCGCCGCGGTGGCCAGGCAGGCGAACCCGAGTAGAAGACCCCGACGCATCGTTCGCACTCCCCGGAGGCCGTGAAACCGTGTCTACCGTTCAGCGTCGCAGGGCGGGGCGGTGGCGTCAAGCCGGCGGGCCGTTCGGCTTACGGGTTCTCGGTGTAAATCTTGACGGTCGTGCGGCGCTGCAACTCCTCGACGAGCTTGTCCCGCTCGCGGTCCTGCACGATCGCCGTGATCTTGCGGCGGATGAAGCTCTGGACTTTTTCGTCGAACGGGGGCAGTTCTGCGGGCGTGAACTCGGCGAGCTTGACGACGTGCAGGCCGCCCTCGACGGCGACGATGCCGCTCACCTGGCCGGGCTTCAGCGCCTTCAGCGCCGGCCCGACTTCGGCCGGCTGCACGTCGGCGAGCTTGGTGCCCAGGCCGACCCCCTCGGCCAGCGGGCTGGTCCCGTGCCCGTGCTTCTTGACGAGCGCGACGAAGTCGGCCGCCGGGTCGGCCGCCTGCTTGTGCAGCCACTCGGCGTAGGCCCGGGCCTCGGCCTCGGTGGCGAACCGGCGGTAGCTGACGAACAGGTCGAGCCACTTCAGCTTCTCTTCGGACCGGAACTCGGCGGCGTGGTCCGCGAAGTACCGCTCGACCTCGCCGGTGCTGACCGCCTTGCCCTTGTCCTTCAAGTAACTCTGCATGTAGATCGACAGCATGGCGTTCCGCTCGAGCTGACGCATGAGCAACTTGTGCGACAGGCCGGCGAGGGCCAGGTTCTGGATGAACTCCTCCTCGGACTTGCTCTTGCTCGACTTGCGGAAGTCCCCGAAGGTCCGCTTGGCCATCGCGTTGGCCTCGGTTTTCAACTCGTCGATCGCCTGCGGCTTGCTCTTCTTGATCTTGCCGAGCCAGTCGGCCAGGACGATCTCGCGCTCGACGAGGTGCTTCAACTCCTCGTCGAAGAACCGCTTCTCGACGACCTTCTGGCCGGCCGTGTCCGGCGGGGTGAACCCGGGCTGGCTGTACATGCCGATGAGCCGCTGGCGGACGAGTTGCCAGACCTCGTCGTCGGTGATGAAGGTGTCCGACCCGATGACGGCGACGACCCGGACCTGCGGGGTCGCGCGCTCGGCCAGGTTCGCCCCGGCCGGCTGGATCGTCGGCGCGTCCGGCGGGCTGACCGTCACCGGCCGGTCCGCGGGGGCTTGCGGCCGGGCCACCGGGTTCGTCGCCCCGGCCGTCAGGTTGCACCCCGCGGCGAGCGCGACCGTCCCGCCGGCGGTGAGTGCCATGAAGCCGCGCCGAAGCGTCCACCGGGTGCCCGCGTCCATGCCACACCTCGACCGAAACGAGCGGACGCCCCCACCGGGAAGGCGTTCCGACGGCCCGTATACCACGCCGGCCGGGCGGAACAAGGCGAACCCCGCCGGGCGATTCGAGGCGACCGGCGGGCCGAACGCGCGAGCGATGAGAGTTCGCGCGGCGGGCCGGTTTGCGACTTGATCTCCGCGCGCGGGCGGCGTAAACTCCGCTTCCTCTCCCACTTGCGATGCGTCATTCGACTCAATCCCTTGTGGAGTCCATTTCATGACCCGTGCCGCCCGGCCGCGCTCCGCTTTCACGCTCATCGAACTCCTCGTCGTCATTGCCATCATTGCCGTCCTGATCGGCCTGCTCCTGCCGGCCGTGCAAAAGGTCCGCGAGGCCGCCGCCCGCATGAAGTGCGGCAACAACGCCAAGCAGATCGGGCTGGCCTTGCACAACCACCACGGGGCGCTCGATAAGTTCCCGATGGGCCAGCGGGGCAACGTCTTCGTCGCCAACTGGCGGGTCGAAATCTTGCCGTACATCGAGCAGGACAACGTGTTCGCCCAGGTCAACCGGGACGACGTGTACAACAGCGCCGTTCTCGGGAACCGGGTGCTGTCGCTCTGGAAGTGCCCGTCGAGTGTCGCCCCGGACGCCCAGCCGCAAGAGTGGGTCACGTGGTGGACGAACAAGCAGCACCAGGTGCCCGCGTTCCAGGGGGTCATGGGCGCGTACCCGGACCCGGCCGGGGCGACGACCGGCACCATTTACGCCTCGAACTACGGCGGCTGGTGGTCCAATAACGGGATGCTGTTGACGAACGTGGCGACCCGCATCGCCGACTGCACCGACGGCACGTCGAACACGATCATGGTGGCCGAGCAGTCCGGCCTGGTCGGCACGAACGACTACCGGAACGGGTACTACACCCCGTGGGGGAGCGTGACCCTGTCCCAGCCGATCGCCGCGACCCCGGCCGGGGCGGACATGTGGGGCATGGGCCTGACGTGCGTCGCCTACGCGAACAACTCGAAGACGGCCGGGGCCGGGGCGAACGTGCCGTACGGCGGGAACACGATCCTGAACTCGTTCCACACCGGCGGCATCACCGTGCTGATGACCGACGGGTCGGTCCGGTTCCTGTCCGACGGCACCGACTTCGCCACCTACCAGCGTCTGTGTACCCGCAACGACGGCCTCGTCGCCAACCTGCCGTGACCCACCCCCACTGACCGGAGGACGACATGACGAACCGACGACGCCCCCGCGCCCTGGGGGCACTGTTCCTGGGCCTGGCACTTCTGGCCGGCGGGTGCGGCCCGGGCGAGGCCGACGAAGTGACCGGGGCCGTGACGTACAACGGCAAGCCGGTCGAGGCCGGGGTGCTCAGCCTGCGGTCGGCGACCGGGGCGGCCGCGTCCGGGAAGATCGCTGCCGGCCGGTACACGATCGCCGGGCCGCTCGCC
>JANYHV010000216.1 GCA_025362195.1 Fimbriiglobus sp. | reverse complement strand
TTCTACTCGAAGGAGGCCCGCGACCGGAACGCCCCGCCGCGGGTCGATCTGGCCCGGCTGACCGTCAACCAGTACCGCCAGACGGCGTTCGACCTCGTCGGCACCTTGCAGGGCCAGGGGGCGGGCGGGCGGGGCGACGTGCCGGGGCTGAAGGGCGAGTACTTCAACGGCCGGGGGTACGACATCAAGAAGCGGCTGATCGACCGCGTCGATCCTGTCCTCCGGTTCGACTTCGGCACCGCCGGGCCGAGCGACAAGTTCGACGCGACGCAGTTCTACGTCCTCTGGACCGGCACGGTCTCCGCCCCCGAGACCGGGGACTACGAGTTCATCGTCAAGTGCGACCAGGCGGTGAAACTCTGGGTCAACGGCCAGGCGAAGCCGCTCGTCGATGCCTGGGTGAAGTCCGGCCCGGACGCCGAGTTCCGCGGCAGCCTGCCGCTCGTCGGCGGCCGGGCGTACCCGATCAAGGTCGAGTTCTCGAAGGCCAAGCAGGGGGTGCAGAACGACCCCAACAAGGACAAGCCGGTGCCGGTCAAGCCGTCGAGGATCGCGCTGGAGTGGAAGCCGCCGGGCCGCGCCGCCGAGGTGATCCCGGCCCGGTACCTGTCGCCGACCGGTGCCCCGGAGGGCTTCCCCGCCGCGACCCCGTTCCCGCCCGACGACCGGAGTTACGGGTGGGAGCGCGGCACGACCGTGTCGAAGGAGTGGGAGCAGGCGACGACCGACGCGGCCCTCGAAACCGCCGCGTACATCCTGCCGCGCATGGACGGCTGGGCGAAGACCAAGGCCGACGCCCCGGACCGCGTGGCCAAGTTGAAAGTCCTCGGCGTCAAGCTGGCCGAGACCGCCTTCCGCCGGCCCCTCACCGATATCGAGAAGCGGATCTACGTCGAGCGGCACTTCGACGCCTTGAAGGACGACCCCGAGACGGCGATGAAACGAGTCGTGCTGCTCACGCTCAAGTCGCCGCGCTTCCTGTACCGCGAGCCGGTCGGCACGCCGCCGCAGTACGCCACCGCCGCGCGGCTGTCGTACACCTTGTGGGACACGCTGCCCGACGCGGAGTTGTTGAAGGCCGCCGCCGGCAAATTGGGTACGCCGGAAGAAATCCGCGCGCAGGCCGAGCGCCTGGCCCGCGACCCCCGGGCCGACGCCAAGTTGACCGGCCTGCTGCACCACTGGCTCGGCCTCGACGCGGCCCACGAACTGTCGAAGAACAAGGAGCGCTTCCCCGGGTTCGACGCGGCCCTGGCCGACGACTTGCGGTCGTCGCTCGACCTGACCCTGGCCGACATCTTGAGGAGCGACGGGGCCGACTTCCGCCGGCTGCTGACCGAGGACCGGGTCTACCTGAACGACCGCCTGGCCAAGTTCTACGGGGTCGATCCCCCGAAGGGCGGCGGGTACATGAAGCTGCCGCTCGACCCCGGCAAGCGGCTCGGCACGCTAACGCACCCGTACATCCTGGCCAACTACGCCTACACCAACGAGAGTTCGCCGATCCACCGCGGGGTCTTCCTGGCCCGGGGCGTGCTGGGCCTGACGTTGAAGCCGCCGAACGAGGCGTTCACGCCGTTCGCGGCCGACTTGCACCCGGGCCTGAGCACCCGCGAGCGGACGGCGTTGCAAACGTCCCCCCGCGGCTGCCAGCAGTGCCACGCCCTCATCAACCCGCTGGGCTTCTCGCTCGAAGCCTTCGACGCCGTCGGCCGGTACCGGACGACCGAGCGCGGCAAGCCGCTGGACGCGACCGGGTCGTACCTGAACCGCGCCGGCGAGACCGTCAAGTTCAACGGGGCGGTCGAGTTGGCCAACTACCTGGCCGCGTCGGTCGAGGTCCACGAGTCGTTCGCGGAGCAGACGTTCCACCACCTGGCGCAACAGCCGATCCGGGCCTACGGCTCTCGCAAGCAGGCCGAGTTGCGCGAGGCGTTTGCGAAGGCGAACTACAACATCCGCACGCTGGCCGTCGAAGTCGCCGTGACCGCGGCAAATCCGCCCAAGGCGAGCCAAGAGCGTTAGCGACTGGGGTCTGCCCGTCCGGCGCGCCGAAGACTCCGGGACTCCGGGACTCCGGGACTCCGGGCGCTGACGCTTCCGGCTCGCCTCGACGACGACCGTAACCTATACTGTTGACACCCGCCACACCCGCTCAGGGTTCTCCGCTATGATCCCGACGACCGCCCGCCGCGACTTCCTCAAGACGCTGGGCGTGAGCGCCGCGGCCTTGCCGTTCGTGGCCAACTTGCCGGGCCTGGCGTTCGCCAACCAGGGCGCACGCAAGCAGCGGCTCGTCATCATGTTCAGCCCCAACGGGATCACGCCGAAGACCTTCTGGCCGACGACCTACGGGGCCGACTTCGCGTTCGCCGAGAGCCTGACGCCGCTGGAACCGTTCAAGAAGCAAACGCTGCTGTTGAACGGCGTGTCCGACCGCATCGCCGGCGACGGCGACAACCACATGCGCGGCATCGGCTGCCTGCTGACGGGGACCGAACTCTTCCCGGGGAACATCCAGGGCGGGTCGCACACCCCGGCCGGCTGGGCCAAGGGGCACAGCATCGACCAGGAGATCAAGACCTTTTTGCAGAAAGACGCCGCGACCCGCACCCGGTTCGGGTCGCTGGAGTTCGGCGTCATGGTGCCGAAGCACGCCGACACCTGGACGCGCATGGTGTACACCGCCGCCAACAAGCCGGTGACGCCGATCGACGACCCCTACGCGATGCTCAACAAGCTCTACGGCCGCACCAAGGACCGCGAGGTGCTGGCCAGCGTACTCGACGACCTGACGGCGGACTTGAAAAAGGTCCGCGACGCGGTGAGCACCGAGGACCGCCGGCTGCTCGACGAGCACGCCACCTTCGTCCGCGAGATGGAGCAAGAGTTGAAGGCGGCGAAGACCGACGTGCTCGCCCACGCCGTGCCGCACCTCGACCCGGGCGTCAAGCAGGAGAACGACCGCATCCCGCAGATCAGCAAGATGCAGATCGACCTGATGGTCAACGCCTTCGCGGCGGACATGACCCGGGTGGCGACCCTGCAGTACACCAACTCCGTCGGCCAGGCCCGCATGAAGTGGCTCGGCATCGACGAGAACCACCACGAGCTGAGCCACGAGCCGGACAGCAACGCCAAGGCCCAGGAGAAGTTGACGAAGATCAACAAGTGGTTCGCGGAGCAACTCGCCTACCTGGCCAAGCGGCTGCAAGACACCCCCGAACCGGGCGGCGGCGGCAGTATGCTCGACAACACGCTGATCGTCTGGACGAACGAGCTGGGCCAGGGCAACTCGCACACGATGGACAACGTCCCGTTCGTGCTGGTCGGCAACGGCCTGGACTTCAAGATGGGCCGCGCCGTCAACCACAAGAAGCTGGCGCACAACCGCCTCTTGATGAGCCTGGCCCACGGCTTCGGCCACCGCCTCGACAAGTTCGGCAACCCCGACTACTGCAAAGACGGCGTCCTGCCGGGCCTCACGTAACCGGCGTTGACGGCATTGGTTTCGCCATGCCGCATCGTCCACGACCTTTGCGTCCCTCGCTAACGCGTCGGGCTAACAAGAGTCGCCTGCGGCGTGCGCATCGGCCATTGACGGAATCGCCCTCCGCCCCCCCCCCACGAAGTCCCGCCGTCAATCGCCACGGGCTTCGGCCAGGTTCTCAGCTCCGCCGCAGGCGACTCTTGTTAGCCCGACGCGCTAGCGAGGGACGCGCGGAGACTCCCAGGGGGTGCTGGCCTGGACTCCCCGACCGGCGTTGTCCTCCCGCGTCCCTCGCTAGCGCGTCGGGCTAACGTTCGCCTGCGGCGGAGGCGAAAGCTGCTTCAACACGACTTACCGGGCGAAGGTGGCGCGGAGGAAGGTTTGCGTTTCGTCCCACAGGTCGGCGGCCTTGTCGAAATCGACTTGCATCCGCGCGCCCTCGGGCGTCGCCTTCAAGACGGTCGTTCGTAGGGGCTGTAAGTCGGTGCGGAGCGGCAGTTGGTAGCCGCCGCCTTCGGCCAGCTTCTGCTCGACCTCCCTCGACAACAGCCGGTCGATGAGCCGCTTGCCGGCCGCCGGGTTCGGGCCGTTCTTCATCAGCGCGAGCGTGTTCGGCAGGTAAAGCGTGCCGAACCGCGGGCGGGAAGTCTCGGCGTCCGGGAGTACGATCGCCACGTCCTTGCCGGCGAGCAGTTCGAGCATCGCGTCGTCCGAGTCGGTCAGGCCGACGGCGAAGTCCCCCTTCGCCACGCCGACGGCGACCGCCTTGTTCCCGGCGACGACGTTGACGCCGTTGGCCTGCAGCGCGCGGAAGAACGCCTTCGCGCCGTCCGGGCCGAGCACTTCAAAGAGGCAGGCCGTGTGCGTCGCCGTCGTGCCGAACTGCGGCTTGGCGATGGCGGCGGTGCCCTTGAACCGCGGCTCCGCGAGGTCGAACAGGCTCGTCGGCCGCTCGCCGAGGGGGACGCGCCGGGTGTTCACGATCAGCACCCGCGCCCGCTCCGCGAAGGCGGCGTAGGGGCGGCCCGGGGCCGGCGGGTAGTTCGCCGCTTCGGCACTCGGGTACGCCTCGTACAGGCCCTGCCGCGCGAGGCGGATCGTGCCGAGGGGTTCGTTGTTCCAGTGGACGTCGCACCGCGGCCGGCCGGCTTCGGCGCGCAGTTCGGCGACCAGGCCGACCGACTTGTTAGCCTCCGTGTCGAACTTCGGCTCGACCGCCACGCCGAGGTTCAGCCCCTCGAAGACGCGCACGGCATAGTCCTCGTCCTGCGCCGAGTAAACGACGACGCGGTCGGCCGACTTCGTACACGCCGTGACCAGCAGCAGTGACAGCGCGACGACAGCGGCGAAGGACTTAGACATCGAAAATCTCCCGGACGTTGTCGCGGAGGAGTCGCCGGCCCAGGTCGACGGCTTCGGCCTCGGTCGCGCGGCCGGGGCGGACGAACTCGTCGGCCAGGACGCCGGCGAGGATGCGGCGGTACATGCCGAACTTGGGCAGGACGAATTCGAGCTTGTACGCGTCCGAGTAGTAGCCGACCTGCTTGGTCTTGGGCACCGCTTGCAGCCGCTCGGTGAGGTCGCGGCCGATGTACGCGGGGATGTTCGAGTACCACCAGTGCCCGCACGTGACGACGTTCGGGAAGATCCACGAGTACGCCACCAGTTCCTGATTCTGGGCACTCGTCAGCACCGAGACGGGGAACTTGACCTCGGGAAAGGCGTTGAAGAGGTCGCGGTATTGCACCAAGGAGCCGCCGCGGTCGAAGAGGTCGCGGCCCTGGTGGACGCCGCCGGGGTACACGTCGCGCGTCACGCCGATCATCAGGTCGAACGGCAGCCGGAACTCGCGGCAAAGCTCCGCCAGCATCAGGAACGCGGGGGACGCCGTCGGGTCGAAGTCGTGCGGCAGGCTGATCGCGCACGCCTTCGCCCCGTGCGCCGAGAAGTGCTCGAACAGCTTGCGGATCGCCGCCCGCAGGCTCGCCGCGTCCCCCACTTCAATGCCGGTCGCCTTCGCCAGGCGTGCCACCACGGCCGGCTCGTGCAACTTGAAGACGAGGGCGTCGGTGCGCAAGCAGGGGACGTAGCGGGTCGTGTCGAAGCCGGTCAACGGGTCGTCGAACTCGTTGGTCAGGAAGATTTTTTCGAGGTTCGTCGCCGCGAAGACTTGCGCCTCCCAGTCGGGTTGTGCGAAGGTTTTTTCCGCCGCGTCGAACAGCGCGTCGGCGTCGCCGGCGGTGATCCGGTCGCCGGGGAAGTTCAGGAAGGTGCGGGCGATTTCGGCGAACCAGGCGTGCTGGGCGGTGTTGTCGAAGCGTTCGAGGAACGTCACGATCTCCCGGCAGCGCTCGCGCGGGTCGGCGTCCTTCGCCAGCAGCCGTTGGCCCATGCCGGCGGAGTGCGCGAGTTCCGTGTAGTAGTGGTAGCCCAGGATGTCGTCGAGCGACTTGGCCGTCGGGGCGAGCGGGTCGATGTGGCTGTGCGGGTCGATGAGCGGGACCGCCGTCAGCGCCGCCGTCAGGTCGTGGACCAGATTGTCGGGGGGCATGCCGGGGAGCCTCTTCGTCGAGAGTGCAGAGTGCAGAGTGCAAAATGCAGAGTGTAGACGGAAGAGGGAAGAGTCTCCCGTCCGACATTGTGCACTTTGCACTCTGCACTCTGCACTCTCAAAGTCGAGTGAACTCCCCTTGCACGACTCCGCAGCCCCTGGTATTGCCGGCAACGTGGGGTGGTCGGGGGACCGCCTCCGGGGGAGGGCTACGCATGGCGGACAAGAAGTCGGGGATGGTCGTCGAAACGGCCCACCTCACGAAAATCTACCAGAACCGCCAGATCGCGCTCAACGACGCGACGCTGAACATCGAACCCGGCGCGATCCTCGGCCTGCTCGGCCCCAACGGCGCGGGCAAGACGACCTTCCTGCGCTTGATCCTCGGCCTGCACCGGCCGACGGCCGGGTACGCCAAGGTGTTCGGCCAGACGATGCACCCGAACGCCGCGGACCTCCGCCGCCGGATCGGCTACATCCCGACCAACCCGCAGTTCCCCAAGGGCATGACGCCCATCACCTACCTGGACTACATCGCCCGGCTGTTCGGCATCCCCCGGGACTCGCGCAAGCCCCGCCTGGCGTCGCTGATCCGGGCCGTGGACCTGCTGCCGCACTCCGGCGAGCCGATCGCCTACTTCACCCCGGGCATGACCGCCCGCCTGGCCGTGGCCGCGAGCCTCATCAACGAGCCGGACCTGCTCATCTGGGACGAGCCGACGCACGGCCTGGACATCGAAGCCCGCCGCAGCATGTTGGAACTCATCAAGACCCTCGCGGCCGAGAAGACGATGATCCTGTCGTCCCACAACCTCACGGACGTGGACGAGGTGTGCAACCACGCCTCGGTATTGAACAAGGGGCAGATGATCTTCCACGGCACGCTTCAAGACTTGAAGGGCCGCATCCGCAAGAACCACTACGAGCTCGACCTCGAAGGCGACCAGAAGGCGATCACCAAGACCGTTGCCCAGTTGAAGGCGATGAAGGAAGTCGTCTCGGCGACCCTGCGGCACCGCCGGCTCGAACTCAAGCTGACCGACGAGGTGAGTAACACCGCCGTGCTCGCCCAGGTCTTCCAGACGCTGTGCGACGGCAAGGTCGCGCTGGTCAGCGTCCGCAGCGTGGGCATGCAGACCGAGCAGGCGTACCTCGACCTGGTCGAGCGCGAAGAGTCCCGCGGGTTCACCCGGCTTTACGCCCCCGCCGAGGCGGCCTGACACACCGGAAGGACGCCCGCCGATGAACGCGACCGCGACGACCCGCATCCGCTTCAACCCCCTGCTGCCGTACTGGGCGGTGCTCCAAACGGACCTCCGGCAGACGCTCCGGAGTTGGGTCTACCGGCTCTGGGTGTTCGTGTGCGTCCTCGCGGCCGGCGGGTTCATGATCTACAAGGTCGGCATCCAGCGGGAACTCGGCGTCGCCCAGTCGGCGTCGGTCCAGACCGCGCACCTGCTCAGCGGCACCGGCGTCGGCGGCCTCGGGCTGATCGCCCTGCTCGCGGTCAGCGCCATCTCGTCCGAGCGGTCCAGTGTCGCGGACGCCGTGCTCTGCCGGGGCATCAGCCGGCACCAGTACTTCCTGGCCAAGTGGCACGCCCGGGTGTTCGTCGTCGTCAGCACCTTCGTCGTCCTCGCCGCGGCCATCCTCACGCTCCACGACTTCTTGTTCGACCCCGACCTGACGGCCGCCGGCGGTGCCGTCGCCGTGGGCCTCGTGGCCCTCATGCTGACCGTGATCGTGTCCTGGGGCGTGACCATCGGCGCGCTCGCCAGCGGCACCGTCACCGGCATCACGCTGTTCTGGGTGCTCCTGTACGGCGGCCTCGCGCTCCTGTCGCTCCTGCCCGTCTCGTACTCGACCCCCGAACACCTCCTCAGCCTGCTCAAAAACATCCTCAAGAGCCAGTACGACTCGTCGCGCATGGTCGAGTTCGCCGGGATCGCCCTAACATCGAGCGTGGCCGCCGCCGCCGTCGGCCTGATCGGGTTCAGCCGCAAGGACGTTTAGCAACCGGCGACCCGGGAAGGACCGATGCCCAAGACCGTCAAGAAAGGCGACTTGCCGTCGAAGAATTGCGCCGCGTGCGGCAAGCCGTTCGCGTGGCGGAAGAAGTGGGCCAAGGACTGGGACGCCGTCAAGTACTGCTCGGACCGGTGCCGGGACGCGGCGAAGCGGTGACGCCTACAATTCCCGCATGGCACTCACCCCCGCGAACCTGTTCACCGGCTTCCTCGGCGTCGGCAAGACGACGGCCATCGTGTCCCTGCTGGAGCACAAGCCGCCCGGCGAGAAGTGGGCCGTCCTCGTCAACGAGTACGGCGACGTGGGCATCGACGGCGCGCTGATCGAGGGCACCGGCACCCGCGGCGTGACCGTGCGCGAGATCGCCGGCGGCTGCGTCTGTTGTGCGTCGGCCCCCGAACTGCCCGTCGCCCTGCACTTCCTGCTGACCGAGGCCAGGCCCGACCGGCTGTTGCTCGAAACGACCGGCCTCGGCCACCCGGCGCGGCTCATCGACACGATCCGCGACGACTACGCCGACCGGCTC
>JANYHV010000201.1 GCA_025362195.1 Fimbriiglobus sp. | reverse complement strand
GCGTTCATTGACGGGGGCAAGATCGTCGTGCGGGACAAGGCGAAGTACGCGGCGTTTCAGGCGGAGATGGCGCGGCGGCTGGCGGAGTACGCGAAGCCGAAGCCGGACTGGCACGCGAAGTCGTTCGACGAGGCGGTTGCGGCGAAGGACGGGTTCGCGGCGCGGTTCCACCTCGGCTACCTGCGCAAGATCAAGGGCGACGCCGACCCCGCCGTCACGTCCCGCGAGCCGCTGCTGCCCACGGAAGGCGTGCCGAAACCGGGGGGGTAGCGCGGGGCCGGCGGGCGGCGGGCGGGGCGGCCACCAGTTGGCGGTAGACGGGGAAGCGGCCGCGGACGCCGAGCGACTTCAGGCGGTGGCCGGGTCGTCGTCGTCAGCGACGGCCCGGCCGGGGTCAAACGTCTGGCGGTACGACATCGGCCCCGACCCCGATGGCCGCGACCGACCGCGAGGTTCGCGGTCGCGGGTGTCAGCGAGAACTGCCCGGTGCTGTCGAGGAAACCGCTGAGGCCGGTGGCGCTCGGGCCGCTGCCGCCCGGGCCATTGATGGAGGCCGCCGTCGCGTCGATCGCCACCGCGGCGTTGACGTGCGGGATCGCCCAGTCGCTGACGCCCAACGCCGCGGTGCGGTGCAGGTCGGTGGTGAGTGCGAGCGCGAACCCGGCGAAGCCGAAGCCGCGGTCGCCGACGGTGCGCAAGCCGCCGACGATCGACAACCCGGTGTTGCCGAGAAGTCGAGCCCGACGGGGACGCTAACCCCCGGTGACGGTCGCCGCCAGGTCGGGGAGTTCGGCGCGGTGGTTGGCGTCGCCGGCGTTGAAGGCGCTGACGAGCGCCGCCGGGGGCGACGCTCGACTCGAAGGTGCGCCGGCGTCGCCTTCATCCCCGCCGGCGAGGGTCAGCCGCAACTCGCCTCCGAGTGTCGCGGCCCCGGCCACGTGGAGCTTGTCGTAGACGGCCGCCGAGGTGGCCGTCGGGTCAGGGTGCCGCCGACCTCCTGGGCGAAGTCCCCGGCGACGACGCCCGGCCCGGCGAACAATCCCTGATTCGTCGTCAATCCGCGAACGTGGGTGTTCGTCTCTGCGGCGACCGACGGCGTACCGCCGACGACGCCACCGGACTGCGGCCCGTCAGTGAAACGTCCGTGGCCGTTGCCGCACTGACGGTCGGGTCGGTGGCGAGGTTCGGGGTGCCGGCCGACCACTGGCCGGCGGTCGGCCAGGTGCCGACGCCGCCGAGCCACGACGTGAGGGCGGGCAGCGTGCGGTCTTCCAACGCCTCGACGCCGAGGTTCTCCGCACCGGGCGACCGGGGAATGCCTGCGGCGGGGTGTCACGCTCCAGCAGGCAAGCGGGTCGGAGGGTCTTGCGGAATCCGGCGCGATTTCGGGACGTGTCGGCGTCGGCGGGGGGCGTTCTCGCCCGTCGCCAAAGATTTACGGCGTGGGCAATTCGGGCAAGCTCCAGAGGAACACGGCGTTGTCCTGGCCCCCCGAGGCGAGCGTCCGACCGTCCGGTGAAAAGGTCACGGCGTAAACGCAATCGGTGTGCCCGACGAAGCGGGCGACCGGGCGGGCGGTGACGGCGTCGCGGAGTTCGAGGCCGCCGTCGCCGCGGCCGACCGCCAGCCACTTACCGTCCGGGGAGAAACTGCCGCACGTCGCGGTCCGGCCGGCGTCCGCGGTGCTCACGACGAGCGTCCGGTCGGCCGTCGTCCAGAGGTGCAGGGCGTCGTTGGCCCCGGCCGCGGCGAGCCGGGTGCCGTCGGGCGACAGCGCGAGGGGGAGGCGCACTTTCGGCACGAGGTCGAGGCCGTTCAACTTGGCCGGCCGGCGCTCGCTCCCGGCGGCGGTGGCGGAGCCGTCGGCCGAAACGACTGCGGTGATGGAGTTGACCCGGCCGAAGTCGGCCACCGTGCCGACGGCCTTGCGGGTCGTCACGTCCCAGCGGCGGACGGTCCCGTCCTTCGCGGCGGTGACGACCGTCCGGCCGTCGGAGGTCGCTACCAGGGAAAGCACCTGCTCGGTGTGCCCGCGCAACTCGAACGCCGGCGTCCCGTCGAGGCCCCACGCCTGCACCCGGCCGGTCGCGTCGGCCGGTGCGAGGACGGTGCCGTCGGGCAGGACGGCCAGTGCGGGCAGGACGAAGCGGGTGGTGGCCCAACTCGCGGTCGGGGTGCCGGTCGCGGTGTCGAACACCCGGACCCGGCCGTCGCCGCCGGCCGTGACGAGGGACCGGCCGTCGCGGGTGAAGGCGACCGCCCGCGCGGAGCGCGCGTCGTGGGCGAGCGTGAGGGCCGGGGCGAGCGTCGGCGTGACCCGGTCGGCCTGCCAGCGGGCGGCGGCGGCGAGCCAACCGTCGGCCGGGTTCTGTTCGGCGAAGGCGAGGAGCCGGGCTTTCGTCGCGGGCGACGGGTCGAGCGCCGCCGCGGCCATCGCCGTTGACCACTCGCCCGCCGCGGTCGGGGCGTTCTCCGTCAACAAGCGCACGTCGTCGAACCACACGTCCCCGTTGCCGGCGACGAGTTCGAGGTGCGTCCAGGCGGCGTCCGCCAGGGCGACCGGCCGGAGGGCGTAGTGTACCGGGCGGCCGTTCACCCAGACCGTCGTCTCGGCCGCGAACCCGACGACCGCGTACCGGACCCGCACGTCGGCCCACTCGCCCGGCACGACGCACTGGTCGTCGAGCAGTGGTTGCGCGCCGGCGGCGTCTTGCAGGTTGATCTTGAACCGCCACGGGTACCGGCCGGACACCGGCGGCGTGGCGGGGTACCGCACCCGCGCGGCCACGGTGAACGGCGGGGCGACGCCGAGGGCGCGGGTGGCGTTCGCCGGCAGCTCGGGCTTCGGGGTCAACCGCACGGTCCGGTTCGTCTCGGTCGCGTCCACCCCGCTCGGCGCGGCGGTCGCGGCGTACCCGAACTGCCAGTCGGTCGCCCCCCGCTCGAAGTCGTCGGCCCAGACGACGGCGTACCCCGCGTCGGCGGTCCCGGCGACCGCCTCGACGGGCGGGACCGCGGTCGATCGACCCGGGCGCACCAGCGCGAACGCTGCCAGGACGGCGACAGCGGCGACGGCCGCGACGGCGAAGGCGAACGGGCGGCGGCGCGACCGCCCGCGGCCGGCGGCGACGGCGGCGAGTTCGGCGGCGACGGCGGCGGCCGACGCGGGCCGCCCGGCCGGGTCTTTTTTGAGCAGCCGGACGACGAGCGCGTCGAGGGCCGGGGGCACGCCCGGGTTGACGGCGCGCGGCCGGGGCGGGGTCGTGTTGGCCAGCGCGGTCAGCGCCGCCCACGCCGTTTCACCGGGGAACGGCCGCCGCCCGGTCGTCAACTCGTACAGCACGCAGCCCAGGCTGAACAGGTCGGCCCGGTGGTCGGCCGGCCGCCCGGCGGCTTGCTCCGGGGCGACGTAACTCGGCGTCCCCGCGAGTTCGCCGGCCTGCGTCAGGTCGGCCCCGGTCATCGGCTTCGCCAGCCCGAAGTCGAGCAACTTGACCCGCCCGGTGCCGGCCTCGAGCCAGACGTTCCCCGGCTTGATGTCGCGGTGCAGGACCCCGGCCGCGTGCGCCGCCGCCAGCCCGGCCGCGATCCCCCGGGCGATGCGGACGGCCTCCGCGACCGGTACCGCCGGGTCCCGCGCCAGCCGCCCGGCCAGGGACTCGCCGGCGAGCAGTTCCATCGCCAGGAACGGCACGCCGTCGGCCTCGCCGACCTGGTGGATGGCGACGACGTGGTCCCCGCCCACGGCCGCCGCGGCCCGGGCCTCGCGCAAGAAGCGGGCGCGGGCGGTCGCCTGGCGGGCGAAGTGCGGCCGCAGGACTTTGACGGCGACGGCCCGGTTCAGCGCTTCGTCTTCGCCGCGGTAGACGACGCCCATGCCGCCGGCCCCCAACCGCCCGGTCAGCCGGTACGGCCCCAGCCGGCCGAGGTCGCCCGGCCGGTCCGGCGGGTCGAACGACGGTAACTCGTCCGGGTCCTCGAGGATGTCGTCGCCACCCCCGACCGCCGAGAGGAGGGCGGTCAATTGTGGGTCGTCCAGGCGACCGGTGGGGCAGTCGGGGTGCCGGGCGGCGAGTTGACCCCGGGGCGGCAACTCGCCGGCCCGGGCCGCGCAGCCCGGGCACCCTTCGAGGTGCGCGGACAGCCCGTCGATCGCGGCGGGCGGCAAGTCCCCGGCGAGCAACCGCTCCACGGTCGGCGCGTCCGGGCAGTCGTCAGGGCCGGGGGTCGGAGGGAACATGCGGCGACCGGGTGGGGAAGGAACGGGTTTCGACTCCAGTAGCCGGGCGGCCGGCGAAATCTTGCGGGGGACCGGTCTACGCCCGGGTCAGTCCGGGTCTACAACCCCTTCGAACACGACCCGCAGCCGGGCCAGGACCCGCGACTTGGCGGCGTAAATCGTCCCGGGCCGGATGCCGAGTTCGGCGGCCACCTCGCCGGCCGGCCGGGCGTGCAAGACGTGCGCCTCGAAGGCGCTCCAGGCGACGGCCGAAAATTCGCCGCGGATCATGTCGAGGCTGCGGCCGACCAGGATGCGGGCGTACTCCCGGTCTTCGCCGGCGTCCGGCGCGGCCGCCCGCGGGTCTTCGGGGTCGCCGGGTGGCCCGGCGGCCACCGGGTCGCGGTCCCACAGCGACCGCTTCCACTGGTTGCGGGCGACGGTGTGCGACCAGCCGCGGAAGCTCTCGGTCGGCCGGTAGTCGAAGGTCGGCATCCGCCGGACGGCCACACGCCAGGACCTTCCGGACCAGGTCCGCGGCGTCGCCCGGGCGCGAGCCGAACTGCTTCGCCCAGTGGTCAATCAGCGGCGCGCACAGCGCGACGAACCGGGACCAGGCCGGCGAACCGGAGTCCTTCAGCCGGTCCAACAGTGTCGGAGACGTTGCGAGCATAACCGTCTGCGAATGAGGGCGAGAGGGACCGACTTCACCGAAGCACAACCTACCCCACAAATCCGAGCGGGCCAGAGAAACGGCCGGCGAGTTGCGAGTCGCCTCCCGCGACGGGCCTGCTCACCGCACTTCCCCGCGCGGCCTCGTCATCGTCGCGGCCATCGCCCACCCCACGATCCGCCGGCGGAACAGGTCCGCCCCGACTCCCAGGAACAGCCACCCCTCAAGCGTCGGCACGTCCGGGAAGGCCATCGCCCAGGCCGCTGAACTCGGGGGTGGACTTACCGCGAAGTTCGGCCGGCGGTGCGTCTCCTGGCCCGTGAAGGAAACACCGCGATCCCCCTGCCCGCCATTCGTGGGGAGGATCGTATACAACAGTGACGAGCCGCCTCGCGCCCCCGACCGGAGAGTTTCCATGAAAGCCGTCGCCGTCCTCCCCGGCAAGCCGAACAGCGTTCACCTGCGGGACGTCCCGGCCCCGACCCTCGACACCCAGCCGCACCCGCACGTCGCCCGCGTCCCCGAAGGCCGGGGCGTCCTCGTCCAGACTTTGCAAGTCGGCGTCGATGCGACCGACCGCGAGATCAACGAGGCGCTGTACGGCAACGCCCCGCCCGGGGGCGATTACCTGGTCATCGGGCACGAGAGTTTCGGCCGGGTGCTGGCCGTCGGGGCCAAGGTGACGGAGGTCGCGCCGGGCGACTACGTGACGTGTACCGTCCGCCGGCCGGGCAAGTCCATCCAGGACCTGATCGGCCGGAACGACGTGACCGGCGAGGAGACGTACTACGAGCGGGGCATCAACCTGTGCCACGGGTTCATGACCGAGCAGTTCGTGGACGACGCCGAGTACGTCGTCAAGGTGCCCCAGGGCCTTCGGCACATCGGCGTGCTGGCCGAGCCGGCCAGCGTGTGCGCCAAGGCGATCGAGCAGGCGTACCTCGCGCAGACGCGGTTGCAGGTGTGGAACCCGCGGGTGGCGTTCGTCCTCGGGGCCGGCCAGATCGGCCTGCTGGCCACGATGATGCTGCGGCTGCGGGGGCTGGAGGTGTACACCCTGGCCACCAAGCCGGCCCCGCACTTGAAGGCCGAAATCGTGGCCGCCTACGGGGCCAAGTACGTCAGCACGAAGCAGACCTCGATGGCCGACCTGGCCAAGGCGGTGGGCAAGCCGGACCTGATCTTCGAGGCGACCGGCAACGCCGAGGCCTGCTTCCGGTCGATGGAGGTGCTGGCGATCAACGGGGCCCTGGTCTGGACCAGCATCACCGGCGGGTCGCACGCCGTGAGCGTGGACGGGGCCAAGATCAACCTCGAATGGGTGCTCGGCAACAAGCTCCTGGTCGGCAGCGTGAACGGCAACCGCCGGCACTTCGAGCTGGGCCTCCAGGCCCTGTCGCACGGCGAGATGACCTACCCCGGCGTCACCCAGCGCGTCCTGACGCACCCGGTCCGGGGTCTCGACAACTACCAGCAGATGATGGGCCTGCTGGAAGAGCGAGAAGCGCTCAAGGTGTACGTGAACATCGCCGACTGACGGGTGACCGGCTCCTTGCCTCGTGCCCTCGACACCCGCCCATCAGCAGGACGGCTGACCCGTGACTCTTCCCGACCCGACCCGCCGAGCGTTCGTCAAGGCCTCGGTCGCCCTGGCCGGGACGACCCTACTCGACGGTCCGCTCCGCGCGCAACCGAAGGACCCGGGCGGGCCGCTCCTGGCTTACGTCGGGACCTTCAGCTCCCCGCTGCGGGACACGCTGCCCACGCAGGTGGACCTGCCGCCCGGCAACGGCCGTGGCATCCACATCTTCAAAGTGGACCGCGCCACCGGGGCACTGACGGCCGCCGGGGTCTACGAGACCGGCACCAGCCCCAGTTGCCTGGTCGTGAACGCCGCCGGGACTCGCTTGTACTCCGCCAACGAGACCGACCGCGTCGGCCGGGACAAGCAAGGGACGGTCAGCGCCTTCGCCATCGACCGGACGGACGGGACGCTCAAATTGCTCAACTCGGTCCGGTCCGGCGGGGCCGGCCCCACCCACGTCAGTCTCCACCCGTCGGGCAAGTTCGTCTTCGTCGCCAACTACTTCGGCGGGTCGGTCGCGGTGCTGCCGGTCCTGGAAGGCGGCACTCTCGGCGAGCCGACCGACGTCAAGACCGACGACGGGAAGATCGGCCCCGCGAAATCGGCCACCGCGCCGAAGGGCAGCTTCGCGGTCAGCGGGCACGACCGGACGCACGCGCACATGATCCAGGCCGACCCCGCCGGGCGGTTCGTGCTGCACGCGGACCTCGGGCTGGACAAGATTTTCGCCTGGGCGTTCGACGCCAAGACCGGCGTCCTCACGGCGAACGACCCGGCCGCCGTCGCGCTGCCGCCGGGGGACGGCCCGCGGCACTTCCACTTCCACCCCAACGGCGCGTGGCTGTACTCGGTCCAGGAAGAAGCCTCGACGGTCGTGCTGTACGACTACGACCCCGCCGCGGGCACGCTCGCCGCCCGGCAGACGATCTCCACTTTGCCGGCCGGGTTCGCGGGCAGCAACTTCTGCTCCGAAATCCTGGGCTCGGCGGACGGCCGGTTCGTGTACGTCGGCAACCGCCTGCACGACAGCATCGGCATCTTTGCCGTCGGCCCGAAGGGCACGCTGACGCACGCCGGGGACGAGTGGACCCGGGGGAACTACCCGCGGAGTTTCGCCTTCGACCCGACCGGCACGTTGCTCACCTGTTGCAACCAGCGGGCGGACAACCTCACCGTGTTCCGCGTGGACCGCACGACCGGCGGCCTCACGTTCACCGGCCACTACGCGCCCGTCGGCAACCCGTCGCACGTCGTCTTCCTCGACCTCGCCAAGGCGAACTGAGCACGGTTCCGGCCCTCGCCGCAAGTCCTTGCGTCCGACGGCCCGACGCCAGCAGGCGGCGTGACGCAGCACCCGTTCGGCCGCGGTGTTCGTCGGCTCAACGCGATCGACCGCCGCGAACGCGGACAAGCCCGCCCGCGACCGTCGGCCGTGGCCAGAGACGCAATGCTGCCGTCGAAGGTTGGCGGACCCGAGAGTTCGGCCACGCCCGCCGCCGACCGGCGGTTTCGACCAGGTCGTGCGGCTCGTCGCCGGCGGCGAATTGTCGGACGTCATGCTCGTCCCGCTCGATTGCCGCTGGACGCTCCACCCCTCCGACGGCGGAACGGACGCGCTCTCGGCGTCGCCCGCGGCCCGGGACGCGCTCGCGGCGAGCTTCCCGGAGTGGCTGTCGCCGTGGGACCACGGGCTGAAGCGGGGAAACGACTCGCCGGTCCGACCCGGACTGGGAGGGCTTTCCCGTTTTGCCGCGGTCATTTCGCGCGGATCTCGGCGAGGAGTCGCGCGGCGTGGCGGGCGGCGTCGAGGCGGTCGGCGTAGGCGAGGGTGCCGGGCCGCTGGCGGCGGAGGGCTTCCAGGACCGGCACGGCTTCGTCGTACCGATCAGTCGCCTCCAGGAAGCGGGCGTACCGGTCGCGGACGTCGGCGTCCTCGGGCCGCGCGGCGTACAGGCGGAGCATCGTCGTCGCCGCCTCGTCCGGGCGGTCCAACTCGTCGTAGCACTCGGCCAGGCTGGCGAGGTCGGCCGGGGATGCGTCGGGCCGGTCCTCGGTCAGTGCGAGAACGTCGGTCAAGTACGGGGCGCGGCCGGCGGCTTGCGTCGCGCGGTCGGGGTACAGGGCGTTCATCGCCGCGAGCAGCACGCCGGGGTCGCGGGGCAGGGCGGCGCGGAGGGCGTCCGGGGACGTGCGGGTCCGCAGGGCGGCGACGATCGGGCCGACGTGCCGGGGGGAGACGGCCAGGCTGTGCGCCCAGTCGGCGCGGGCGGCCGCGTCGTCGCCCCGGCCGAAGGCTTCGCGGCCGGCGGCGTACCACACGTCGGGGTCGGCCGGCAGCAGTCGCGTGGCGCGGGCGAAGTGGACGGCCGCCGGTTCGCCGGCGGCGAACGCGCCGGCGTGGACGGCCAGGCGGGCGTGGACCTTGGGCAACAGCGGGTTGGCGGCGCGGGCCAGTTGCAGCCAGGCGAGGCCGTCGCGCAAGGCCCCGCCGCTCGGCGACGTTGGCGGGTGCAGGAAGCCGAGCGGGCCGCCGACGGCCGCGGCGCTGACGGTCCAGGTGTCGGAGGCCGCCGCGTCCAGGGCGGCTTGGCCGGCGTCGAAGAGCGCGGAGCCGTCGCCGGGCAGGCCGGCCGCGCGCTCCGCGAACAGGGCGGCGCGGTCGGCCAGGCGGCGGGGGTTGCCGACATTCCAGAACCGGGCCTCGGCGTCGCGCTGGAGGCGGTCCCCCCGGGCACGGGCCTGGGACTCCCGGGCGACCCCGGCGGCGGCCACCCCCAGGCCCAGCCCGGCGACGACGGCCCAGACGCCGGCGGCGTGCCAGGCCGGGTCGCGCGGCCCGGTCGGGGTCTCGACCGGCGCGTCCGGGTCGAGGAGCGTGGCCACGGCGTCGGCCGACCGCACCCGGCGGACGCGGACGCGGGCCGGCACGAACCCGGGGTCCACGGCCGCGGCCATGCCGAACCCGGCGACGACCGCGGCCGTGACCGCCACCGCCGGCACGTGGACGCCGAAGTCGAGGGCCGAGTGCAGGGCCAGCGCCGCCAGACCGAACCACGCCCCGAGCAGGTACGGGCCGACGCTCCGGTGGTGCCGGTCGCGGTACCCCCGGCCGACGACGACGAGCGGGCCGACGGCCAGCAACAAGGTCAGCGCGAGCCGGACGACGCCGCCTTCGACGAGGGCTTCGAGGTACTCGTTGTGCGCGCTGTCGTAGTAGAAGACGGCCCCGGCGCGGTTGGCCTCGCGGACGCTGCCTTCGAGGCTGACGAAGGTGCCGCCGCCCGCGCCGACGGTCCAGGTCAACGGCACGAGCCGGGCCGCGTCCTGCCACAGGGGCCAGCGGGCGGCGAGCAGGTCCGAATCGACGACCCGCGTCTCGATCAGGCCGGTGCCGAGCCAGGCGAGACCGAGCAGGCCGAGGACCAGCGCCGCGGCCAGGCCGAACCGCGCGGGCGTGACCGGCTCGTCGTAAAGCTCCTTGGGCGACCGCAACCGCGTGAGCAGCCAGGCCGCGCCGGCGGCGGCGATCCCGGCGACCGTGCCGCCCCGCGACAGGCTGAACGGCACGCTCGCGGCCATCAGCGCGACGGCCGCCGTCAGCGCGACCAGCCGCGGGGTGAGCCACGCCCGCCGCCCCCCGCCGGCCGCTTTCTCGCCGTCCCCGGCGGCCCGGGGCAGGATCAGCGCGACGGCCAGGCCGAGGGCGAAGTGCGCGTAATCCGGGTAGTGGTTGCGGCAGACGAACGGGCCGTACGTCGCGTCCGTCCCCGGGTCCACGGGCAGCACCCACAGCACCCGGTCCGGCGTCCCGGCGAACCGGTTCAAGACCGCCAGGAAGGCCATCGCCGTGCCGACCGCCGTCAGGCCGACGGCGAACCGGGCCAGCGCCGCCCGGGACGCCAGCCAGTTGCGCACGGCGGCGTAGAGCAGGAGCAAGCCGAGTACCCGGGCGAGGAAGGTGCGCGTCGCGGCGGCATCGACGGTCAGGGGCAGCCAGGTCGCGCGGGCGACCGGGTCGCCGCCGCCGGGCAGGGTTTCGCCGACGGCCGGGATGAGCGTGCGGTGCCAGTCCAGGCGGGCGGGGCTGACGACCCCGACGACGACTTCGGGGAGCGGCACGAGTTGCACGGCCGACCAAACGACCAGTCCGGCCAGGGCGACAGAGACCGCGTCCGGCCGGAAGCTCAGCCGGCCGACGGTCGCGGCGTAAGCGGCCCACAGGGCGACGAGCGCGAGCACGCCGAGGCCGAGCAGGAACTCGAACCCGGCCGAGTTCGACGCGAGCGGCCACGGAGACAGCGCGACGAGGCCGCCGGTCAGGAGTTCGCCCGCGCGGCGCAAGGCTAACGGCTGTGCCGCGTCGATCGCGGGGTCGTCGTCGGGGTGCGGCGTCACCGGAACTTCACGCGGCTCTTGGTCCCGGCGACTTCGACCCAGTCCCGCGCGGTCGTCACCGGCGACAGGGCCTCGGACGCGATGACGCTGGCGTCGGCGGCCCGGGGCAGGTCATCGGTCGGGTTGGCGACCGACCCGTTCGCCAGGGCGGCCACGCCGACGACGGCGGCGAGGGCCGCGAGGCCGAGGGCGGGTAGGGCCGCCAGACTCTTCGAGGGGATCGTCACGGGCAGTCCTCCAAGGTTCGGACAACTCACGGTAGTATACCGACCCGGGAGGTTTCCACGCCCCGGCTACGGTTTCCGGGACCCGTCGATCAGCCAGCCGTACCCGTACCGCTTGAGGCCGGCGAGGATTTCGTCGAGGTGCGTGAAGTACCCCTGACCCCCTTGAGTTGCGGCACAAATGCCGAGCAACCGGCCCTGCGGATCGACGAGCGGACCGCCCGACGTGCCCCCGTGCGGGGCGGTCTGGGACTCCCAGAAGAAGCCGTTGCCCTCGGCGCGGCGGACCAACGTCCGCGCGGTCAGGGACTCCACGCGGACCGCCGGCGACTCGCCGTCCGGGCAGCCGAGGGCGAGCGCCGGGGCGGGGAAGCGCCGCGGCCGCTGGTCGAGCCGGGCGAGCGACACCGCCGGCACGTCGTCCCGGGCGAGCGGGACTTTGACGAGGGCCAGGTCGCACTCGGGCAGGCGCACGGCCACGTCCCCCTCGAAGACGATGTCGCACGGCCTGGGGTAACTCGCGCGGCCGAAGAACTCGTAGCTGCGGGCCTCGCCGCGCGGCACGACGTGGGAGGCCGTGAGCAGGTAGACCGCCCCGCCGCGCGACCCGATGCAGACGGCCGTGCCGAACGGCGGCTTGCCCGCGCCGGCGGCGACCCGGACCGTCGCCGCGACCACGTCCCACTGCGCGTCGGCGGTCATCAGCGGCGTGGCCACGGTCGGGGCCGCGCTGCCGGCCGGCGGCGGGGCGTGCAGCGCGAGGACCAGGCCGACGAGCGGCGCGAGCATTCCCGGAACCATGTCGCGGACCCCCCGAAGCCGGCACGAAGCGAGACGGGGTGAGTTTAGCACACGCCGGGACTCAACCGATGAAGTAGCCCGGGCGGGCGACGGTGTCGAAGGCGAAGGCGTCGAGGACCGGCGTGCCGGCCGCGGTGAAGGCCCGGACGCGCGACCCGCCGCCGGGGCCGGCCGCGACCAGAATCTCGTCCGCCCCGTCGCCGTTCAAGTCGGTCGATCCCAGGCGCACGCCGCCGGTGACGGCCGCCTCGTAGGCGACGATCGTCGCGGCGGACTTCACGCGCACCTCGGTGCCACCCCCGACGCCCTGGGCCGCGGCGATGCCGAACGTCCCGGCGGTGACGAAGACGCCGCCCCGGAACGCCGGGTCGAAGGCGAAGTACGACTGCGCCACCTGCGGGCCGGTTGCGGCGAACGAGAAGGCCCGGACGTGCGGCCCGCCGCCCGGTCCGGCCGCGGTGACGATCTCGTCGATGCCGTCGCCGTCGAGGTCGCCCGCGGCGACGGTGACCCCGCCGGTGAAGGCCGGGTCGAACGCGAAGAAACTCTGCAGCGGCGTGCCGGCGAGGGCGAACGCCTTGACGTGCGGGCCGCCGCCGGGGCCGGCCCCGGTCACGACCGACGGCGTGCCGGTGCCGGTCAAGTCGGCCGTGGTGACGAACGCGCCGCCGCGGAAGTCCGGGGCGTAGGCGAAGTAGTTGGCCAACTCCTCGCCGGTCGTGCCGCTGAGGACGCGGATGCGCGGCGCGCCGCCGGCCCCGGCCGCGACGACGATGTCGTCCGTCAGGTCGCCGTTGACGTCGGCCGCGGCCACGCGGACGCCGCCGGTGAAGTTCGCCTCGAAGGCCAGGAAGCTGAAGCGGGCCTTGCCGTCCACGCCGAAGACTCGCACCTCGGGACTGCCGCCGGCGTCCGCGGCGACCGCGAACAGTCGCGTGCGGTGCCGCACGGTCACGGCGAACGTCCGCGTGGCCGTCGCGCCGAAGGCGTCCCGGGCCGTGAGCGTGATCGTGCTCGCGCCCTCGGTCACCGGATGCCCGCCGACGCTGATCGTCCGCCCGGCCCCCGTCCCGCCGAGGACCAGGCTGCTCGCCGGCACGACGGCCGGGTTCGACGACGACACCGTCACGACGATGCCGGCCGCGGGCGTGTTGTCGTCGCCGACGGTGAACGGGATCGGCCCCGACTTGGCAGCGTCGATCAGGTTGACGTCGGGCAAACGCCCGGAGATCACCGGCACGGCGTTCGTGACGGTGACGGTGAACGCGCGGGCGGTGACCAGGCCTTGGGCGTCGGCCACGCGGATCGTGACCGTGCTGACGCCCGGGGTGCCGGGCAGGTTGGTCAGGGTGATCGTGCGGTTCGCCCCGGCCCCGCCCAGGACGATGCCCGCGGCCGGCACGACGGTGTCGTCCGAGCTGGTCGCGGTGACGACCAGGTCGGCCGCCGGCGTCGTGTCGTCGCCGGGGAAGAAGACGAGCGGGCCGACGGTGGGGACGAGGCCGACCGTCTGGTCGGCCAGCTTGGCGGTCACCAGCGACGTGCCGATCGTCGGCGGGGCGTTCGGCGGCACCGGGGGCGAGATGCCGGTGACGGTGACGGTGAACGCGCGGGCGGTGACCAGGCCTTGGGCGTCGGCCACGCGGATCGTGACCGTGCTGACGCCCGGGGTGCCGGGCAGGTTGGTCAAGGTGATCGTGCGGTTCGCCCCGGCCCCGCCCAGGACGATGCCCGCGGCCGGCACGACGGTGTCGTCCGAACTGGTCGCGGTGACGACCAGGTCGGCCACCGGCGTCGTGTCGTCGCCGGGGAAGAAGACGAGCGGGCCGACGGCCCGGCCGGGGGGGACCGTCTGGTCGGCCAACTTGGCGGTCACCAGCGACGTGCCGATCGTCGGCGGGGCGTTCGGCACGGCGACGGTCACCGTCGCGGCGTTCGAGGCGGCGGTGAGCCGGCCGGTCGCGGGGTCGATGGCGGCGCGGGCGGGGAGTCGCGCGGTCACGGCGAAGGTCGTGCCGGTCAGGCCGCTCACGGTGAGCGTGTAGGCCGCGCCGGCCCCGGACAGGGCGACCGTGGCCCCGGCCGGCGCGGTCACGGCGAAGTCCGACGCCCGGAGCGACCGGAGGGCCGCCGGATCGACGGTGTTCGCGGCCACGCCGACGGGGAACGTGACGGCGAACGACACGCTCGCCGGGGCCGTCGTCAGGCCCGCCGGGCCGACGGGGTCGATGGCGACACTCAGCGTCGTGATGAGGCGGAGGTAGTCGGCTTGGGCGACGGCGAAACTGGACGCGTCGGCCGGCGCGAGGTGCGGCGTCGGGTACGACAGGACCGGCCGCACGCCGAGCTTCGCACTCCCTTCGACGGCGTCCCCCGTACCGCCGGGGGTCGCCGGGTCGAACGGCCCGGAGGCGTCGCCCCACCAGTTGCTCGCCAGGTTCTGCGCGGTCAAGCTGAACTCGCCGGACGCGCCGACGGTGTTGCCGGCGACGGTGTTGTAAGCGGCGTTCAGAATGGAACTGTCCGGCCGACCCGCGCCGACGTTCAGCGCGACGGTATTGCCGGTGAAGGTGTTGCCGACGACGAGGGCCGTCGAGGGGTTCAAGCCCTTGCCGTCGTCCACGACGAGCAGGCCGCTCGACTGGTCCGCCGGGGCGACCGTGCCGGCGTTGGCGGCGATGCGGTTGCCGGTGACGGCGACCGCCGAGCCGCTTTGCAACTCGACCCCGTTGTTGACGAACGTGCCCGCGCCGCGGCCGGTGATCGTGCTGTTCGACACGGCCCCCGGGGTGCCGAAGAACAAAATGCCGGTGCGGCCGTACCCGGTGAGGGTGCCGCCCGTAAACGACACGAGCTTGGCGGCGTTGGCGGCCACGGCCGCGCCGCTGCTCGTGCCGGCCGGCTCGAAGACGACGTTCGTCACGGCGACCCCGTCGAACCGCGCCCCGGCCCCGTTCTGGACGGCGAAGCCGACGCCGGCCTTGTGCCCGGTGCCGTCCAGCCGGAAGTCGAGGGCGGTCAAGTCGCCGGCCGCCCCGTCCACGCGGAAGAGCGGCGTGAGGTCGTCCGGGACGGCCCCGGTGCCGCCGTCGAACTGCGTGTCGGCCGTCGGCAGGATCGTCGTCGCGCCGGCCCCGTCGCCGCGGAGCGTCAGGGACTGCGCGACCGGGACCGAGTTGACGAACCCGCCGCTCACGGGGAAGGTCACGGCACTGTTGTCGAGCGGGATCGACCCGGTGGCGAGTTGGATCGTGTCAGAGGGGTCGGCGTTCTGCGCGGCCGCGTCGAGCGCGGCGCGGAAGCTACTGAAGGCGGTCGCGGCCGGGTGGGCGAGGGCGAACGCCGTCGAACCGGCGTAGACGAGGCCGGGCGTCTGGCGGACGTGCCCGGCGTCGAAGGTCACCGTCGCCCCGTCCGCACTGCCCGCCAGGACCGGATCGACGTAGTACGTCGCGGGGACGCAGCGGTCTTCCAGCGGCGCGAATCGCGGGATAAAGCGGAGCGACGTGCCGTCCTTCGACGGCTTGAACCAGCGTGCGGCCATGACCAACCTCCCGGGGATTATCGGCAGGGCCGGCAACCGTCCCATTCCTAGAATCGTATCAAAGTTTGCGCCTGCCGCCGAATTCATTCCCGCGTCGAACCGATCTTCGACGATATTTCCCCGTCACGGCCGACACTGCCTTTCGCCCGCACAATCCGGTCGCCCGGCACTTCCGGTAAACTTCGCCCAGCTTACTGCCGATACTCGGAGTGTCTGTTGTTCCGACCCCGTGCGGGGTCGCGCCGGACGGGGGGGTTGCCATGCGGTGGAAGTCGGTCCTGGGGTTGGGGGCGCTGCTGCCCTTCAGTACGGGGTGCAACCTGGCCTTCTACGCCGGGCACAACCTCGTCAACGAGCCGGTCACCCGCCTCGACGAGCACAAGCTGTCCGGCCGCCTGCGGGGCGAGAGCCGGGCCGTCTGGCGGGGGGTGTGCCAGCAGTTCCCGGCGCGGAGCTTCACGCCCGAGTTCGCGGACGGGTTCACCGACGGGTACGCCGACCACCTCGAAAACGGCGGCGCGCCCGCCCCGCCGGCCGTGCCGCCGCTCCGCTACCGCCGGGCCGACTACCTCACGCCGACGGGCCACGCCCTGATCCGCGACTACATGGTCGGGTACCAGTACGGGGCCGAGGTCGCCGTGTCCGTCGGCTCGCGGCAGTTCCTGACCGTGCCGGTGGGCGTGCCCGAGCAACCCGCCGACGTGCCGGTGAACGTGACCCAGACGGCGGCCCAGTACGCCGCCCCGCCGGCCGCCAGCCTCGACGCCCCGGGCACCGTCAAGCCGCGGCTCGTCACCCCGGACGCCCCGGGGACACTGCCGACGCCGCGACCGCTCGGGGTCGTCCCGGAGTCGCCGAAGCCCGGCCTGCCGAAGGTCGAGATTCCGCTGGTGCCGTCGCCCGACGCGGACGTGAAGCCGGTCGCGGCCAGCGAGGTCGTGCCCGACCCGGTGCCGGACGTGCCGCCCCCGCCGGCCGGCGAGCTTAAGCCGGAACACCGCCCGCCCGCCGCCCAACCGCCCGCGCCGGCCCCGCCCCGCAGTCCGTGACCCCAGGCGGACGCCATGCCCCGGACCGCGTTTTTCCTGGCCGCCGTGGCGGTGAGCGTTTGCGGCGGGTGCGCGTCGATCACCAACCCCGTGGCCGACGGCATCCCCGTCCGCCGGTTGCCCGCCGAGGTGCTCGGCCGGCCCAAGTCCGAGCTGCGGGCGATCCCGTTGACCGCGCTCAAGCAGCCCGAACTCGACCCGTACCGCCTCGACAAGGGGGACGTGCTGGCCGTCGTCGCGGACAACGTGATCGCCCCGGACGGCCAAATCCCGCCGGTGAAACTGCCCGACCTCACCAGTAACACCGCCGCCCTCGGCTACCCGATCCCGGTCACCGACGACGGCACGATCTCGGTCCCCCGGCTGGCCCCGATCCTCGTCAAGGGGCTGACCGTCGCCGAGGTCGAAGTGCTGCTGCGCGAGTACGCCACCGGGGTGAAGGGCGGCGTCGAACTCGTCAAGCCGGGCGGCCGCATCACCGTGCAACTGATGCAGAAGCGCCGCTACCAGGTGACGGTCGTCCGCGAGGACTCGCAGCCGGTGCCGGTCCAGGTCGGGGCGCAAGTGTACGGCGGCAACCGCAAGGGCAACGGGTACAGCCTGACGCTCGAAGCCGGGCAGAACGACGTGCTCCGGGCGCTCAACGCGACCGGCGGCCCGCCCGGCCTCGACGCCCGCAACGAGGTGATCGTCTACCGCGCGGCCCGGGGCAAGCCGCTCGACGCGACGGCCATGCTCGACGGCGTCGGCCGCAAGCAGTTCGTCATGAACGGGGACGCCGTGGCCGTGCGCATCCCGTTGCGCCTGTACCCCGAGCAGCGGCTGACGATCAGCGCCGCCGACGTGACCCTCGGGGACGGCGACATCGTGTCGATCGAGGCCCGGGACACGGAGGTGTACTACACGAGCGGCCTGGTCGGCGGCGGCCAGTTCCCGCTGCCCCGCGACTACGACCTGGACGTGATCCAGGCCATCGCCCAGGTCCGCGGGCCGCTGGTGAACGGCGGGTTCTCGCAGAACGCGTTCGTGGCCAACTCGGTCGGCAGCGGCATCGGCACGCCGAGTCCGAGCCTGTGTACCGTCCTGCGGAAGGTGTCGCCGACGCGGCAAATCCCCATCCGGGTCGATCTGAACCGCGCCTTCATCGACCCCCGGGAGCGCATCCTGATCCTCCCGGGGGACATCCTCGTGCTGCAAGAACGCCCCGGCGAAAGCGTCGGCCGCTACCTGTCGCAAACCTTCCGCCTGACGACCGCCTTCGACGCCGTCCGCTCGGCAAGCCTCACCAGCACCGGGACGACCACCAGCCCGTGACGACCGGCTTCCCCCCGGACTCGCGCCGGCACCGCGCCGGCGGTCCAACCGATGACGAGTCGAAGAGACCTGACCCTCGACGACCTCGACCCGACTTTTTCCAAAATCGTCCACCGGGCGGGTCTGAAGAGTAAACCCGACTGTTCCAAACCCTGCGGCCGAGTTGCGAGACGGACCTGCTCTCCGAGTACCCCATCGCGTCGGTCACGGCCTGGATCGGCCACTCGGCGGAGGTCGCCCTGAAGCACGACTCGCACGTGCGGAGTGCGGACTTCGACAGGGCGTGAAAAAGGCGGTGCAGAATCCGGTGCAGTCGGCGGCGAAAGTGGTGCAGAACGCGGTGCAGTCTGGAAACGACTTGAGCGAACTCGAACCGACATCCGGGGCTGAAACCCCCAGAAATGTAGGCTCAAGTTCGCTCAAGTGCCGACCAGTACTCGATAGTGCCGGTCAACGAGGTGACCCTGCGGGGATTCGAACCCCGGTCTCATCCTTGAAAGGGACGTGTCCTAGGCCTCTAGACGACAGGGCCAGTTCTCTCCACTCGACTCACCCAGGACACCGTATTTGTAAGCCCGGTTC
>JANYHV010000192.1 GCA_025362195.1 Fimbriiglobus sp. | reverse complement strand
AAGCCGGTGACGGTCCACGCCGTCGCGCTCGGCAGCAGCTTCGAGTCGGGGGTGCTGGCCAAGCTCGCGTCGCTCGGCGGCGGGTCGAGCCGCCGCGTCTCCGGCGACCAGACGCCGACCAAGGTCGCGCTCGACATCCTGGGCGAGGTCACGCGGCCGCCGGTCCGCAACGTCAAGGTCGCGTTCACCGGCTTGAAGACGGCGAAGGTCTACCCCGAGGTGCTGCCGAACCTGACCCCGGGCACGCAGCAGATCCTGCTCGGCCGCTACCTGCACGAGGGCGTCGATCAGAAGGGCGAGGTCGTCGTCACCGGCACGCAGGCCGGCCGCGCGGTCCGCTTCACGGCGGCCGTGACGCTCAAGGACGCCGAGGCGGGCAACTCGTTCCTGCCGCGGCTGTGGGCGCGGCTGCACCTCGACAAGCTGCTCGACGGCCCGCAAACGCCGGCCACGAAGGACGACGTGATCGGGCTGAGCGAGGAGTTCCACATCATGACCCCGTACACGTCGTTCCTGGTGCTCGAAAGCGACGCCGACCGCGCCCGCTTTTCGGTCAAGCGCCGCTTCGGGATGCGCGACGGCGAGCAGTTCTTCGCCGACGGCAAGGCGCAGGCGAGCTACGCCCTGGCCCGCGAGCAGATGAAGCTCGCCGGCCTCTGGCGCGCCGGCCTCCGCCGCACCGTCATGAACCGCCTGGCCGACCTCGACCGCCCGGCCCAGGTCACGCACCCGGCGCGGCTCAACGAGTGGGGCGAGCGGGGCATGTTCAGCGTCCAGGCCAACGTCAACTCGGACCCCGGCAGCAACGGCAGGCTCTACTTCGGCTTGCCCGGACTCCGCGGGTCTCAAAGCTACGATTACGACAGCCCCTTGTCCTACTTGGGCGACGACGGACGCAAAAAGGACGGCAAGTGGGCAATCACCGCGGACGCCCCGGTCGATTCTGTCGAACTCGACGTGCTCAACAGGACTGAAGCACTCGACGAGAACCTTGCGGCGGGTGACATCAACCGGTCTCGAGGCGGGGAACGACTGGACGACCGCAAGGGCTTTTTCTCGGGGCGGTTCGAGGCTGAGAAGGCCGAGGCGAGTCTGGGAGACCGCTTCGACGACCGCGAGGATGCCCAACTCGGCCTGGCCAAGAGCCTGTCGGCGGTTGCCGGGAGGGGCCGGCCGCGCGGGGAGAGCGCCTTCGCCCTCGACGAGTTTGGGGCGTCGATTTCCGACCGCCGCGGCGTCGAGTTGCAGCTCGGGAGGAAGCAAAAGAGGGCGGGCCTGGGTTACGGTGGCTTCGGCGAGCCGTCGCCCCGCCCTTGGCCGCCGCAGGTCTCGCCGCCCGACGCGCTCTTCCCGCACCTGCCGCCGGTGCCGACTGACGCGGCCGTGAAGTCGCCGTGGGCGAAGGAGGCGACCGACCTGGCGACGCTGGTCTACCGCCGGCCGTCGCTCGCCACGCTGCCCGGCGGGCTGACGATCGAGCGCGCCACGCAGTACGTCAACCCGCGCCAGGCGACCGGCGAACACCGCTCGACGGAACTGGTCAGCCCCAAGCGTTGGGCGACCCGCCACGGCACCGACGTGACCGCCACGCAACTCGACTGGTGCGACGGCGCGGGCCGCTTCACGGTCAACGGCTCGTTCGCCACTGCCCGCCGCCGCGACGCCAAGCCGGCCGACCGGACGCACCCGCCGGTCAACGGCTTCGACGCCACGATGACACCCCTGTGGCAGCAATACGGCGGCACCGCGAAAGTCGAGGCCGGCAACGTGATCGTGGTCACGTCGGCCGACGGCCGGTTCGTCGTCCGCGTCACGATCGACC
Organism: Fimbriiglobus sp.; assembly: GCA_025362195.1. Taxonomy (GTDB): domain Bacteria; phylum Planctomycetota; class Planctomycetia; order Gemmatales; family Gemmataceae; genus Fimbriiglobus. Next base: position 3,614 of record JANYHV010000192.1, on the reverse strand, counting down.
CGGCGAAGAGAGTCGTCACCCGGGTCGAGTCGAACTACGAGGGGGCACCTGGGACGACGGTGACGACCTACACCAATTTCGTCCAGGTCCGCGGCCTGTGGTGGGCGACGAAGGTCGAGACGGCGACCGCCGGCAAGGTGCAGATTCGCACGACGCAGACGGTGGCCGAGGCCGACGACGCGGCGTTCGGCAAGGCGTTCGACGCGCTGACGGCCCCGCTCTCGGCGTGCGTCGTGCAGCGCGTGCCGGTCCCGAAACTGGCCGCCGCGAAGGCCGCCCTGATCGCCGGGAAGGCGACGACCGACGACCGCTTCGCCCTGCTGCGGCAGGCCCTGGCGTACCAGCGGTTCGACGAGGCGACGGCCGAACTCGACGCCATCGACAAGCTCGAAGCCGGCAAGCTGGGGTTGACCTGGCTGCGCGTCGTCGTGCAGATGGCGAGCCGCCGCAACGAGGAGGCCCGCCGGCGGATGCTCGCCGCCGTGCCCGCGGTCCTCGCCCTGCCGACGCCGGGCGACCGCATCGCGCTCGCGCAGTGGCTGACGCAACAGGCCGCGTCGGTCCTGAGCTACCCCGAGCAGCGCGAGCTGCGCGACCAGTTCGCCGCGCCCTTCACCGCCCTGCCGGTGACGCACGGCACCCGCCGCGACTGGGCGACGCTCTACTACTACAACCTCGTCAACGCCGGCCTGGGCGTCGAGGGGTTCGAGTACCTCAAGGCCCTCGTCGCCGCCGACCCGACCCACTTCGCCCACCGCGTCCTGTACCTGCAACTGCTCTACGGCCGCGGCGACCGCGACGCGGCCTACGCCGGGGTGCGCGAGCAAATCGCCGCCAAGGACGCCTGGGACAAGTACGAAGTCGGCCAACTGTACGCGATCCTCGCCGACTTCCAGGAGCGCGAGGGCAAGCTGCCGGCCAAGGCCGAGACGCTCACGGCCTGGCTCGCCTTCGCCCCGGACGACGAGGCCGCCGCCTGGCAACTGCTCTCCGCGCTGGTCCGCACCGACGCCGAGCCGAAGGCCGACGCGCTGGTGAGCCAGTGGCTCGCCGAGGCCAAAGCCCCGGTGCCGACGCCGGCGCAGGTGGCCAAGGCCCGGGCCGCGGTCCGCCACGCCGCCGGCCGGGCCGACCGCCTGCCGACCGACCGGCTCGACCCGAAGTGGGTCGCTGTGCTGGCCGACGCGGCCCGCGCCGACTTCGCCCGGGAGAAGCCGGCCGGCCTCGCCGAGGTCGTGCTGGGCAACGGCCTGTTCCAGCAGACCGACGCCGGCCCGAAGCTCGCCGCCGAACTCTTCGAGCGGGTGCTGGACGCGGTCGCCGGCCGGCCGTTGCCCCGCCTGACCGCCGACTTGCAGTGGCTCAACTCCGTGCAAACCGTCGAGCGCGACCGCTGGGTCAAGCTCGCCGCCGCCGTGACGGCGCGCTGGGCGGCGGTCGCCGACGACGACGCGAAGCACCAGTTGGGCCAGTCCCTCGCGCAACTGCTGCGCCAGCGGCTCGGGTCCGACGCCGCCCTCGCGTTCGCCCGCGAGCGGCTCAAGGCCGGCCCGGCCAAGGACCGCCCGGCGTACCGGGCCGAACTCTTCGCCGCGCTGCAAACCGGCCCGTGGAGCGAGGCCCGCGCGACCGAGGCCTACGACCTGATCCCCGCGTTCCTGGCCGACGCCGACGGCAAGCCGGTGCCCGCCGCCGACGCGGTCGGCCGGCTCATGCGGCTGAACGACTGGGCGCTCCAGACCCGCGACGCGCAGCTCCAAGGCGAGGTCAAGAACCCCGAGCGGCTGACCCGGCCGGAGCTAAAGGCGAAGCGCGACGAGGCGACCCGCCAGGCCCGCGGCGAACTCGTCGACCGCCTGACGGCCCGCGAAGCGGCGTACCCCGCGGCCCTGAACCCGTGGGCCAAACTCGAGCGGCTGACCGTCCAGGCGAAGCACGGGGCCGGCGCGAACGCCGTCGCCGCCGAACTGTTCGCGCTGCTCGGCGACGCCCCGCTGGCGGTCCCGCCCGAGGACTCCGAGGTGGAGGTCACGCCCGAGCAGGCGCTCGCCTTCGAGCTGCAGGCCCGCGCGGTCGCCCTGGCGATGCACGCCGTCACCCGCCCGGCGGCCAAGCCCGAAGCCGTCGCCCGCCTGCGAAAGTTCCTCGCCGCCGGCGTCGCCGCGCACCCGAAGCACGACGGGTGGAAGCAGGCGGAGTACGACCTGCTGATCGCCCTCGACCTGCCCAAAGACCTCGAAGCCGCCCTGACCGCGTGGGCCAGAGCCGGCGACCCGACCGCGCAGTGGCGGACGGCGCTGGGTTACCTGCTCGCCGAACTCGGCCGCCTCAAGGAGGCCATCGCCGTCTTCGAGGGCGTCCGGGAGATCGACGCCGCCGCCTACGGCCGGGCGATGGCCCTGTCGCGGCTGTACACGGCCGTGGACGACAAGGCGAAGCACGACGCCGCGCGGGCGGCCGCCTACCGCGAACTCAGCGAGCAGCAGTTGGGCCAACTCCTCGCGGCGAAGTACGCCCCCTGGCAGCCGCGGCAGGGGGTCGCGCCGCCGACCGAACTCGACGCCGACACGCTGCCGGTCCTCGCGGCGCTCGTCGAGAAGATGACCCGCGTCGAGCAGTACATCGGCACCGTCCAGGGCCTGTACCGGGCGTCGAAGGACTTCCGCATCCCGGCCACCGTCGCCGACGGGGCGCTCGGCCAGACGCCCGGCAAGGCGTACGGGATCGTGACGCAGATGCAGGGCCTGCTCAACGACATCCGCGACGAGGCGTCGGCCGACACGGTGTTCGCGCGCGTCGAGGCCCTGCGGCCGAAGGCCAAGTCGCCGACCGACCTGCGCGCCCTCGACCTGATCGCCATGCAAGTCCACCGCCGCGCCGCCGAGGTGCGGAATCAACCGGGGCCGCACGCCGAGTTGGCCCTGGCCGCCTTCCGCCGGGCGTTCGACCGCCCGTGGGCGGACGGCGAAAAAGTCCTCATGGCCCGCCTGCTCCGCGACTTCGGCAGCGTCACGCCCGAGGCCGTCGCGGGCGAGCAACTGCGGCAGTTGGCGGCGCTGACGGCCGCCGCGCCGGAGGGCACCCGCGAGCGGTTGGAGATCGCCGGGTGCCACGCCGCGGCCCTGCACGCCCGCGGCAAGACGGTGGACGCCGTCGGCGTGCTGACCCCGGTCCTGGTGGAGTTCGTGGCCGCGGCGAAGGGCGTCTTCACCCCGGAGGCCGTGCCGGCGGCGACGCAGTTGACCGGCTACCACGAGGCCCGCAAGGACTACGGCACGGCCGAGAACTTGTGGCTCGGCTGGCGCGCCGCGGCGGCCAACGACCCGCTCAAGGTCGCGCTCGGGCATGCCCTCGACGGCCTGTACGCCCGCGCCCTGGAGCACGACGGCCGGGTCACGCTCGGCACCGGCGAGGCGCTGTACGCCGCCCTGCTCGCCCGGCTCAACGCCCGCCTCCGCAACCCCGAGCCGAACGAGCGGGCGCAGACCCTCCAAGCCTTCGCCGGGCTGTTCCACACCGCCGGGGCCAAGACGTTCGCCCGCACCGGGGCCGACGCGTTGGCGCTGGCGAACGAGGCGTTCCCGGCGCTCGTCGCGCCGTGGGACGAGTCGTAC
>JANYHV010000170.1 GCA_025362195.1 Fimbriiglobus sp. | reverse complement strand
CCTACACCGATGCGGTGACTTACTATCAAGAATTGAAGAAAAACGGGTTCAGCAGTTCGTTTTACGAAGACATCAAAGATCCAAGAAAACTAGACGAATTCTTAAGAACCAATCCGACGTACAGTAAATTTCCCGATAGTTTTATGCCGGGTCCGAAAATACTTGAAGAACAAAAAAGACAGAAAGAAAAGAATGACGAGTGGCTAAGAGACATACAACAAAAAATTGATTCATTGACTCATAGCAAGTGAATATTGAAAAAATATTTAGTTAATTATCTATCGACTGACATCGATCTGGAAACTGGAAACTTGAGTCGGTGGCTGGTAACGCCTTACACTTTAACGCGGGGTCTACTATCCCCCATTGCGCCGGCTCAATGCTCGCCACCAATTCATTCACGTCGATCTGTTCGCCGTAGAACTCGGCTAATTTGAAATCGGTGATGAGGACAATCGCGCGCCCACACTGGTCGGCTTCCCACTGGCGGGTTTTCTGCATCGCCGAAGCGGGTGAGCTTGCGCAGCACTTCCCCATCCGATGCCGGCGGCGTGCTACGATAACGACTTCCCCCTACTGGCCGCGGACCGCGACGGTCTCTCTCGCTCGCGGTACCGGCGACCATCTCCCTCGTCGAACTAGGGTTCATACATGCGCGATTCTCTCGGGTTCGCTCTCGTTGGGTGTGGGATGATTACTCGGTTTCATGCGCGGGCGATTGCAGAGATACCGGGAGCGCGGGTGAGCGCGCTCGTGAGCCGGACCCCGGCGAATGCGCAGAAGTTGATCGCGGAAGCGAACCTCGCCGACTGTGCGGTGTTTGCGACGGTCGAGGAGGCGGTGACGGCTCCGGGCGTGGACGCGGTCATCATCACGACGCCGAGCGGGGCGCACTGCGAGCCGGCCCTGATTGCGGCGGCGGCGGGGAAGCACGTCGTCGTCGAGAAGCCGCTGGAGATCACGGCCGCGCGGTGCGACCGCATTATTGAGGCGTGTGCGGCCGGCGGCGTCCAGCTCTGCACGATCTTCCCGAGCCGGTTCGCCGATTCGAGCCGGGCGTTGAAGCAGGCCGTCGAGGCGGGCAAGTTCGGCCGGCTGACGCTCGCCGAGGCGAGTTGCAAGTGGTGGCGGACGCAGGCGTATTACGACGACGGCGGCTGGAAGGGGACGCTCGCGCTCGACGGCGGCGGGGCGATGATGAACCAGGCGATCCACGCCATCGACATGCTCCTGTGGCTCATGGGCGACGCCGTCAGCGTCACCGCGTTCACGGCCACGCTGGCCCACGACCGCATCGAAGTCGAGGACACGGCCGCGGCCGTCGTCCGCTTCCGGAGCGGTGCCCTCGGCGTCGTCCAGGCGACGACCAGCGTCCACCCCGGCTACCCCAAGACCCTGGCCGTCCACGGCGACCGCGGGAGTGCGGTCATCGAGCAGGACGACGTGCTCCGCTGGGACTTCGACCCGGCGACCCCGGACGACGCCGCGGTCAAAGCCCGCTTCGCCGCGAAGGTCGGGGCGAGCGGCGGGGCGGCCGACCCCAAGTCGATTTCCCACGAAGGCCACCGCCGGCAACTGGCCGACTTCGTCGAAGCGATCCGCGACGGCCGCCCGCCGAAAGTGGACGGCCGCGAAGGCCGTAAAGCCGTCGCGCTGATCGAGGCCGCCTACGAGAGCCAGCGCACCGGCCGCGCGGTGACGCTTTAAAACAGAAAAACCGTTTCACCGCAGAGGGCACATGAGGGCGCGGAGAAAGGCCAATACCGAGAAAGGCACGAATCCTTGCTAAGACCACCCGCTCCTGCAGGGGCAGGCCGCACGGGAGACCCACTCGGTTATAGCTCTCTTGGTCTTTGCCGTACTCCGCGCCCTCTCGTGTCCTCTGCGGTAAATCGGTTTTCACTCGCCTTACGCCGGCAGGGTCACCGTGAACGTCGTACCGCGGTCGGGTTCGCTGCTCACGTCGATGGTGCCGCCCAGGCGGGTCAGGTACTCCTTGACGATCGCCAGGCCCAGGCCGGCGTGGACGCCGGTCGCGTGCCGGCTCGCGTCGGCCCGGTAGAAGCGCTCGAAAATCTGCCCGCGGACCGCAGGGGCCATGCCGATGCCGGTGTCCGCCACGGCCACCCGCACCCCGGCGGCGTCGGCCGACACGCACAGGGTGACCTTGCCGCCCGGGCGGTTGTACTCGACCGCGTTGTGCAGCAGGTTCATCATCACCTCGCGCAACCGGTCCGGGTCGGTCTCGGCCATCACGCCGGGGGTGACTTCGGCCCGGAAGGTCAGGTCGTGCGACTCGGCCAGCGGGCGGATGACGGCGACGCACTCCATCGCAATGTCGGACACGTCCACGGCGACGTGCGGCCGCTCGCCCTGCCCCGAGTCGAGCGCGGCGAGGGTCAGGATGCGGTCCACGAGCCGCGACAGTTGCCGCGCGATCTCCCGGCAGTCGGCCAGCGTGCCGCGGTACTGCTCGGCGTCGCGGGGCTTGCGCAGCGCAACATCGAGGGTCGTGCGCAGCGCGGCGAGGGGCGTGCGCAGCTCGTGCGAGATGTCGCCGACGGCCTGCTTCTCGCGCTCGAAGGCGCGGCGCAGCGCGTCCAGGGTGTGCGTCAGCCGCGCGTGAATCGGCAGCAGGTCTTCGCTCAAATCGGCCGCCGCGACCGGCAGCAGGAAGTCCTTCTCGGACACGCGGCCGACGGCCGCCGTGAGCGTGGCGAGCGGCTTCAAGCCCCGGCGGACGATCCACCAACTGCCGGCGAACAGGGCGGCGAACCCGACCGCCCCGACGAGCAGCAACAGCCCGAGGAAGCGCCGGAGGTAGTCCGCGGTCTCGCGGTCGAGCGCGACCAGGTCCTCGTCGAGCTTCGCGTGGTGGGCGTCGAGTAGCGCGTCGAGGTCGGCCTTGGGCCGAGCGTACTGGACGTAAATGCCGGGGAGGTTCATCGGGGCGGGCAGCGGCCCGGCCCGGCCGGCGTCGCGGGGGCCGCGCGACGGGAAGTTGCCCAGCAGCCGGCCCAACAACTGGTAGCGGTAGACCACGACCCGGAACACCCCCACGTTGGGGATCGCCACGTCCGCGAAGTCGTGGTGGTCCTCGGGGATCGCCGGGTCGCGGTCCATCCGGTCGGGGTCGAGGGGGAAATCGAACGCCTGCCGCGACGGCCGGACCGGGGTGGGCCGGCCGGTGGCGGTGCGCGGCAGGTGGATCTGGAACAGGCCGGGGTGGTCGCTGTCGTCGACCGACCGGCGGCTGAACTCCTCCGTCTGCATCATCGACACCGTGCGCCAGTAAACGGTTTCGAGCACCGACCGCTGGCCGGTCGTCGCGCCCGCCACGAGCGCCGACCAGCGGTCCAGGCCGAGCGCGATCGCCAGGGTCCCGGCGGCGAGTTGGTTCCGCCGGGCGGGTTCGTTCCGCACGGCGCGGTTAGCCGAGTCGGCGTAGGACTTCCGCAACTCGCGCGCCAGGCTCTGCGCGTGGATCAGCAACTCCTCGTCGAACTTGTCCGCCGAGTCGCGGCAGCGGACCTTGTAGTCGAGTTGCAGCCGCGCCTCGTCCGCGGCCTGGCGGGCGGCGTTGGCCGCGGACACGAACCCGTCCACGATCAGGCCGACGCCCAGGAACGTGACGCCCATGAGGAGCAAGAAGTAACCGATCAGCGACCGGCGGATCGACGGCATGGCGGGCGGACCTCGTTACGCCTTGGCCTTCGCCGGGGCGACGGCCGGAGCGGTGTCGTCGTCCCCGCGGAGCATGTACCCCTCGCCCCACTTGGTCAAGATCAGCGGCGGGTCGAACCCCTTGTCGATCTTGTTCCGCAGGTACCGGATGTACACGTCCACGACGTTCGACGTGTTCTCGTCGTACTCGTCGTACAGGTGCTCCCAGATCATCGTCCGCGTGACCACCCGCCCGCAGTGGAAGGCCAGGAACTCCAGCAGGGCGTACTCGCGCGGCGTCAGGTGGATCTTCACCCCGGCCCGCGTCACTTGCCGGGACGCCGTGTCGAGGGTCAAGTCCTTGACGTGAATGAGCGGGTTCTTGACCATGTGCCCGCGGCGGACGAGCGCCCGGATGCGGGCCAGCAGTTCGTCCAGCTCGAACGGCTTGGTCAGGTAGTCGTCGGCCCCGAGGTCGAGCCCGTGGACGCGGTCGTCCAGGGTGCCCTTGGCGGTCAGCATCAAAACGTGGCTGGTCATGCCGGACTCGCGCCACCGCTTCAACAAGGTCAGGCCGTCGATCTTGGGCAGCATGATGTCGAGGACGATCACGTCGTACGGGGACGTGCGGGCCTTCTGGTCGGCCTCCTCGCCGTCCGGCGCGACGTCGACGGCGAAGCCCTCCTCCTCCAGCCCCTGGCGGAGGGCCTTCAACAACGCCGGCTGATCTTCGACGAGTAGTACCCGCATCGCGCACCCCTGTTCTTCCTCCTCACTTTTACCACGTCCGCCATGAGAGGCGAGTGATAAATGAGAACGCTTCCGTCCGAGGGTGCCGGTCAATCGAGGAGGCGGCGGCCGAGGCGTTGCCGCAGCAGGTCGCGCACCGCGTCGCTCGCCCCCGTCCGGCTGATGTCGAGGTCGCACAGCGGCGACAAGTACGGCGACTCCGCCAGCGGCAGCAGCGCGTCCGAATGCAGCGCCGCGTTGTCGCTCAAATCGAGCCAGTTGAGCCGCGCGAGCCTGGGCGACTTCGCCAACGTCCGCACGCCCCCCGCCGTGACCTGCGTGGCGCTCAACCCCAGCCCCGAGAGCGTGAAGTGCGGCGCGTTCATCAGCAACTCGACGCCGACATCGGTGACGCGGTTGTGCGTCAGCGTCAGCAGGCGGAGGCGGGCGAGTGTCGGCGAGTTGACGAGGGCTTCGACCGCGTCGTCATCGACTTCGTGATTCCCGCCGCCGGTCCGTTCGGGGTTGTTGTGGCCGAGGTGGAGCGTCCGCAAGTTGGGGAACGCCCCCGGCTGCGCCAGGTGCCGCACCGCGCAGAAGTCGGCATAGTTCGCGGCCAAATTCAGCCACGTGATCGGCCGCGCCCAGTCCGCCTCGGCGAGCCACTGAACGTCGTCGGGGCCGAACGAGTTGTCGCCGAGGTCGAGCGACCGAAGCGCCGGCGGGCCGCCAGCCTTGGCCAGTTTCTCGAACGTCACGGAAGTGACGTGGTCGCACCGGCGGAAGCTGAGTTCTTCCGCCTGCGACCAGAAGGGCGAGTCGGCCAGGCACCCCAAGTCGAGGCGGTCCGGCGACCCGTCGTTGACGGCCAGCTCGGTCAGTGTCTCACAGCACCGCGCGGCGAGAAGGTTTCGCAGCGTCGGCCCGCACAGGACCGTCCCCGAAACGTCGAGGTGCTTGAGTTTCAAGTCGCGGCTCGCGCGGGCGAACTCGCGGTGAGCGTCCGCTTGGAGTGGATTGGACGATACGTCCAGCGAACTGAGTGATCCGGCGAACCCGGCGTGCAACAGCGGGGCGATCTGAGTCAGCCAGGAGTCGTAGGCCGTCAGCGATTCGAGGCGACTGGTTCGCAAGACGTTGGCCAGTGCGGACGCGTCGAGGTAATCGTGGCGCGCCCGATCGCCCTGGGGCACCGAAATGCCGCCGACGTGGAGCCGACGGAGTTGCTTCTTGACCGGCGTCCCGCGGAGGAGTTCTCCCAAGCCTTGAAGGCCGTCCAGCCCCCCGAGTTGCAGGGCCTTACCCCCGGTCCTCGCCCAGCGGTGGAAGAGCGTCCGCAAGTCCGCCATGCCCCAGACTCGGCTCGCAGGCGTCACGTCAATTTCCCGCAAGCCCTCCATTCCGGCCAGGTCGAGTACCGCGTCGGCGGGGGGCAGCGCGGCCCGTGGCGCTATGGTCACGCTCGTGACCGCTTGCCGCGTCAGCCACTCGCTCGACGGCGGGTCGGCGGGGTCGAGGCGGACTTCATCGACGAAGCCGCGGCGGAAGGTCCACTCGTCGGGGGGGTACGGGCCGTCGCCGAGCCACTTCGCCTCGTGTTCGGCAAGTAACTCGTGCTCGCGGTCTTCGAGGGCGGCGTAACCGTCGTCGTGGTCGGGGAGCTTGGCCAACTCGCACTGGACGCGGACGAACTCGGCCCGCGCCGGGTCGTCGTGCTCGTCCAGCCAGTCGGCGTAGACGAGCCGCGGCAGGTCGGCCTCGGGGTCGGCGCGGATCGCCCGCAAGAACGCATCGTCCATGCGGGTAGTGTAGGGGCAGTTCTGCGATACCCCACACCCGATGCGCTACGCCCGCAACACGTTGCCCCGGTCAACGACGTGCTTCGCCGCGTTCCGGGTATCGACCACGAGTCGCGCGTGCTTCGTGATGAACTCGTAGTCGTAGGCGGTGTGGTCGGTGGCGATCAGCACGCAGTCCTGGGCGGCCAGGTACTCGGCCGTCAGCGGGGTGCTGGCCATCGCGCCGAGTTGCGGCCAGTGGCGCATCTTCGGCAGCGTCGGGATGTGCGGGTCGTTGTACGACACAACTGCGCCCTTTTTCAGCAGCAGGTCCATCAGCTCGAAGCCGGGGGACTCGCGGGGGTCATCGACATCCTTCTTGTAGGCCATGCCGAGGATGGCGACCTTGCTGCCCTTCATGGCCCGCTCGCGGTCGTTCAGCGCCTCCATGATGCGGGTGACGACGTAACTCGGCATCGCCGTGTTGACCTCGCCGGCGAGTTCGATGAACCGCGTCGTCAGGCCGTACTTGCGGGCGACCCACGAGAGGTAGAACGGGTCGATGGGGATGCAGTGGCCGCCCAGGCCGGGGCCGGGGTAGAAGGCCTGGAAGCCGAACGGCTTGGTCTTCGCCGCGTCGATCACCTCCCACACGTCGATGCCCATGCGGTCGTAGAGCACCTTCAACTCGTTCACCAGCGCGATGTTGACCGCCCGGTACGTGTTTTCGAGAATCTTGCACGCCTCGGCGACTTCCGGCGACGACACCGGCACCACGCTCGGCACGATCGCGGTGTACAGCGCGCACGCCAGTTCTGTGCTGCGCGCGCACAGTCCGCCGACGACTTTGGGCGTGTTGTGAACCGAATGGTTGGCGTTGCCCGGGTCTTCGCGCTCGGGGCTGAACGCCAGGAAGTAGTCGGCGCTGACCGCCAGCCCGGTCTTGGCCAGCACCGGCAGCACGTCGCCGCGGGTGGTCGTCGGGTAGGTCGTACTCTCCAGCACGACGAGGTGCCCCGGCCGCAGTTGCCCGGCGATGGCGTAGGTCGAGTTCAGCACGTAGGTCAGGTCCGGCTCGCGGGCGTCGGTCAGCGGCGTCGGCACGCAGATGAGGATGCAATCGACGTCGCCGAGGCGGTCGAACCGGTCGGTCGCCGTGAACCCGGCGGCGCGCATCGTCTCGATGACCGCGTCCGGGATTTGCTTGATGTACGAGAGCCCGGCGTTGAGCTTCTCGACCTTGTGCGGGTCGATGTCGAACCCGGTGACGGTGAACCCGGCGGCGGCGAAGGCCCGCGCGAGCGGCAGGCCGACGTACCCGAGGCCGATGACCCCGACGCGGGCGGAGCGGGTTTGAATGCGGTCGTGGAGCGTCGCGAAGGTGTCCGTCATGCCGATTCCATCCGGGGGGGAACTCACTCAGTCCGGTCGGCCTCCTGCCGTGAGGGGGAATCGTCGCACAGACCCGCGCGGCCGGTCAAGGCGAATTGCGCCCCCCGGTCGTCGATCCCGGGACGGGAATTGAATTCGCTTGTCGCGCAGCATTTCCGGAGATAACCTCGAACTCGTCGCCAGAATTGTGCCGCACCAACCTTGAGGAGTCGTCTGTGAAACTTTCGGCCGCCGACATCAAGAAGTACCCGGACTTCGCGCAGTACGTCCGCGTCGAAATCCCCAAACTCGTGAACTCGAAATCGGTGATGTACAACCTCAAGAAAAACGGCAGCATGACGGAAGCCCAGGCCAAACACGCCCTTCAATGGGGCATGGAACCGCTCATCGTCATCACGGACTTGTTCCACGGGCAGTGCGGTGTTCCCGCGGCTTACGGCTGCACCCGCGGCACGAACTTGCACCAAATCGAGATCCACGTCGGAACCGTGCGGGACTTCGAGAAGTCCCCATATGCCGCAGGCGTCGGCGTCGGCACGACCGCCCGAGGTTCCAACGTCTTCATCGTGGGCGTTACACTGCTCCACGAGCTTTGTCACCTGGGTAAGTTCCGCAGCCATAAGCGAGAAAAGACCGAAGCCGGGTTCGGCTTCGAGAACGGTGCCTACGGCCGCTCGGTGCCTTGACGCGACCGGACCGGGCACGACTTTCCGACTCCTCCGCCCCGGATGCGTCGGGCCAGCCCGGCAGCGCTCTACCGCGCGAGTTGAATCCGCCCAACTTCACGGCCGGCATTACTGCTTGCCGCTATGTTCGAGTCGGTCGATCCGGTCGCCGACGCGGTCCAGCTTGGCGGCCGTGCTGAACGACTGGGAGACCAAAAAGGTCAACAACCCGATCATCAAGAACACCCCAATCCCGACTGCCGCCAAACAGAGCCGGACGGTCGTTCTCAGCTCGATGATCGACGCGATCAGCTTGTCCACCTTCTCGGTGTTGGTGCCCGTGAGATCTGTGACCATGCCGGCACATCCTCTCAAAATCTCGACCTTCAGCGAAGCCAGAACAGTGCCATTGTCGCACGCCGGTGACGACAGGGCAATATAAGCGGAGGTGGATGGAACGGGTCAACCGGTGCGGGCTAACCCGGTAGCGTCTTGCCGCGGGCCGCCAGCAGCCGCTTCAGGCTGTCGGCGTTCAGGCTCGGCTCGTCCACGAGCAGGCTGGCCATCTCGGTCAGGATGTAGCCGGCGAGGTCGTCGTCGGTCCAGCCGGCCAGGACGAGTTGCTTGCCGATTGTTTCGAGGGCGCGGTCGCGGAGCTTGTCGGTCTGGCGGGAGATCGTGCCCTCGTGGACGCCGAGTAGTGCGGCGACTTCACGCTGCGACAGGCGGTACCGCCAGCGGAGGCCTAACAGCAGGCGTTCGGCGTCGGGGAGGTGGCGGAGCCACTGGCGGGCGGCGTCGCAGAAGACTTCGTGCCACCGGGTCTCGGTCTGACCGGCCGTCGGCATCGGCTGGGCGATGTCGTCGTCGGGTAAACTCGTCACGCCGTGGTGCGAGCGGAGTTCGGACAGGTGGCGGTTTTGGAAGACGCGGATGAGCCACGGGGCGAGCGGCCGCTGGCCGTCGTAGCGGGCCAGGATCGCCGTGCCGCCGTCGCGCTCGGGGGCGATCAGGGCGCTCCAGAACTCGCCGACGCTGCTCTCCTGGCGCTCGTCGTCGCGCGGGTAGAGGCGGCAGGCGCGGGCGCGGAGGGCGTCCACGAGCAGGCAGTCCGACCGGCCGGTGCGGGCGGCGAAGAGCATTTCCCACGCGGCGTTCTGGTTCGTCAGACAGCCCACCGCGACCAGCCAGTCGAGGACGTACAGACCGTCGAGGTACGCCTCCCACGCCAGCGGCGTCGGACTTTTCGCGGCCGACAGGGCGAAGGTTCGGGCCAGGTGCGTGCGGAAGGCCGGCTGCGTCAGCGCGATCGCCGGCAGTTGCAGCCGGGCGAAGTGGAACAGCAGCGTCACCCGGCCGTCGGGCGGCGCGGGCAGCGGCGGTGCGAGGTCGAGAGCGGGTGCGGGGCCGGCCGTGGCCATCGGGGTCCGTCCGGGGGTTACTGGGGGGTGAACACCAACACTTGCAGGCACGACGGCGGCAGCGGGTCCTTTTCGGGCACCGGCGGCGTCGCCGTGCCCAGGCCGAGCGCCGTCATCTTCCGCCGCGTCACCCAGCCGAGCTTGTGCACGCCGTGCGCCTTCAAGTACGCCAGCACCGCCTCGGCCTGCTGGCGGGTCAGTTCCACGGCCGAAACCGCGGTTTGCGACTTGCCCGCGGGGTCGAAAAAGGCGACCACGACGACTTCCGACTTGTCGCTGGCCAGGTGCGTCAGCCAGCCGGCGACCGAGTCGAGGTGAATCTTGCCGGCGTCGGTCAGGATTGCCGACCGGGGTTCAAAGAGGTCGTCGGTGTTGTAGGTCACCGCCTCCCGGCGGGCCGACGGCCGGACGAGGGTCGCGCCGGGGTCTTCGACGTAGCTGCGGATCAGCGGCATCTTCGAGATGGCGTCGGTCCCCTGGCGGACGCTCTTCAACGTCGCCCGGCCGTCCTCGACGAACTGGGTGACGTTGTTGACCTCGCGCCGCGAGTCCTTGGCCAGCCCCTTCAAGTCCAGGTAAAGCTCGTCGTCGCGGACGAGTTTGGCCAGCGAGCCGTTGCCGGTGCGGACCTCGCGGAGCAGTTGCGCCGCCTCGTCGGCCGCCGCGCCGAACTTGGCCGCGGACGCGCCGAGGTCGGGCGACTCGGTCGCCTTCAGGCGGTACCCGACCATCGGCCCGGCGGCCGGCGTGCCGGGGTTGACCGCGACGACTTTCGCACTCAACAGCCCCGTCGAGTGCAGCATCGCCGTGGCGTCGGCGTACAGGCGGTCGGCGTACTTGGCGTCGAGTTTGAGCCGCAGGGTGACGACCGCGCCGGGGCCGTCGTGGTCGGGGTAGTCGATGCCGACGACCTGGCCGGCGTTCACCCCGCGGACGCGGACCGCCGTGCCCGGGGCCACGTCGTGGACCTCCGCGAAGCCGACGGTCGCGTCGAACGTCTCGGCGAACAGCCCCTGGTGCGAGCCGATCCGCCACAGCGACCCGGCCGCGAGGGCGACCGCCACCAGCACGACCAAGCCCAGCAGTGCGGCCTGCCGGCGCGACAACCCCTGCGACATTGCGTCAACCCTCCGCCGGACCGGCGACCGTAACTACGACGAGCCTCCCTGCTCTTCGCTTCACGCGGCCATTGCTTTTTGGAAGGCGGTGACGCCGACGCCGGGGGTCACGGGGAACCCGACTTCGAGCAGGATGAGTTCGAGTGCGGCGACGGCCCCGAGCACGTCGAAGGCGTCGGTGTAGCCCATGTGGCTGAGCCGCCAGATCGTGCCCTTCATCGCGTCCTGGCCGTCGGCCAGCTTGTACCCGTGGGTCTTTTCCATCTTCTTGAGCACCGCCGACCCGTCCACGCCGGCCGGCACCTTGATGACCGTCAGGCCGCTGTTCGGGCGGACCGGGAAGAGTTCGAGGCCCATCGCGGCGACGGCGGCCCGGCAGGCGGCGGCCATCTTGGCGTGGCGTGCCCACAGGTTCTCGATGCCCTCGGCGCGGATCCGCTTGAGGCTGAGCCGCTGGGCCTTGATGAGCGTGTTCGCCGGGGTGAACGGGGTGTCGCTTTCGAGGATCGCCTTCTTGTACCGCCGCAGGTCGAGGTAAAAGCTGCGCGGGGCGACCGCTTCGATCTTCTTCCACGCCTTGTCGCTGACGCTCACGAACGCCAGGCCCGGCGGGAGCATCAGGGCCTTTTGCGACCCCGTCACGACGATGTCGAGGTGCCACGCATCGACCCGGCACTCCATCGCCCCCAGGCCACTGATCCCGTCCACGATCAGAATCGCGTTCGTCTTCGCGACCAGCTTGCCGAAGGCTTCGAGGTCGTGGCCGACGCCGGTGCTGGTCTCGCTGAGGGTCGCGCACACGGCCACGGCGTCGGGGTTGGCGGCGAGGGCCGTTTCGAGCATCGCCGGGGTGACGACCTGGCCGTAGGGCACTTCGACGACGACGGCGTTGGCCCCGTACACCTTGAGGATGTTCTTCCACCGCTCGCCCCACCGGCCGGCCGTGAGCAGGATGACCTTCTCGCCGGGGGCGATCGCCGTGTTGATCGCCGCGTCCATGCCGCCGGTGCCGGAGGCGGTGAGCGTGAGGACCGGGTTGGCGGTCTGGAAGACGTACTTGAGGTCTTCGGTCATCTCCGCGAGGATCGCCTTCGACTCGGCCGACCGGTGGTAGGTGACCGGCTTCGCCAGTTCGAGCAGCGTCTCCTCGGGGACGGGGGTCGGGCCGGGGGTGAACAGGCGCGGCTTCATGCGAGAGGTTCCAGTCGGACGGGCAACGGGGCGGGGCCATTCTAGCAACTGGACCCCCGGCCCCCCACCCGGGTGCGGGGCGCGAACCAAAAACCGCCGCGCGGTGTCGCGGGCCGCGATCGAGTACCATAACCCGTGGCGACCGAACCGCAGGGGCGACGATCATGGCGACCGAACCGACCGAAGCCCCCCTCCCGTCGTCGAAGCCGGCGTTCCTGCGCCGCGTGCAAATCCGCAACTACAAGAGCATCGCCTTCTGCGACGTGACCCTCGAACCCCTGACGATCCTGGTCGGCCGCAACGCCACCGGCAAGAGCAACTTCCTAGACGCCCTGGGCTTCCTACGCGACGTGGTGGTGAAAGGCGTGCGGGAAGCGGTGCATCTGCACGGCGGCCGGGACGCGGTGCTGTGCCGGTCGGCGACGGAGCCGAAGGTGCGGATCGAAATTGAGACGTTTAATGATGCTGAAGACAAGGCGAATTCTCGGAGTGCTACACTCGCACTCGAGATCGAGTTGACTTCAAACGGCTCAGCCAAGCTTACAGATGAACGATTGCAAGTAACAAACAATGACGGTCAACGTATTGCTGGTATTGAATACTTGAATGGTGAAGTCCGATGGGAAATTGCCAACAATACAGTTATGACTACCGAATGGTCTGGTGATAGGTCATTTTTGAGTAGCGCAGGATATACACCGGGTTTTGCAGTACTTTACTTCGCTTTGTCGAATGTTTTATTTTATAATTTTAACCCTGATTTAATGCGACTCCCGCAGTTGCTGACATCCGGCGAGTTTTTGAAGCCCGACGGCTCAAACCTGGCGAGCGTTTACAACTCTACCCTTGCTGCCGACCCGGCGGCGGCGAAGCGGGCGGGGCGTTACCTCAACGCCGTCGCGCGCTCGGTCGAGTTCGTACACGCCCTCCCGGCCGGGGGCTACGAGATCATGGAGTTCGACACCTCCGGTAACGTGGACGACTGGAATGGCCCCCTGCGGAAAGCGGATCGTTTCCCGGCCGCGAGCATGTCCGACGGCACCCTGCGGGCGTTCGCTGCCGTGATGGCTGCATTCCAAACGATTGCCCCCTACGGCTCGCCGAGTCTCGTCGCCATCGAAGAACCGGAAACGGCGCTGCACCCGGCGGCGATGCGGGCGTTGGTGGCCGCGTTCGACGAGGCGACGTTGCGGACGCAGATTTTGATCACGACCCACTCGCCGGACCTCCTCGACGCGGAGGACGTGAAGCCGGCGAACGTCCGCGTCGTCGAGATGGTTGACGGCCACACGGTCATCGGCCCGGTGGACGGGGCGAGCGTTGAGAACGTCCGCGACGATTTGGCGACGTTAGGAGAGCTTGAACGGAAGCGCCAGTTGGGGGCGGACCGGGACGACTTGAACCGACAGGCCGAGTTGGCGGGACGGGAGTTAACGCGTTCATGACAATTTTCGTGGTCCCGATCGTCGAAGGTCCGACCGAAGAGCAGTGCATCAAAATACTGCTCTCGCGCCTTTGGAAAAATGTCAAGCCTGTCGAGGATACCTCCGTACTGGCTGTGTTGAAACCGCTTCCTACGAAGCGTTCCTCGCTGATCAAGATTGGGGATTCGGAGTTACCGAAGCAGATTCAGTTGGCCGCGAACAGCCTTCGGGATGCTTTGTGGCAGCCAGCAGTCGACAAGGGTTTCATACTCCTGATGCTTGATGCCGAGGAGGACTGCCCGGCGACGTTGGGACCGCTCCTCCTCAAGCGGGCAAAAGAGGCCCGCGCCGACCTGGACATTGCTTGCGTGTTGCCGAAACGCGAGTTGGAGAACTGGTTCAAAGCTGCCGCCGCGTCTCTGGGCGGCGTCTGCGGCTTGCCACCCGACCTTGCCGCCGCCGGGGACGCCGAACACGGCAGCGGTGGTGAGTGGCTCACATCTCAGAAGCGACGATTGGGCAGGAACTCGAAGTACACCAAGCCGGACGACGCGGTCGAGTTGGCGAAGGCGATGGACCTCGCGTTGTGTCGGGCCAATTCGCCGTCGTTCCGCAAGCTGTGCCGGGAACTCGAAGCCCGGGTGCCGCGGCCGCCCGTCGCCCCGGAAGCGGAGGTGCCGGCGTAGTCGGTGGGCGGGACGGCATCGGACGATAGAATAACCGCAACGTTCTAGTCCGGTCGAGTGAAAACCGGGCGCGGGTTCCCTTTTCAGGTGAGTTCATGGCTGTCAAAGTGGGTATCAACGGGTTCGGGCGCATCGGCCGGCTCGTGTTCCGGGCCATCGTCGAGCAGGGGCTGCTCGGCAAGGAGATCGAGGTCGTTGCCGTCAACGACCTCGTCCCGGCCGACAACCTCGCGTACCTCGTCAAGTACGACTCGACGCAGGGCAACTTCAAGGGCGAAGTCCACAGCGAGAAGTCCGGCCCCGGCGTGGCTGAGGACGACGTGCTGGTCGTCAACGGCTACCGCATCAAGTGCCTGGCCGTCAAGGAAGGCCCGAAGGCGCTGCCGTGGAAGGAACTCGGCGTCGAGTACGTCATCGAATCGACCGGGCTGTTCACCGAGGCCGACAAGGCCCGCGGGCACATCGAGGCCGGGTGCAAGAAGGTCATCATCTCCGCGCCGGCCAAGGGCGAAGACTTGACGATCGTCATGGGCGTCAACAACCAGAAGTACGACCCGAAAAATCACCACATCATCTCGAACGCCAGTTGCACGACCAATTGCCTGGCCCCCGTCGTCCACGTCCTTCTGAAGGAAGGCTTCGGCGTCGAAGAAGGTTTGATGTCCACGATCCACAGTTATACCGCCACGCAGAAGACGGTGGACGGGCCGTCCAAGAAGGACTGGAAGGGCGGCCGGGCCGCGGCCATCAACATCATCCCGAGCACGACGGGCGCGGCCAAGGCCGTCGGCCTGGCGATCCCGGAAGTCCAGGGCAAGCTGACCGGCACGTCGTACCGGGTGCCGACGGCGACCGTGTCCGTCGTGGACCTGGCGGTGAAGACCGTCAAGGAGACGACCTACGCCGAGATTTGCGCCGCCATGAAGCGGGCCAGCGAGACCTACATGAAGGGCATTCTCGACTACACGACGGACGAAGTCGTGTCGTCCGACTACGTCCACAACACGCACTCCAGCATCTTCGACGCCGGCAGCGGCCTGGGCCTGAACAGCCGGCTGTTCAAGCTGGTGAGCTGGTACGACAACGAATGGGGCTACTCGAACCGCTGCGTGGACTTGTTGAAGTTCATGATCGCCAAAGGTTAGGTCGAAAGACTGATTCACCACAGAGAGCACGGAGAACACGGAGCAAACCAAACCGGAATCCGTGTTGTCCTGCCGTGTCTGTGGTGAATCGTTTTTGTCGCGTCCTCCCCAGAGATTTCCCGATGCGAATGCTCGTCGCGCTGGTGTTCGTCGCCGCCGCTCCGCTCTCGCTGCCGGCGCAAACGCCGACGCGGCCGGTGATACCAGACGACTACTTCTCGCTGCGGACGATCACGGAGTTCACCCCGTCGCCGGACGGGGCAACCGTCGCCTACTCGCTGGCGACCTGGGACCAGGCCGACGACGGCCGCAAGTCGGACCTGTGGGTGGTGAACGTCAAGAGTTCGGCCTCGACGCGGCTCACCTTCGACCGCGCCAACGACCGGCACGTACGCTGGTCTGGCGACGGCAAGCACCTGTACTTCCTCGGCAACCGCAAGCGCGAGGCCGAGGCAAAGCCGCCCTACGACGGCAAGACGCAGGTCTGGCGCGTGGCCGCGACCGGCGGTACGCCGACGGCCGTGACGCGCGCCCCCGGCGGCGTCACCGGGTACGACCTGGCGGCGAAGACCGACGAACTGCTTTACACCACCGACGCCGAGGAGAAGGACGACGACGAGTTCGCCAAGCTCCGCGCGAAGTACCCCAAGAACGAGTACGGGCACGGGGTCCGCAAGGTCTCCGAGTTGCACCGGCTCGACCTGCAAACGTGGATCGACGAGACGCTGCCCACGGCCAAGCGCTACATCCGTGAGCTTGCCGTCAGCCCCGGCGGCAAGCGGGTGGCGATGGTCACCGCGGCTGACGACACCGTCGTCAAGAGCGAAGGCGAGAGCCGCGTCGATGTCTGGGAGGACGGCAAGACCGTCACGCCGC
>JANYHV010000132.1 GCA_025362195.1 Fimbriiglobus sp. | reverse complement strand
GCGGCCCCGGACAAGCCGGCGCACTTCACGCTGCTCGAAAAGGGCTTCATCAAGGAGGAGCCGCTTTACGACGTGCTGGCCGACGAGTTCGGCATGACCTTCGTGGACCTGACGACGGCGACCATCGACTCGCAGGCGCTGGTGGGGATGCCGCAGAAGCTCGTCCACCGCCGGAACATCCTGCCGATCGCCCGGCAGAACGGCACCCTCGTCGTCGCCACCGGGGACCCCTACGACGCCTACGCCCTGGACGAACTCAGCACCCTCACCGGCCTGACCGTTCAGCCGGTGCTGGGCAGCCCGCGCGAGATTTCCCGGCTCATCAAGCAGCACTTCGGGGTCGGCGGGGACACCGTCGCAGCGCTGGCCGCGGAGGCGACCGCCAAGGACGACCTCGAACTGCTCGAAGACATCGAGGCCGACGACAGCGAACTCGCCAAGCAGGCCAGCGAGGCGTCCGTCGTCAAGCTCGTCAACCAGATCCTCGTCGAGGCGGCCAACGAGCGCGCGTCGGACATCCACATCGAGCAGGAAGAGACCGGCATCAAGGTCCGCTACCGCATCGACGGCCTGCTCCAGGAGCAGCGCCTGCCGCCGGAGATCAACCGGTTCCAGGCGGCTATCGTGTCGCGGTTGAAGATCATGGCCCGGCTGAACATCGCCGAGAAGCGGCTGCCCCAAGACGGCCGCATCAAGATGAAGGTGCAGGGCCGCGAGGTGGACGTGCGGGTGTCGATCATCCCCATGTCCCACGGCGAGGGGATCGTCATGCGGCTGCTCGACAAGGGCCGCATGGTGTTCAACCTGAAGAACATCGGCATGTACGGCGAGACCGACCGCGTCTTCCGCCAGCTCATCGACCGGCCGCACGGCATCGTCATCGTCACCGGCCCGACCGGGTCCGGCAAATCGACGACGCTGTACTCGGCGCTGAACGAGGTCAAGGACGAGACGGTCAAGATCATCACCGTCGAAGACCCGGTCGAGTACCAGCAGGCCGGCATCTGCCAGATCCAGACGCACGCCAAGATCGGCCTGACCTTCTCGGCCGCCCTGCGGAGCATCCTGCGGCACGACCCGGACATCATCCTGATCGGCGAAATGCGCGACAAGGAGACCAGCGAGGCGGCGATTCAAGCCTCCCTGACCGGGCACCTCGTGTTCAGCACCCTGCACACGAACGACGCCCCGAGCGCGTTCACCCGGCTCATCGACATGGGCGTCGAGCCGTTCCTGGTGGCGAGCACGGTCGAGGGGATCATGGCCCAGCGGCTGGTGCGGACCTGCTGCCCGGACTGCAAGACCGAGTACGCCCCCGACCCCGCCGACCTGCCGATCGACTTCCCCAAGACGATGCTCGACGGCACGCCGTTGAAACTCGCCAAGGGCACCGGCTGCCGGTCGTGCCGCCAGTCCGGCTACCGCGGCCGGACCGGCATCCACGAGTTACTCGTGAACACCGACCTGATCCGCGACCTGGTCGTGCAGCGCGTCAACTCCAGCGTGATCCGCCTGGAAGCGCTCAAGAACGGGATGCGCACCCTCCGCCAGGACGGCTGGGGCAAAACCCTGATCGGCCGCACGACTTACGACGAAGTGGCCCGCGTGACCGCAGGCGACGTGTCGTAAGTTCCCGGCGAGCCGGAAGACCTCCGGGCTCTGACGCTTCCGGCTCGCCTGAAGACCTCCGGGCGCTCACGCTTCCGGTTCGCCATTATTGACACGGGAACTATCCATGCCCGACTATACGTTTACCGCCGTCGCCAGTAGCGGCGCGAAGACGACCGGGACGATCTCCGCGGGGAACGAGCGCGAGGTCGCGGCGGTGCTCGACGCACGCGGGCTGTTCCCCGTCACCATCGCCGTCCTGCGCGAGGCCGGGAAGTCGCGGTTCAGCTTCGGCGGCGGCGTCAGCGGCCGGCACCTGGCCACCTTCTACGCGCAACTCGCCGACCTCCTGCACGCCGGGGTGCCGCTGCTGCGGTCGCTCGAACTGCTCGAAAAGCAGTCGCCCAACGTCCGGCTGCAAGGGGTGTTGCGCGAGGTCCGCATGAAGGTCGCCGACGGCACCGGGCTGGCCCAGGCGATGGGCATGCACCCGAACGTCTTCAACGAACTGGCCGTGAGCATGGTCCGGGCCGGCCAGGAGGGCGGGTTCATGGAGGACGTGCTGAAGCGGATCGCCGTGTTCGTCGAGCGCGAGCAGGACTTGAAGTCGAAGGTCATCGGCTCGCTCGCCTACCCCGCCTTCCTCGGGGTCGTCGGGTTCATCGTCATCAACATCCTGATCGTCTTTTTCGTCCCCAAGTTCGAGGACATCTTCACCAAGATGCGCAACGCCGGCACGCTGCCGGGCATCACCGAAGCCCTGCTCGCCGTGTCGCACTTCGAGCAGTCGTGGCGCGGGGCCGTGACGGCGGTGCTGGCGGTCGTCGCGGTGGTCTTGTTCCTGCGCTGGACGCGGGGCAGTGGCCGGACGTGGGCGGACGGGATGCGGATCAAGTTGCCGCTGTTCGGCCCGGTCTTCCTGAGCCTCGCGCTGTCCCGGTTCACGCGCATCCTCGGCACCATGCTGCAGAACGGCATCCCGATCTTGAAGGCCCTGGCCATCGCCAAGGACTCGACCGGGAACAAGGTGTTGTCGCACGCCATCGAGGAGTCGGCCGAGAACATCACGGCCGGCCAGAAGCTCGCCGACCCGCTCCGCCGGTCGAAGTACTTCCCGGTCGATGTGGTCGAGATGATCGCCATCGCCGAGGAGTCGAACAACCTCGAAAAGGTGCTCATCGACATCTCCGACGGCCTCGAGAAGCGGACCGCCCGCAACCTCGACCTGATGGTCAAACTGCTCGAACCGCTGATGCTCCTCGTCATGGGCTTCG
>JANYHV010000127.1 GCA_025362195.1 Fimbriiglobus sp. | reverse complement strand
AAGCCGTCCCGCAAGGGACGGCTTCACTCGTTGACGGGACTCGCCGAGTCGGGTGGTCAGCGCGCTCTAGCCCCGGGGGCGGAGCCGACGGCCGAGGCCGAGGGCGGCCGCGCCCAGGCTGAGGAGCAGGCCGGCGGCCGGCGTCGGGACGACCGTCTCGCCCGCGGGCAACAGGCCGTCCGTGATGAGCGTGCTGCTGGTGTCCGACTGGAGCGCCTGGTTCCAGCGGCCGGCGGCGGTCGGCGTCGGCAGGCCGGTGTTCGCGCCGGCCAACAGGGTCGTGTTCAAGAGCATTTCCCAACTCCGCAGGCGGCCGCTCGCGTCCACCCCGTAGATGACGCGACTGCTCTGCGTGCTAATCGCCGGCCCGTTGCTGCCGACGGTGCCGCTCCACTGGTTGGCGTTCACCGGGACGGTCAGAAGGCCCGCGCCGGCGGTCGTGACCTGGCCCGCGTTGGTGCTGACGAGGACCGCGCCCATTCCGCCGTCGCCGTTCATGTGGCTGCCCGCGCCGGTGCCCGCGCCCGGGGCGGTGCCGCTCGGCGACCAGGCCGACCCGGAGGACGTGAACTTCGACACGATGCGGACGTTCGCGGCCAGGTTGCTGTTGACCGTCGCCCCGATGATCGCGGGCCACCCGGCGGCCGAAGCGCTCGTCGGGACCATCACCCCGCCCATCGCCAGCACGCGATCCCCGGCGGCCCACGGGTTGACCATTGCGGCCAGCGGGCTACCGGCGGTTACGGTGTAGGCGGTGCGGAACATGTCGTAGCTGAAGTTGCCGGCCCCCCGGATGTAGAAGCCGTTTTGGAGCGAGTTCGGGCCGGCCGTCCAGCCGTCCGCCGACGGGTCGCCGGTCAGCAACTCGGCGCGGGCCGGGCCACCGGCCGCGAGCGCCAGGGCGACGGTCGCCACCGTGCGGAAGAAGCGCAAGACTGTCACCCGGGCCATCGTAAACTCCTCAAGGATTGGGCCGCCGCCTGCGGAAGTCGATGAAACGAGCGCCGCGATCGACGAGTCGGACGCGCCCTAAAAGGAGTGCTGCGACTTCGCGTCAACTGGCGATCATTGTGGGGATAATAGGAGAGTGGAGTTCGCGGCACAACCGGAGAATCTCTTTGTGGCAATAATTCCGGCTACTCTACTTTGAATCCTACTATGCCGTCGAAATTCCTGTGGACTTCGCCGGCCGAGTCGGTAGGTTCGTTAACGCAGCCGGCCCGGTTCCTGGGGTCAGGAACCGGGCCGGTGAGTGCGAAGAATCCTATTGCCTAGCGTCGTCCGCCGGTAGTCGTTCCGCCACCGAGACCGCCCGCGCCGCCGCGGCCGAAGCTGGCCGCCTGCCCCGCGCCGCCCCCGCCGATTCGTCCGCCCATTGCTTGTCCCCCGCCCCCTTGCCCGCCGCCGCCGCCTTGCGCGCCGGCCCCGGTCGTCATGAAGTACGACCGCTGGGTCTGGAAGCCGAAGGCGTGCCCGGTTTGCAGGTCGGACCCGATGCGGTTGGCTTGCTGGAGGCCGACGACGGAATTCGACACGGTGCCGAGTTGCATCTGTTGTTGCTGGAGTTGGTTGCCCTGGGCGCGGCTCTGCTGCTCGGGGCGGACCAGGCCGTAGTAGTTCAGGTAGGCCGGGTTGCTGCCGCGGAGCAGGTTCAAGTACGGACTCGGGCCGGGGCCGGGGCCGCCCCCGCTGCCCCCGCCGCCGTAAGGCTGGGCGGACGCGGTGCCCGCTCCCGCCGTGGCGAAGGCGACCACTGCCGTCACCCCGACTGCCCACCGCCGCCAGGTCCCGCCGCGCCGATCGTTCATCGTCCCACTCCTTGCCCAGGTGACCGGCGGCGAACTGACCGCCGCGGCCTCCGAAATTGTACGCCTACCGGTTAGCGAAACGTGCCGAGATTGTTGCCGTTGAGGTTGTTGTTGTTCTCGATCGACCGCACCGCCCCGACGCCCAGCAGGGTCACCCCGAGGGCGCGCTCGATCGGGTACAAGAAGCGTTCCATCTTGGTCGAGAACTTCGTGAGCTGGTAGGCCCGGACGAAGACGCGGTCGCCGGCGACGAGTTGGTAGTTCGTCCGGGCGTCGCCGCACTCGGTGATCGCCTTCAAGTCCACCGGGAGCGTCACGCAGCACCCGCCCTCGGACGCCCGCGCGACCCAGATCTGCTTCGTGTCCGAGACGCTGATCACGCCGCCGTAGGTGCTCAGGGCGTCCAGGACCGTTTCGTTCCCGGTCAACGGGACGCGTTGCATCGGCAGGCCGGTGCCGCCGGTGTCCGAGATGATGTAGTAGACCTTGCTGTTGAACCCGCTCACGTCCAGGGAGATTTCGGGGTTCTGGAAGTACGTCGAGAGGTGGGTTTCGATGGCCTTCTTGGCGTCGGCGACGGTCATATCGACGACGCGGACGCTGCCGTACGACCCGAGGCCGATCGACCCGTCGCCGCGGACCAGGTGCGGCCCCCGGACCTGCTGCATCCCGCGGCCCTGGGCGAGCGTCACCTCGACCGTCGGCTTCTTGATGAACTTGAGGAGTTGGGCCTCGACGGCCGCCCGCACCTCGGGGATCGTCTTCCCGGCGACCATCACCCCGCCGTAGAAGTTGCCCAGGTTGATCGACCCGTCGATCTCGATCGGGTAGACCCCGATGACCGGATTGTCCGGCGGCGTCTCGGTCGCCCGCAGGGCCAACGTGTCGAGCGGCTGGACGCGGTACGGCGGCTTCGGGATGGCCGCGATCATGTCCACGATGATCACGTCGGGCGGCTCGATGACGTAGTCCGGCATCGACGTTTTCTTGAGTTCCCGGGGCACGTTGGCCACCGGCACGATCGGCGGCGGCGTCCGGCACCCCGCGAGGGCGACGGCGCACGCGCACGCCCCCACGGCCAACCGGGGGGCCAAGCGAGTCGTCGAACGTGTACGTCGGGGGATTCGGGCCACTGAAGCACCTCCAGAGCAGACTTCGCACCAAGACCGGTATAGCCCTTACAATCGGACGAACCGGACCCGTGAATGAGTCAAACTGGACGTGCTGGAGCGGTTGAAGCGATTGCCCGGGGCCGGCAAGCGCCGGCGGAGGTGCTGCCGGCGGCGTCCGGTCGCCCCGACCGGACCGGACCGCGGTCTTGGCACCTGCAGTCAAAGACTTGTGAGTCGGGTTACTTCTTCGCCGCGACCTTTTTCTTGACGACCGGCTTCGCGGCCGGCTTGGCGACGGGAACGGCTTTGGCGGGGGCTTTTGCGACGGCCTTCGGGGCCGGTTTGGCCGGCTTGGCGGGGGCGGTTTTCACGGCGACGGGCGCGGAGGGCTTCGACGACTTCTTCTTGAAGATCGCGTCGTAACCGGTGGCGAACCCTTTGTTCTCGGCCAGGCCAATGCGAACGATGCTCATGGTGTCCTCGGCGTGCGGGGTGCGGCTCTCCGGCGAATCCCGGATGCCGTGAGTCTAGCGCATCGCCGCCCGGCCGCCATCGGGATTCCCGAGCGCTGCGCGAATTTCGGGCCGGCGGGCGGCCTTCCGGATACCGCGGCGGGCGGATTTCGGTAAGTTACGTGTGTCCTGTCACTCCCCGCAATGGCCGCACCGCCCATGACCGACCACGCCTTCCAACGCTGCATCCACCCGCAGTGCGGCACGACCGTCGAGCTGACCTCGACGACGTTCCAGTGCCCCAAGTGCGGCGGCCTCCTCGACGTGGCCTACGACTGGAACCGCCTGCCGGTGCCGACCAGCCTGAAGCACTTCGAGAGCAAGTGGACGGACCGCACCAACCCGCTCAACTTCTCCGGCGTCTGGCGGTTCCGCGAACTCCTGCCGTTCGCCCCGGACTCCAAGATCATGACCATCGGCGAGGGCCAGACCCTGACCCGGCTGAGCGACACCGTCGGGGCGTACGTCGGCATGAGGCCGGGCCGGCTGTACCTGCAGTACGAGGGGATGAACCCGTCCGGCAGCTTCAAGGACAACGGCATGACGGCCGCGTTCACGCACGCCGGCCTCGTCGGCGCGCGGCGGGCCGCCTGTGCCAGTACCGGGAACACGAGCGCGAGCCTGGCCATTTACTGCGCCGGCACCAACCTGATGCGCGGCGTCGTCTTCATCGGGTCGGGCAAAATCTCCTACGGCAAGTTGTCGCAGGCCCTGGAGCACGCGGCGCTCACCCTGCAAATCGCCGGGGACTTCGACGACGCCCTGCGGCGGGTGCAAGAAGTGTCGCGGCAACTCGGCATCTACCTCGTCAACAGCGTCAACCCGTTCCGCCTCGAAGGCCAGAAGACGATCATGTACCGGGCGCTCGAGGCCCTCGGCTGGGAGGTGCCGGACTGGATCGTCGTGCCCGGCGGGAACCTGGGCAACTCGTCCGCGTTCGGCAAGGCGTTC
Organism: Fimbriiglobus sp.; assembly: GCA_025362195.1. Lineage (GTDB taxonomy): Bacteria > Planctomycetota > Planctomycetia > Gemmatales > Gemmataceae > Fimbriiglobus. Next base: position 865 of record JANYHV010000127.1, on the reverse strand, counting down.
ATGGAACTCGCCGACCTCGGGCTGATCGCCCGCCCGCCGCGGATCGCCGTCATCAACGCGACCGGGGCGGACACCTTTTACCAGCTGTACGAGAAGCACGGCGTGCGGTGGAACGGCGGCGCGCCGGACGGCAAGAAGGTCGGCGCGTACCTGAAGATGCTCGACGACTCGGGCGCGAAGGCCGACACCCTGGCCAGCGCGATCGAGATCAACCGGCCGGTGAACCTGCCCAAAGCCCTGCGGGCGTTGGAGCGGTGCGGCGGGGTCGTCCGCGAGGTCACCGACCAGGAGATGCTCGACGCCAAGGCCAAGATCGGCGCGGGCGGCCTCGGGTGCGAGCCGGCCTCGGCGGCGACGGTGGCCGGGCTGATGAAGCTCGTCAAGGAGGGGATCATCGGCCCGGACGAGCGCGTCGTCGGCGTCCTGACCGCCCACCTGCTGAAAGACCCGACGGCGACCGTCGCCTACCACACCAGCGACCCCAAGACGTTCGAGGACGTGCTGGGTAAGCGCGGCGTCAAGCGCGTCGCCTTCGCCAACCGCGCCGTCCAGGTGCCCAACGACCTGGAAGAAATCTTGAAGGCGATCGAGCTTTACGCCTGACTTGTCCCTGGTGACTTGTTGCTTGTGATTTGTGCTCCGCCGCGGGAGCGTCAGCGACCGGAATCGACAAAATCATTCACCGCAGAGGGCGCAGAGAGCACGAGAGAAAGACATGAAGGCGTGCTAGGCCGTGTGGACAGACTACGGTTTTTCGCTAGTTTTAGGCACTCCCCGAGGGTTTGCCATGCGCCGCCACGAGATCTCGGACGCCGACTGGGAGCGGGTCCGGGCGTTGCTCCCGACCCGCCCCGGCCCCGCCGCC
>JANYHV010000120.1 GCA_025362195.1 Fimbriiglobus sp. | reverse complement strand
GCCGACGGCAGCCGCAAGCCCGGCGCGTTCGTCTTCCGCACGATCACCGACTGCGAGGCCATCCGAGACTACGCCCACCCCGCGGCGTCGGTCGTCGTCGTGGGTGCCGGGATTCTGGGCCTCGAAGCGGCCAAGTCGCTGTGCGACCTGGGGCTGCACGTCACGGTACTGCACAACGGCCCGACGCTGATGAACGCGCAACTCGACCGCCACGGCGGGGCGATGTTGCGACGCGCGATCGAGAAGATGGGCATTTACGTCCGCACCGAGGCCCGCATCGCTGAGGTTTTAGGCACCGACCGCACCGAGGGCGTGCGCCTGGAGAGTGGCGAGTCGATCCCCGCGGAGATCGTCGTCTTCTCCTGCGGCATCCTCCCGCGCACCGAGACGGCCCGCGCCTCCGGGGTCGCGGTCAACCGCGGCATCGTCGTCAACGACCGGCTCTCGACGGCGACGCCGGGCGTCTACGCCGTGGGCGAGTGCGCCGAACACGACGGCAAGTGCTACGGCCTCGTCGAGCCGATTTGGGAGCAGTGCGCCGTTCTTGCTGATGTGCTGACGGGGGCCAACCCCCGCGCCCGCTACTTCGGCTCGAAGATTTACACGCGGCTGAAGGTCGCCGGGGTCGAGGTCGCCAGCATGGGCCTCGTCGAGTCGGAGCGCGACACCGACGAGGTGATCCAGGTTATTGAGGACCGCCAAGGGATTTACCGCAAGCTGATCGTCCGCGACGGCAAGCTCGCCGGGGCGATGCTCGTCGGCAACGCCGAGGCCGCGCCGACCCTCATCCGCCTCTACGACCGCGACGAGCCGCTGCCGCCCAACCGCCTCGACGTGCTCGCCTCGCCGGGCGGCGGGGTCGGCACGTCGGCGACCGGCCCGGAGATTTGCAACTGCCACCACGTCGGCGAAAATGCGCTGGCCGAAGCGATCCGCGGCGGCGCGACGACCCTCTCCGAACTCTCCCGCTGTACCAAGGCCGGCACCGGCTGCGGCTCGTGCCGCGGCGCGCTCGCCGGCCTCATCTTCAAGCACGCGCCCAGCGCATAACTCCCGAGAGAGGCCCCGCCCATGACCCCGTCCGTGACTGAAACCCCGCCCGGCGCGCGGCGAGTGCTGTGGCTCTCGACCGTGGCGTTCACGCTGATGTTTGCGGTGTGGCTGATGCTCGGCATGCTGAGCATCCCCATCAAGAACGAGTTGGGCCTGACCGACGGCCAGTTCCTGCAACTCACCATCGCGGCCATGCTCTCGGGGTCGCTGCTCCGGTTCAACTTCGGCATGTGGACGGACAGGTACGGCGGCCGACGGGTGCTGACGGCGTTGCTACTGCTCAGCGTCGTGCCGACGTTGTTGGTCAGCCAGGTCACGAGCTTCGAGCAGCTCTTGGCGTGCGCGCTGATGTACGGCGTCGCCGGCAACTCGTTCACCGTCGGCATCGCCTGGAACGCCGCCTGGTTCCCGCGGGCGAAGCAGGGCTTCGCGCTCGGCGTCTTCGGCGCGGGCAACGTCGGCGCGTCGGTCACCAAGCTCGTCGGGCCGTTCCTGATCGCGGCCGTCCCGGCGGCCGGGTACTTCGGCGGCGTCATCCCCGGCGGCTGGCGGTTCATCCCCGTCATGTACGGCGTGCTGCTCGTCGGCGCGGCCGCGGCCGTCTGGTTCCTGTCGCCGAAGGTGGACCGGTGCCCCGGCCGCGGCCGGCCGTTCGGCGAGATGGTCCAGCCGTTGAAGAAGTTCCGCGTCTGGGAGTACTGCCTGCACTACGTCGTCGTGTTCGGGGCCTACGTCGCCTTCTCGAACATGCTGCCGCTCTACTTTTACAAGAACTACGCGGTCGAACTGGCCCCGATGCTCGGCCTGTCGCCGGAGACGAGTGCCGAGGTCGGCACGCTGGTCAAACTCAGCGGCCCGGAGTACCAAACGGCCCTCGCCGCGATCCCCGGGGCGAAGGCCGACATGGCCTACCTCACGAAGGCGATCGGCCTCGTCGTCGCCTTCCTGTTCGTCTTCCCCGCGTCGCTGTTGCGGCCCCTCGGCGGCTACCTGTCGGACGCGTACGGTGCCCGCCCGGTGATGGTCGCCGTCTTCGCCGCCATGCTGGTCTCGGGCCTCCTGCTGACGCTCCCGCTGGGTCTGGCCGTGGTGCCGTTCACGGCGCTGCTGTTCGTGTTGGGCGCGGGCATGGGCGTCGGCAAGGCGAGCGTGTACAAGCTCATCCCCGACCAGTTCCCCCGGGACGTGGGCGCGGTCGGCGGCCTCGTCGGCATGTTGGGCGCGCTGGGCGGCATCCTGATCCCCCTGGGCGTCGCCCCGCTGCAAGCCGCGACCGGCCTGCCGAGCGTCCTGTTCGGCGTCCTGTTCGCGCTGACCGTCGTCTCCGCGAGCGTCTACGCCGTGATGGAACTGGCCGGGCGCAAGTCGAAAGTGCCGGCCGAAGTGGCCGAGGCACAATTGGTGTAGTCAAAGGCGAGCCAGGAGCGTGAGCGACTGGAGGTCCCTCGATCTCCAGTCGCTCACGCTCCTGGCTCGCCGGGCGTCATCCAGTGGACCACGTCACCCCAAGTCGAACGACGCCCATTCGAGGCCGGCCACGCGGCTCGACCGGCCGTTCTCGCGGACCGAGAAGACGCCGGTGAAGCCTACCGCGGACTCGGCCGAGAGCGACCCGAAGACGTGCCAGCCGGTGCCCAACCGGTTCGCCGCGAGCAGGCACTCCAGAACCTGCACGGCCACAGACTCGCCGCCGACCGGTGTCGAGGCGGTACACTCCCATAATTCGGGCAACTTCCAGTACGGTTGCCCGTCGCTCGCCACCGAACCCGGCCCCAACAGTGGCACGACTCGCGCGAGGCACTTGTCGAACGCCGCCTGCTTGCGGACGCGGAACTTCAACTGCCAGTGGATCGCGGACGGCACGTCGGGTCCCGTCTCTTACCGCGTCTGCCCGGCGCGGTGTTGGGCGAGTGCCCGCTCGGCCAACGCATTCAGCCGACCCGCCCGCTCGTCCTGCTCGATTCGGGCGTCCCGGGCGGCTTCGGCTTGCTCGTTCAGCCAGTCCCGGACGCGGGCCACTTGTTCGGGCGGCAGTTGAGCAATCGCGGCGGTGATCGCTTCGACGGTGTTCACGGCAAATCCCCGGTAGTCTCGTGTGCCCCCTGGGCATTCTACCGGGCTTACCGGCGGACCGGGACTTCGGGCGCGCCGAGTTTGAGGGGCGTCGGCAGGGGCGGGGCGGTCGTCGTCGGGGCGCGGCCGGTCGGCTCGGTCGCGGGGGGGACGCCGCGGGCGACGACCGGTTCGTCCAGGAGCGGGACGCCGACGGGGGACGTGCGGGTCTGCGGGCTGCGGGCGCTGCTGGCGAGCACGGCCGTGGTCCGCGGCTTGGGGTCGGCGGAGATCGCGTCCGGGCCGGCCGCCTTGCCCGTGTCGAGCCGCACCGGGCGGGACGCCTTCAAGCTCTGGATCCATTCGAGTTGGAGGTCGTCCACCGAGTCGAACTGGTACACCTGGCGGGCCGCCTGCTCCCAGTTCCGGTTGTCGTTCATCATGCCGACGCGGACGAACTCCAGGAACTGCTTGCGGCCGCCCGCCTTGCCCCTGGCCACCAGGAAGCTGACCACCGAGTAGCCCTCGGCGTACAGCGTGTGCATGTCCGGCGGGTACTTGTTCATGCTGAACAGGACCGGCAGGCGGAAGCCCTTGCCGGTGTTCAGCAACTCGCGGCACCGCACGTCGTGCTGGTACCGCTCCTCGTCGTTCTCGCTGTACACCGACCCGCCCTCGTCCGCCCAGCGGGGCACGGCCTGGCCGAAGTGGTGGGCGAAGACGGTGTGCGTGACTTCGTGCGGCAGAACGCTGTTCAGGAGTTGCTCGACGCCGCCGAAGATTTTCATCTTCTGCGAGCCGACGGCCGACGCCCCGTTGGACGAGACGAACGTGAAGGTCGTCTCCCCGCCGGTGCGGTTCGGCTCGACCACGACGGTCAGCGGGCACCGGGCCGGCCACGGCTTCATCTCGGCCCCGAGCCAGTCGATGGCCTTCTCCCGGCGGTACTTCTCGGCGTACTCGCCGAAGGTCTTGGCCAGCGCCTTGGTCGGGGCCGAGACGACGAAGTTCTCGGTGGTGAACCGGTCCTGGGCGGAGCCGACCGCGGGGAAAGCGATGAGGGCGAGGAGCGTGGCGAGCGAGCGGACCGACGGACGAAGGGTCATTCCGTTGACCTCCGGAGCATAACAGATGGGCGACGCGGTCATCCGTGAAGGCGTCGAGAGCCTACCAGGCAGCCGGCGTGCCGGGGCGAATTTTGTGCCCCCGGCACGGGCGAAACCGCGGTAAACCCGCCGGTTTCCCGGGTTGCGCGCACGGCGCGGAAGTGAGGGAGTTGTGCAAGAGTTACAAAGCGCCGGCGGGGACGCGCGGCGTGTAAAAGTTACCGGCGGCGGGGCCTACGCGCCGCACAGCTTCGCCAGCACGGCCATGCGGACGGCGACGCCGTTGGTCACCTGGTCGAGGATGACCGAGTTCGACCCGTCGGCGACTTCGGGGGTCAGCTCGACCCCGCGGTTGATCGGCCCTGGCGCGAGGATGAGCATCCCCGGCTTCGACAGCGCCAACCGGTCGCCGTTCATGCCGAACAGGTGGGCGTATTCGCGGACCGACGGGAACAGGCCGGTCCGCTGCCGCTCGAACTGCACGCGGAGCAGGTTGATCACGTCGCACCGCGGCAGGACGGCGTCGAGGTCGTGGGCGATCTCGACGCCGAGCGTGGCGATCTCCCGGGGCACCAGGGTCGTCGGCCCGCAGACGATGACCTTCGCCCCGAGTTTGGTGAGGCCGTGGATGTTGCTCCGCGCCACCCGGCTGTGGGCGATGTCCCCGACGAGCGCGACCGTCAGCCCGGCGACCGTGCCCCGCCGCTGGCGGATCGTGAAGATGTCCAACAACCCCTGCGTCGGGTGTTCGTGCGCCCCGTCGCCGGCGTTAATCACACTCACGCGCGGCGACAGGTGTTGCGTCAGGAGCTTCGGCGAGCCGGCCGACGAGTGCCGGACGACGACGGCGTCGATGCCCATCGCCTCGATGTTCCGGGCCGTGTCGATGAACGACTCGCCCTTGGCCGTGCTCGACCCGGACGGCGAGAAGTCGAGCGTCTCCGCGCCGAGCCGGCGGCAGGCGAGGCTGAAGCTGATCTTCGTGCGGGTCGAGTTCTCGAAGAACAGGTTGGCCACGACCTTCCCGGCCAGCGTGGTCAACTTGGGCGACGCGCGGCCGACGCCGAGGTACCCGGCGGCGGCGTCGAGCAGCCCGGTGATCTCGGCCGCCGAGAGTTCTTCGAGGGTGAGCAAGTGGGTCATCGACTGCCGCTCCGTTTCAAGCCGCGGCCGGGCCGGGCCGGGGTCCGCTGGCCGTGGTACAAGACGAGGGTGCCGTTGACGGCGACGTGCGCCATCCCGACGGCGAGCGCTCGGCCGGTCTCGTAAGTCGAGGTCGCGGCGAACTCGAGCGGGTCGAAGGCGATCACGTCGGCGGCCATGCCCGCGGCAAGTAAGCCGCGGTCGTTCAGGCCGTGCCGGCGGGCCGGGGCGAAAGCGCAACGCCGCACGGCGGTTTCGAGCGGCCAGGTGCCGTCGCGGACGTGGTCGCCGGCGTACTTGGCGAAGCACCCGGTGCCGCGCGGGTGCGGGTTGCCGCCGCAATAAATGCCGTCGCTCCCGGCCGTCATCGCCGGGTGGTTCATCAGCGCCGCGGTGTCCGAGTCGTGCCGCTCGGCGAAGTGCCGCACGACGCAGCCGGCTTGCAAGCGCGTGGCGATCAGGGCTTGCCGGACGAACTCGGCCGGTGCCTGCCCGGTCTCGGCCGCAGCGTCGGCGAGCCGGCGGCCCTCGAACTGTTGCCACTCGGCGTGCGGCAGGTTGGTGAAGCGGATCGTGTCCAAGGGGAAGCGCGGCGCGGCGAACTCGGCGTCCAGGGCGCGGCGCACGCCGGGGTCGTCCAGCCGCGCCAGGGTCGCCTCGACGCCGCCGGCGAACAGGGCGACCGGCAGGGTCAGCATCGCCAGGGTCGTGCTGCCGTAGAGGTACGGGTACAGGTCGAAGGTCACGTCGAGGCCTTCGGCGAGGGCCGCATCGACGGCGGCGAGGCCCTGCGCGGCCAACACGTTGAAGTGCGAGATGTGGACGGCGCACCCCGCCCGCCGGCCGACGTTCAGCGCCTCGGTCATGCCCAGGTCGAAGCGGGTCGGGTTGTAGCCGCGCATGTGCGTGACGTAGACGCCGCCGAACGGGGCGATTTCCTCGCACAGTGCGGCCAGCTCGTCCTCGTCGGCGTACAGGCTCGGGACGTAGTCGAGGCCGCTCGACAGGCCGACGGCCCCTTGCTCCATGTTCTCCCGGACGATCGCCCGCATCGCGGTCAACTCGGCCGGGGTCGCGCGGCGGTCGGCCAAACCCATCGCCATCATCCGCACGTTGCCGTTGGGGATGAGCACCGCGGCGTTGACCGCACTCGCCCCGTCGAGCCGCTTCAAGTAGCCGACGACATCGCGCCAGGTGAACGTCCCTTCATCGACGCGGCCGTTGAACCCGGCGGTCGTGTCGTGCATGAAGTCCAGGACTTCCGGCGTGCCCGGCGCGAAGGCGACGCCGTCCTGGCCGACGATGAGCGTCGTCACGCCCTGGCGGACGCCCGCCTCGAACGCGCCGTCGGTCAGCAGCGGCAAGTCGCCGTGGACGTGGGCGTCCACAAACCCTGGCGACACGACCAGGCCCGTGCAGTCGAGGGTTTCCCGCGCGGCCACGCCGCTCAAGTTCCCGACGGCGGCGACGCGGTCGCCGGTGACGCCCACGTCGCCGCGGACGCCCGGGGTGCCGGTGCCATTGACGACGAGGCCGTTGCGGAAGAGGAGGTCGAACACGGCGGCTACCGGGCGGGGGCGGGGGTTTCGTCCCCCCGAATCTACCCCGGCGGTCCCGGCCCGGCCAGCGGGGCATAAGAAGGAGGGCAACTCGCCGCCCGGTCCGCCCGCCGAAACCAGAGACTGTGCCATGTCCTCCGGTGGTTCGTCCGTCTCGCAGACGCAAGTGTTGGCCGGCCTCGTGCTCGGCGCGGCGCTCGGCTCCCTGGTCAACTACGCCGTCACCGAGGGCGGGTTCGCCGAGGCCAAGCCGGTCGTCGCGTGGGTCATCAAGTACGTCGCCGGGCCGGTCGGCAGTATCTTCCTGAACCTGCTGTTCTTCGCCATCGTGCCGCTCGTGTTCGCGTCCCTGGCCGTCGGCGTGACGCGGCTCGGCGGGACCGGCAACGTCGGCCGGGTCGGGGCGAAAACCCTGGCCTACTTCGTCGTCACCACGAGCTTCGCGGCGGTCATCGGCCTGTCGGCGGTCAACCTGATCCGGCCCGGGTACCGGCTGCCCGAGGAGCAGCGCAAAAACTTGCGGGAGAACTACCCCAAGGGCAGCGAGGCGGCCGCCAAGCCGGCGACCTTCGGCGTCGAGACCTTCGTCAACGTCGTGCCCCGCAACCCGTTCAAGGCGTTCGTCGAGAAGGACATGCTGGCCATCATCTTCACGGCCATCCTCGTCGGCGTCGCGCTCACCCGCATCGACGCGGACAAGGCGGAACTCCTGACGAAGTTCCTCGAAGCCGTCAACCAGATCACCGACTTCGTCATCCGCCTGGCGATGGCGATGGCCCCCTACGCCGTGTTCGCGCTGATCTTCCAGACGACGGCCGAGTTCGGGTACCAACTCCTGATCGCGCTCGGGGCCTACGTCGTCACGGTCCTGGTCGGCCTGGCGGTCCACCAGTTCGTCGTCCTGCCGCTGCTCGTGCAGTTCGTCGGCGGGATGAACGCGCTGGACTTCTTCCGCAAGGTCCGCGTCGTGATGCTGACCGCCTTCTCGACGAGTTCGTCGAGCGCGACCCTGCCGACGGCGATGAAGTGCGCCGAGGAAGAATTGGGCGTGCCGGAAAGCATTTCCCGCTTCGTGCTGCCGCTGAGCGCGTCGATGAACCACAACGGCACGGCCCTGTTCGAGGGCGTGACGGTCATCTTCCTGGCGCAACTTTTCAACGTCGAGTTGAGCCTGGCGCAAGAGCTGATCGTGCTGGTCTTGTGCATTCTCACGGCGACCGGCATGGCCGGGGTGCCGGGCGGGTCGCTGCCGCTGATCGGCATCATCCTGACCACGGCGACCGACGGCAAGGTGCCGGCCGGGGCCATCGCCATCATCTTCGGCGTGGACCGCTTCCTGGACATGTGCCGGACGACGGTGAACGTGACGGCGGACATGACGACGGCGGTGTTCGTCGCCCGGTCCGAGTCCGGCCGGGCGGTCACGGCGGGAACGCCTCGAACTGGAAGTCCGCCGCCGCCGGCCGGGCCATGAGCTTGGCCGTGAGGGTCTTCTTCTCGCCCCCGCGGGTGACGACGAACGTCACCCGCGACCCCGGCCGGAACGACTTGAGGTGCGCGGTCACCTGCGAGAAGTCGCTCGGCGTGAGGTCGCCGACGCGGACCAACTCGTCCCCCGGCAAGAACCCCGCAAGGTCGGCCGGCGTGCCCGCCTGGACGCTCGACACGGTCATCCCCGCGACCGGCACGGTGATCCCGAGGAACCCCTTGCCGAGCGGGTCCTGGGCCGGTTCCCCCGGGGCGACCGCGACAACGCACAACAGGGCGAGGAGAATGTCCATAGCAAAGAATCCGTAACCGGAAGGCAACCGTCACCGCGAAACCGCCGCGGTAGGTGTGCGCGAATCCGCCCCGAACGTCAACCCACAACGCCCGCCGAAGCGCTCGACACGACCGAAAAAGCAGGCACTGGCCGGTTTGTAAAAATTACCGCTTTCTGCTTGTACGCGCCACGTGCGGTCGGCTAAATTGTCGTCATGCGAACTCGATCTGTTCGCGCATCCGACACCGGGAGAGACGCATGACGTTCTGGAATATCTTAATCAAGGGGGGGGGGCGATAATCGGCCACCCATGGCCCGCAAACTCCGTCTGGAGACACTCGACGACCGCATCGTGCCCGATGCCACGCCGGTCGTGCCGCCGGCCGGTCCCGCAGCGGGACAGACGGCCCCGAGCCAGCCGGTCGCGGTCACGGTCACGGTCACGGTCACGGTCACGGTCACGGTCACGAACGTGGTCGCCCTGGCGATTCAAAATGGCAATGGGAACTCGACGGGGATCGCGGTGATTTTGGAGAAGGCCGGCGACTTTTACGTCGTGTCGTATTACGACGCGACGACCAACCTGATTTACACCGGGACGGACAGTGCCGCGACCAATCTGGCCTACGCCGCCACGCCCGCACTCGATGCGTTCATGACGGCGTTCGGGACCGCCGGCAATCGCGACACGCTCGCCCGGACGGCTATGGGCGTGGTGGACCTCGCGTTGTTGCCCCAAGGCGTGATCGACGGCGCGAGTGGGGGGATCCTCCCCGTCGTGCCGAGGTTCCCGTACCGGCCCGACGGCCTCCTTCCCATCACGATGGACCCGATGGGTCCCTTCCCGTACAACCCGCCG
>JANYHV010000069.1 GCA_025362195.1 Fimbriiglobus sp. | reverse complement strand
GACGATCCGGTCGGCGAGCCGCTTGTACTTCAGCGCCTTGCCGTCGCCCGGGTCGGTCGGCACCGCCGCGAGAATGTCTTTCGGGATGTCGCCCAAAGTCGCCGGCCACTGGCCGAACTTGCGCCGGTGCCGCTCGCAGGCAACGCCGGTGGCGACGGCAGCGAGTTCGCCCTGGCCCCGCCGAGTGGCCGCGCAAACCTTATCGACGGCAGGGAGTAGTAACCTCGTGAGCATCTTGCGCGGGTCTCGCACTGGGATCGGCTGGATCGCTTTCAGTGCGGCCAGGCGCTTATGCGGCGGGAGTTTCGCGGCCTCGATGTGCTTCGTCAGCAACTCCAGGCCGAAAGCTTGGTCGCCACCCAAGTGCGTCCGGATCAACAAGGACGTGAGTTTGGCTTCGCTCAACTGGAAGGTGCTGGCGGGGACACCACCGGCGGCAGCACCACTGTCGATGTCGGCGCAAACCCTCTCGAAAACCGCTCGCTCGGATATCATCCCGATGAGGAATTTCGGGGCCTCAGACTCCCGCGCTAGTTCTGCCTGCAATTCGGTCAGGCCGGCCCTCGACTCGCCCAAGTTCAGGACGGACTCAATCGCGCGGACGGCATTCGTGCCGCCCCCGGCGCGGGCGCGTTGACCGATGTGGGACGGATCGTCTCCCAGCGCGTGGGCCGTGCCGAGAGATGCCCGCACCGATCGGACCGCCTCGTCGTGCTTACCGTCCTCAGCAAGTAGAATTGCGTCGGCCCGTAAGAGCCTCTGCATCAAACCGAGGTCGGACTCGCGGCCCATCTCCCGATTCAGTGGGTTCGCTGGCATGACGATCACGTCGCCGCCGGCGTCGGGCAGGTCGGCCAGTCCACGCGCCAGCTCAATCGTTGGCTCCATTCCCCGCAAGGCTGCTACAAACCTCGCCTTGGTCGCGGCGTCGAGGAGGACGTTTGGCTCGGCGGCGGGCCAGACGGGGAAATTCTTTGATCGCTCCTTGGAGTTCGGTGGCAATAAGTCATTAGCGGCCTTGGCCAGGACGAACGGGTTGCGTTCATCCGGCGGCAGACTGGCGTTGGTCGCTCGCACGATGTCGTCGAGCCGCCATCCAGGTTCATCACGGTCGAGTTTGGCAAAGACCGCGGCGAGTTCCTTTTGCCCCTGCCAGCGCACCACGACGTGGTAAACGAGCGGCACGGTCAGCACGAGTACGAACACCATCAATGCCGCGCGGCCGAGCCACTTCCAGGTCAAGAAGCGTCGCATTAGGGGACTCCGGGGAGGGGTAGGACTTCCCGCGCCGCCCGTCGCGGCGCGGGCCGGCGGCGGTGCGGCACGTCGTACAGGCGGATGCCCCAGTCGCGCTGAGCCGGCGGCGTGGCGTCGCTCAGGTCGCCGCCGTGATCGACGCCGTCGGGGCCGACGCTGTACACGACAACGCGGTCGTCGTGGCGTCGGTACTTCAACGGCTTGCCGTCGCAAACGTCCACCGGCACGGCGGCGAGGATGTCCGTCGGGATGTCGCCGAGTGTCGCCGGCCACTGGCCAAACTTGCGGCGGTAACGCTCGCAGGCGATGCCGACGGCGACTGCGGCGAGTTCGCCCTGATTGCGGAGCGAGGCCGCCGCCACCTTGTCGATCGACGCCCTGAGCAAGATCGTCATGAGGTAACGCGGGTCGCCGTCGGGCGGGCACGGGACCGCCCGGAGTGCGGCGGCGCGGCGGTCGGGGGGTAACTTCGCGGCCTCGACCATCCGCGTCAGCATGTCGAGGAAGGCGGCGCGGTCGGTCCGGCCGAACGGCCGCGCGGGCATGACGTACTCGAACATCTGGTCCGTGCTGGCCCGCTCGCCGCGTAAGCCCACGAGCAGCTTCGGGGCGGCGGCTTCCTTCAGGAACTCCGCCTGCAACTCCGCCAGCCCGCGGTCCGGCTCGCCGAGGTTCATCACACCCTCGGCCGCGCGGCCGGCGACCGACCCGACGGAGATGCGGACGAGTTGGCCGATCATCGATGGGTCGTCGCCGAGCGCGCGGGCGGTGCCGAGCGCGGCCCGCACGGAGCGCACCGCCTCGTCCATTCTGCCCTCCTCGGCGAGCAGCGTCGCGTCGGCCAGCAACAGCGCTGCCGTCAGTCGTAAGTCTTGCTCCCTCTGCATCAGCCGTTGCGTCGGGTCAACGATCATCGCGATCACGTTTCCGCCATCACCCGGCAGATCCGCCAGATTCCGCGCGGCGTCCAGGGCCGGCTCCATCCCCTGCATCGCGGCGACCAGCTTCGCCTTCACCGCCGGGTCGAGCATGACGTTCGGCTCGGACTTCGACCAGTCGGGGAAG
>JANYHV010000055.1 GCA_025362195.1 Fimbriiglobus sp. | reverse complement strand
CCGAGGCGACTGCGGCTGTACCCCCGCGTGGTCAAAGCGGGCCGGAACAAGTTCCCGACGAAGAAGCCGCACCACCGGCAAGTCCACGTGAAACCCTTCCAAGACCACGTCCGCATCACTTAACTCAGTGGCATTGCACGTCAGTGGGCTGTTCCCGGCTGGAATGGGATGTCGCAGCCCGGGGGAAGTTTCCAGCGCTCGCCGGTGGGAAGCTACTCGCATGCCAGGTTGGAACAGCCCACTCGCGTGGGCCGCTCGCCTTCGCCTGCGCCGTCGCCGTTAGCCGAGGTTCATCGTCATCAGGAACTCGGCGTTCGACTTCGTCTTCTTCGCGCGGTTGACGAGCAACTCCATCGCCTCGACGGGGTGCATGTCCGACAGCACGCGGCGGAGGAGGGAAATCTTCTGCAACTCTTCGGGGTGCAGCAGGAGTTCTTCCTTGCGGGTGCCGGACTTGTTCACGTCGATGGCCGGGTAGACGCGCTTCTCGACGAGGCGACGGTCGAGGTGCAACTCGCTGTTGCCGGTGCCCTTGAATTCCTCGAAGATCACGTCGTCGATGCGCGAGTTGGTGTCCACCAGCGCGGTCGCCAGGATGGTCAGCGACCCGCCTTCTTCGACGTTCCTGGCCGCGCCGAAGAAGGTCTTCGGCTTCTGCATCGCGTTCGAGTCGAGGCCGCCGGTGAGCAGCTTACCGCCGCCGGGGGCTTCGGCGTTGTGCGCCCGGGCCAGCCGGGTGATCGAGTCGAGCAGGATGACCACGTCCTTCTTGTTCTCGACCATCCGCTTCGCCTTTTCGAGGACGATCTCGGACACGTGGATGTGCTCCTCGGGCGGCTCGTCGAAGGTCGAGGCGACCACTTCGGCGTTCGGGCCTTGCACGAGCCGCTGCATCTCGGTCACTTCCTCGGGCCGCTCGTCCACGAGCAGCACGAAGACGTAGGTCTCGGGGTGGTTCTTCATGATCGCGTTGGCGATCTTCGAGAGCAGGATCGTCTTGCCGGTCCGCGGCGGGGCGACGATGAGGGCGCGCTGGCCTTTGCCCAGCGGCGTGACCAGGTCGACGATGCGGGTGCTGATCTCGTCGGCGGTCGTCTCCAGGCGGAACCGCGAGTTCGGGTGCATCGCGGTCAGGTCGCCGAAGTTGGTGACGGCGATGCCCTCGTCCGGCCGCAGGCCGTTGACGATCTCGATCTGCATCAGCGCGAAGTTGTCCTGGTTCTCGATCGGCAGGCGGATCGGCCCTTCGACGACCAGCCCGGTCCGCAAGCTCATGCGGCGGATCTGGCTCGGCGACACGTAAATGTCCTCGGGGCTGGCCAGGTAGTTGTGGGCGGCGCTGCGGAGGAAGCCGTACCCGTCGGGCAGGACTTCGAGCGTGCCGGACCCCTTGACCACGACGCCGCGTTCGATCTGCCGGCGGACGACGCCGACGATCAAGTGCGCGCGGCTCAGGCCGGTACACTCGTGCATCCCCTCGCTCTCGGCGAGCTTGAACAGCTCGGCCATCGGCATCCGGTACAGGTCGTCGAGGCGGCTGGTCGCGGGGATCGGGCGGGGCCGCGGCTCGCCGGTCGGGGCGGCTTCGCGGACCGGTTCGCGGTCCTGGCGGTCGTACCGGTCGTTGTTCTGCGCCGGCCGGTTCGGCCCGCGGTTGTCCGGGCCGCGGTTGTCCTGGCCGCGGTTGTCCTGGCGCTGCGGCTCCTGGGGCCGGCGGTCCATCGCCGGGGCCGGCCGGCGGTCCATCGGCCGCTGTTGTTGCGGCTGGTGCTGTTGCGGCCGGGGGGCGTAGGCCGGCGGGGCTTGCCGCTCGGGCCGGTCGGTCCGCTCCGGGCGGTCGGTCCGCTCGCCGCGGTCCGGGCCGCGGGAGATCACCGGCGGCGGGCCGGGTTCGGGGGCCGGGGCGGGCGCGGCCGGGCGGGGGGCCGCGGGCGTCGGCACCGCGATGTTCGGCGCGGGCGGCGGCACCGACGGCGTGCCCGGGGCGGCCGGGGTCGGCATCGGGACACTCGGCATCGGCGGCGATTCGGGCGGGGTAACGGCGGTCACCGGGGCGTCGGGGGCCGGCGTCGAAGTGCTGGGGCCGGCCTCCGCAGTTTTCCGGGTGATGCGCTTGCGAATGACGGGGCGGGGTGCCCCCTCGACGCTTTTGGCGTCGGGCATAACTGAACCCTCAAGAATTGGAAAGCTCACGGAGAACCTTAGAGGCCGCGGCCCGACGCCGGAAGTTCCGCAGTCACGATGCGATCGTGCCGCGGGTGGCGAGGGGCTTTGCGGGTGGAGGCGGTCCGCCCCGACCGTTGGGGCGACGGAAAAACGATACCAAGTCACCAGTTGCAATCGCCGGGCCAATCCCTTGTCCGAACCCGGCCCGGGAAGTCACTTCCCGCGGGTCGTTCGCCGAGGTCAGCGTCCTCGTTACCGGCACCGCTGTCAAGCTCAAGTCCACTCGCGGTCTGCCCGTGTCAACGACACCGGACGGGAGCACTCGTGTTCGCGGCAGCAGTCCGAAGGAGCGAAACGCAATCGACGCGGAAAAGGGGACGTACTCGGCACGTCGCTGAGATTATAGCGCACGCCCCCGAACTTTCCAGTCCGAATTGCGAATGCGGGCGATCCCGCCGATTCCGGCCGCGTTGGCCTCGCGCCGAAAATTCCCCACCCGGGACGCGCTTCCGACGCGGCCGGGCGTTTGTTACAATGCCTCGATGGAGTTTCCGCGGGTCGGGAGGGTCGGCGATGGTGTTTGCCGAGGGGCCGTTCCAGTCGGTCGAGTTCCTGGTCACGGTCGGGCTGCTCATCGCCGCGCTGCTGGGCGGGGCGGTCGTCATCTACGTCACCGACCTGTGGCGGAAGAAGCAGGTCGCGCCGCCCCGGGAGGGGGTCGAGTCGCTGTCGATGTACCGCTCCCTGTACGAGCGGGGCGAGTTGAGCCAGCCGGAGTACCGCGTCATCCGCGACCGCCTGGCGCAGCAGATGAAGGGCGGGTCGGCCGCGCTCGCGGTGGCCGAGAGTGCGCCCGACGGGGCCGGGGAAAGTGTCGGCGAGGCAAGCGGGGCGAACCTGGACGATTCGCCGACGCCCCCGCCGGAAGCACCGGACAAACCCCCGCCGATTTCCTGACGCGTGCCACCGGCGTGCCGCGTAGAATCCGCAAGTCGGACGACGGCGTCCCCCGGATTCGCGGGATTCACTCAAGAAATCCCCGGCCCGGGCGACCGTCGAAGCTACAGTTGACGAACCTCACCGCGACCCGCATCCCGAGACTTCTTCCTCCCTCTGTTATCGTGCCCGGGGATCCGAATGGCTGAGCGTAGTTCCGGCGGAAATTCTGGTGGCCCGGGCGGCGGCACGGGCGACGGCCCCGGTGCCCGCAAGCCGAGCGGCGCGGCCGGCCGCAACCGCAACGCCTACTGCTCCTTCTGCCGCCGCAGCCACCGCGACGTGGGGCCGCTCGTCGAAGGCCCGGGCGACGTGTACATCTGCGGCGAGTGCATCGACCTCTGCCAGTCGATCATCGAGCAGGAGCGCAAGCGCCGCGGCCCGGGCAAGGCCGTCGGGGCCAGCGCCAACACCCCGTCGCCCCGCTCCATCAAGGAGAAGCTCGACCAGTACGTCATCGGCCAACAGCGGGCCAAGCGCGTCCTGTCCGTGGCCGTCCACAACCACTACAAGCGCCTGTCGCTCGGCGGCACGGCGGCCCGCGACGGGGTCGAGATCGAGAAGAGCAACATCCTGCTCATCGGCCCGACCGGCAGCGGCAAGACCCTGCTCGCCAAGACCCTGGCCAAAATCCTCGACGTGCCGTTCGCCATCGGCGACGCGACCACGCTGACCGAGGCCGGGTACGTCGGCGAGGACGTGGAAAACCTGCTCCTCAAGTTGCTGCACGCGGCGGACTTCGACGTGGAGGCGGCCCAGCGCGGCATCATCTACATCGACGAGATCGACAAGATCGCCAAGACGAGCCAAAACGTCAGCATCACCCGCGACGTGTCCGGCGAGGGCGTCCAGCAGGCGCTCTTGAAGATGCTCGAAGGGACGGTCGCCAACGTCCCGCCGCAGGGGGGCCGCAAGCACCCGGAGCAGCAGTACATCCAGATCGACACGTCGAACATCCTGTTCATCGTCGGCGGCACGTTCGTCGGCCTGGAGACGATCATCTCGCGCCGCACCGGCAAGAAGACGATCGGGTTCGGGTCGAAGACGGCCACCGACAAGGCCGCGGCCAACGGCGAGTTGCTGGCCCAGGTCGTCGCCGAGGACCTGACCGAGTTCGGCCTGATCCCCGAGTTCATCGGCCGCCTGCCGATGGTCGCCCCGCTCGACTCGCTCGACGAGGAGACGTTCATGCGCATCCTCACCGAGCCGAAGAACGCGCTGGTGCGGCAGTACCAGAAGCTCTTCGAGATGGAGGGCGCGGAACTCGACTTCGAGCCGGACGCCCTCCGCGAGATCGCCCGCATGGCCAAGGTCCGCGACACCGGCGCTCGCGGCTTGCGGGCCATCGTCGAGGAGATGATGCTGGACATCATGTACGAGTTGCCCGACCAGGAGACGAAGGGCCGGCACACGATTACGCTCGACCACGTCCGGGGCCGCCGCAACCTGTACAACCTTCCCGCCCCGGTCGTGTCGGTGCCGATGACCCTGCCCGAGACGCTGCCGGAGGCGCGGCACGAGCCGAAGGCCGACAAGAAGAGCGCGTAGGGTGAACGACCGCGATGGAGAAGTTCCTCTGGTTCGCGGTGTTGTTGGTATTCGTGTGGCTGATGGTGTGGTGGCTCGACCCGGACTTGAGGCGGGCGAGAAGTTACGAGAAGGAATTGGCAGCCCGCGAGCCGACTTCTGACGGCGATTTCACAGCACGTCATTTCACTTCCGGCGAAGAATCACCTGACATCCCGGCGTTCGTGCGTCGGGTCTTTGCCAAGTACTCGGGACTCCCCGCTGAAAAGCTCTTGCCGGACGACGACCTCGGTTTCGTTTGGGCCGAGACGGACGCGTCGGAATTGATCGCCGAGATCGAGGCGGCCTTCGGCGTCACCTTCTCGCCTTCTGAGGTCGAGCAAACGCCCTGCACGATTCGCGCGGTGTCGTTCCTCGTGACGCGGATGGCCGCTCGAAACCCTCCGAGTCCGTGAGTAGCACGCTGGCGACCCGTCGCACGCCACGGGCATCGGCAAGGTTCTCGGCTCCGCCGCAGGCGCGTTAGCCCGACGCGCTGGCGAGGGTCGAGCGGTCGAGGGCAAGGTTAACTGACGTTGACGGTACGGCCGACGACCCCCAACATGTCAACGACCCATCGACCCTCGCTAGCGCGTCGGGCTAACGCGCCTGCGGCGGAGCCACCCAGCCGTTCAGCGGCATCGCGGGTGCCCCGCGCTGCCACCTCCCGCCACGAACCGGTCTGGACAGGGTCGCCGGGGTGCGGGTAGAGTTCGGGCCGGTCGAGTCACGAATCTGACGCCAAGGAGGGCGGACGATGCGATCCTGGATTTGGGGCGGTGCCCTGGCGGGCCTCACGGCGGTCGGCGTCTCGTGGTCGGTCGCCCCGCCCCGGCCGACGGAACTGGTCCTCGACGCGGCGTGCCCCGCGCCTCAACCGTGTGCCGTCGCCCCTGCGGAGTGCGTGGCCGTGACGGACGTCATGGACATCGTCCAAGAACTCCGCGCCGGGGTGCCGACTTCGGACGAACCGCCGCTCGCCCCGACCCGGGCCGAACAGCCCGGCGACATCATCCCGGCCGCGTTCCTGCTGCCCGCCGAGCCGGACGAGGCCGCCCCGATGCCGAGGCTGCACCGAGAGCGACACTTCATCGGCAATCATGTGGGCTGGGGTCCCGGCCAGTAGTCGAGCGACAACGAACTGGGGCCGGGCGCTCTTCGGTGGAAGAAGGCCCGGCCCCAGTCTGTTAACCCGTCGCTCCGCGGGTGCCGCCGGCTCGATTGGTGGAATCGCTTCCTACCCCATCGCTCGCGCCGTGACGGACATCACCATCCTAGACACTGTGTCGCGCGGCCGGGCGATTTCCAGAGCAACCGGCGAACTTTCGACCGTTTTCTTCAATTCTTCCCCGACCGTTTTCGGGGACACGTCAATTTCACCACGGTGGAAAGAGTCGCCGGGCGATGTGCCCGAGGACGACGGCGAAGAACGCCAGGTTCCGCGCGAACACCGCCGGCCACGCCAAAAGAGGGGGCCGGCGGATTGCCACGAGGTTGGCCAGACTCCACGGCCAGTCGCGATGCCGGGAGCGCCACTCCACCGGCACGCCCGCCACGCCGACCCGACTGCCGACCAGCGCCCCGGTCACGGCCGCGACAGTGTCGGTGTCCCCGCCGCAGCGGACGACCGCCTCGACCGCCGCCCGGTAATCGTCGGCGTGGCGGAAGAAGGCGAACGCGGCGACCGGCACCGTGTGCGCGATGAACCCGCTGACGCCCCGCGCGCACCCGATGGCCGTGGCGAAGGCTTCGACCGAGTCGCCGGCGTCGAGCGCGTCGGCCGCCAGGAGTAAGTTCCGCGTCAACGGCTCCAAATCCGCCTGACCCGTAGCCGCAGTCGCCCGCAACCAGGCCGGTCCGGCGGCCGGTGCGATCGCGTCGGCGACCTGCGCGAGGGCGGCGACGAGCGCGGCCCCGGCGAGCGCCCGCGGGTCGGTGTGCGTCACAGTTGTGGACGCGGCCGCGAACGCGGCGAGGCGGTCCGGCGACACCATGACGCCCAGGATGGCGGCGCGCATCGCCGGGCCGTTGCCGGCGGAGCGGACCCCCGCGCGGGCCGGCGGCACCCCGACGCACAGCTTGACGCACGCCTTGAGCGTGGCCATGCCGATGCCCGGCGGGCCGGCCAGGAACCAGCGCCGCAGCCCGGCCGCGAGCCGCCGGCGGAAGGCTTCGACATCGCCCCCGGCGAACGCGACCGCTTCGGCCGTCAGCCCGGCGTGCTCCGTGTCGTCCGACCCGCACCCGTAGCCGAACAGGAACCGCGGCCGGTCGAACCGGGCCAGCCGGCGGACCCGCCGGCGCGACAGGTTCTCGTACGGCAGCCCGATCATGTCGCCCACGGCTTGGCCGACGAGGCACCCGGCAATTCGTGCGTCCCGGTCCATGAGTTGCGGTTCCCGCGGTGGGCCAAAGGTGGTAAAAAATCGCCGTGCAGGACGCCACGCCCGGAGGATTGACCATGCCGACCCGACGCGCCGGGGTGACCCTGGGCCTCGCCCTCAGTTTAGCGACCGCGGCCGTGGGGTGCGGCCAGTCCGCCCCGCCGCCGGCCGCCGCACCGGTCGAGACTGCGCCGGCGCAACCAGCCGTCGCCGACACTGCCGGTTCGCCGGTCGTCGTGGCCGGGTACGAACTCGACGCGGCGAAGCACGCCGTGCCGCCGGCCCCGGCCACCGGCCTGCTCGACGGCAGCCCGTTCGTGCCGACCGAAGTGTCGCTGACCGGGACCGAGTTGACCTTCGCCGCGATGAAGCCGGGGGACGCGCCGAGCGTCGCGCGGAGCCTGACGGTCAAGTTCCCGGCGACCGGCGTGAAGTTGGCCGACGGCTTCAAGCTCGTCGTCGCGGCCGACCAGCCGGAGTCGGCCGCCGTGCCCGGCGTGGACACCTTCAGCTTCGTCGGCGACAAGCCGTCCGGCCAGGTCTACGTCAACGGGTACGCCCTGACGCTCGAACTCGGCAAGCGGGACGCCGGGGTGCAAGTCGGCAAGATCGCCATCTCCCTGCCGGACGCGGGCAAGAGCTACCTGGCCGGGACGTTCACCGCGCAGGCCCGGCGCGCCCCCGGCGACCCGCCCGGGCCGGACGAGTCGCCGGCCGTCCACGGCCTCGTCACGAGTGCCGGGGAGGCGAAGGGCGACCTCGAAGTCGGCCTGATCGGCCAGCCGGCCGGGCAGGTGGTGACGGAGACCGTGAGCCTCGCCGTCGCCGGCCCGCCCGGCCGGTTCACCCGCACCGAGTCGCTGCGGCCGACGACCCTCGCGCTCACGGCCGGCGGCCAGTTCCGCTACGAGCACGTCAAGTTGCCGCCCGGCCGGTACCTCGTTTGGGCGCGGCAAACGCCCGGCCCGCTCGCCTGGGCGTGGGTGACGGTCGCCGCCGGGACCGCGACCGACGCCCCGCTGGCCCTCGACGCCAAGCAGGCCGGCAAACTGACCGTGACGACGACCCAACCGACCGGCACCCTGCGGCTCCTGCCGAAGGACGGCGACGCCGCCCCGCCGGTCCCCGAACTGGCCCTCGGGTACGCGCTCAAACTCGACGCCCCGTTCGACGCGAAGGCGTTCGCCGCCGTCCCGCCCGGCCGGTACGACCTGATTGCCACGCTGAAATCCGGCGACGAGTGGGACCGCAAGTCGGTCGAAGTGAAATCCGGCGAGACGGTCGCCGTCAAGTTGAAGTGAAGTCGAAGCGTCTCGCCGCGCAGGTGCGGCGAGGCGCGGTTCGGTCGGGCTTACTCGCTGGCCGCTTTGCCGCGCTTCTTGGCCGGCGCGGGGACCGGGACGGCGGCTTCGCCGTCGGCGTCCGGGTCGAAGTCGCCGTCCCCGTTGTCCCCGTCGCGCTCGTGCAGGGCCATCGCCCCGGACAGGCTCGCGGCCGTGAGCGCCGCGTGCTTGGCCAGCACCTCGACGATGATCGCGTCGCGGACGCTCGGGTTCTCCCGCAGGTACGCCTTGGCGTTGTCCTTGCCCTGGCCGAGCCGCTGGTCCTTGTAGCTGAAGAAGGCCCCCGCCTTGGTCAGGATGTCGTCCTCGACGGCGCACTTGATCACGTCGTCTTCCAGGTCGATGCCGCGGTTGTGCATCAGGCAGAACTCGGCCGTCTTGAACGGCGGGGCGATCTTGTTCTTGACCACCTTCACCTTGATCTCCGACCCGACCGGCTCGTCGCCGTCCTTGATGACCGTCGATTTGCGGACTTCGAGCCGCACGGAGGCGTAAAACTTGAGCGCCAGGCCGCCCGTCGTCGTCTCGGGGTTGCCGTACATGACGCCGATCTTCTGGCGGATCTGGTTGATGAACACCATGCACGTGCGCGTCTTGCAAATGCTCGGGTTGAGGATGCGCAGCGCCTGGCACATGAGCCGGGCCTGCTGGCCGACGCTGGGGTCGCCGATCTCGTTGTTCAACTCGTTCTTGGGCACCAGGGCCGCGACCGAGTCGATGACGATGATGTCCACGGCGTTGGACTTGACGAGCATCTCGGCGATCCGCAGGGCTTCCTCGCCGTAGGTCGGCTGGCTGACCAGCAGCGAGTCCAGATCGACGCCGATGCGCTTGGCCCAGGTCGGGTCGAGGGCGTGCTCGGCGTCGATGAACGCGGCCACCCCGCCGTTCTTCTGCACGTTGGCGATGGCGTGCAGGGCGATGGTCGTCTTGCCGCTCGACTCGTTGCCGTAGATTTCGACCACCCGGCCGCGCGGGATGCCCTTGCCGCCGAGCGCGATGTCGAGGCTCAGCGACCCCGTCGAAATCCCCTCGACGTTGGCGTTCGAGTACTCGCCCAGGGACATGATCGCCCCCTCGCCGAACTCCTTGCTGATCATCGCCAGGGCGTTCTTGAGTTCCTTGCTGTCCCGCGCGTTCTCGGCCATCGCCACGACTCCTGCGTTTAGTAGTTGACACGCCCGCGTTCATCCGCCGGCACACACAAAGTTTACCGGAATCCGCCGGGGGTCGATAGGTAGGTAGGCGGTTCGGCGTCAGGCTACTTCGTGCCGTCGCGGTCGCGGGTGAAGTCGTACGTGACCGCCGCACTCACCAGGCCGCTGGCGACCGGGAGCCAGGCGTTGAACGCCGCCTTGTAGGCTTCGAGGCGGAGTGCGCTCTCGGCCGGCAGCGGCGTCAAACTGATGACGACGTAGTGCAGGAAGACGCTCGCGCCCAGGATGACGACCAGGGCGTAAGCGATGTTGCGGGCGGTGTCGGCCTTCTGCTTCGCGTGGTCGAACGGAAAGATTGTGCTGTCAACTGCCGGCGGGCCGACGGATTCCAACACCGCAACTTCGTCGATGTCGGCTTCAATCGTCTCGACTGTGGTGGCGTCATCAAGCCGACCTGGAGATTCGGCCGGTGCCCGGGAGGCGTCAGCCATCGGAGCGCCCGTCACGAACCAGCGGAGTGCCGCCCATTCGTCGTTCCATGCCGGTTTTCGGGCTTCGCGTGATGACTTCGACGAAGCCGAGTTCGGCTTCTTTCTGCAGGGAATCGGCGAGCGCGAGCGAAATCCGGATGGCGTCCCCCAGCGACCTGGCTCCGAGTTTCCTCCGGACCCGTTCGAGGTTGGCCAGGCCTTTCTCGTCAACGGTAAAGACGACCCGCTTGCTCCCTTTCGGGATCGAAGGAGTGGTCGTTTCTTTAGGTGCCCCCATCGCGCGGCCTCCTGAATGCTGAACTTTGCCCGCGGAATTGACGGGCGCGACATGGTAAGTGTCGTCGAATGGTACTCGCTCGATTCTCGGCGAGCAAGTCGGAACCGAAGCAACTCGTTTGATCCGGCGGCCGGCCGAACGATGCCGTGCGGGCCGTGGGACGACTCGCCTTCGGCGCGCACCCGGCCACGGTTTGGCATGGCCGGGGCCGGTTCGCACTGCTACTCTGCGACCATCGGCGTCCGCTCACCGCTAGGAGTGCGCCCGACCCGCCGGCCG
Source organism: Fimbriiglobus sp. (assembly GCA_025362195.1). Taxonomy (GTDB): domain Bacteria; phylum Planctomycetota; class Planctomycetia; order Gemmatales; family Gemmataceae; genus Fimbriiglobus. The sequence continues at coordinate 8,873 of JANYHV010000055.1, read as the reverse complement.
ACCGGCCGCGGGACTGGACTCGGAGCCGCGACCGATGACTCCCCGTTTCCGGACCTGGGCCGTCGGCGCGTTCGTGGCCGTCAGCCTCGTCCTCATGGCCTTCCCCGTCGGCACCCAACTCCGCGGCGGCACCAACAAAGATTACCGGCTGTGGTACGCCGTCGGCCGGTGGGTCGTCGGCGGCGAGGAGTTGTACGAGCGGTCGGACTTCGGCGAGCCGTTCCCGTTCTTGTACCCGCCGTTCGCCGCCGTCCTGTTGGCCCCGCCGAGTCTGCTCGGCCCGCTCGGGTGCGTCGTCGCTTTGTCGCTCGTCACCATCGCCAGTTGGTACGCCGCGATCCGGTTGAGCGTCCGCCTCACGGCCGGGTCGGGGCCGGTCCACTGGTCGCTGTGGGGGGTGCCGTCGCTGCTGTGCGTGTGGGGCGTGTACGACATGGCGATCCTCGGCCAGCCGAACCTGTTGCTGCTCGCGCTGGTGCTCGCCGGCTTCCTGCGGTTGCGGCGGGGCGGGGAAGTTTCGGCCGGGGTGCTGTTCGCGCTGGCCGCGGCGATCAAGGCGTTCCCCGTCGTCGTCGTCTGCTACCTCGTCTGGCGGCGGCACTGGGTCGCCACGCTGTCGCTCGGGGTGGGTCTCGTCGCCTTCTCGGTGCTGGTGCCCGCGCCGGTCCGCGGGTTCGAGCGGAACCTGGGCGACCTCACGACCTGGCTCGACGGCATGTTGCTCAGCCAGCGGAACGAAGGCTTCAGCCCGCGGCCGGAACAGGCGCTCGGCTGGAAGAACCAGTCGTTCCTGGGCGTCGGCCACCGCTGGCTCCGCGCCATCGACGCCGACGGGGACACGTTCGAGCCGCACGACCCGGTGTTCGTCAACGTCGTCGCCCTCGACTACCCGACGGCCACGCTCGTCATCGCCGGGTTCGCCGGGGCCATCGGCCTGGGCTTCGTCCTGGCCATGCCGCGCCGGGCCAACCGCACCGCCGCGACGACGACCCTGGAAACCGCCGCCCTGACCGCGCTGATGATTATCGCCTCGCCGATCTCGTACACGTACTACGACGTGTGGCTGATCTACCCCGTCACGGTGCTGATGCACCACGCGGTCACGTCGCCGGACCGGCCGACCCGCCGCGTCAGTTGGGTGACGCTCGTCGGCACGCTGCTGATCCTACTCGCCGGGTTGCCGCTCGGCCGGCCGCACGTCGTCCAGGCCTACGGCCACGGCCTGTGGGCCATCCTGTTCCTGGTCGCCGGTCTAGGATGGCTGATGCAGCGCGCCGCCGGCCCGCCCGCGGTCGTGGTGGTGCCGGGGACGGCCGTCGCGCGGGCGACCGAGTCGGTCGCCGCCGTCGCCGTTTAATCGACTACGCTTCCGGTCGCGGGCGAAGGCCGGCGTCCTCGACTGCGGCGATGAGTTGCGCGGCCGTGAACGGCTTCGCCAACACGTGGGCCACGCCCGCGGCGCGGAACTCGTCCGGCGCGATCGTCTGGCTCAACCCGCTCATCGCCACGAGGCGGGCGGCCGGCGCGGCGGCCCGCAACCGCTGGAACAATTCGAGGCCCTGGACGCCCGGGACGATCACGTCGGCGACGACGACGGCGACGCGCGCCCGCGGGTCGGCGGCCAGGGCGACCGCGTCGTGCGGCGTCCCGGCCGCGACGACGACGTGCCCCCGCTGTTCGAGAATCGCGCACACGATGTCCCGGATCGCCGGGTCGTCGTCCACGACGAGGACGGCCCGAGCGCCGTCGGCTGCGGGGTCGTGTGCGGGCGCGGCCGCGGGCGACGGGGCGGCGGGCGGGGCCGGGGGTCGCCCGGGCGCGGCGGGCAGGTCGATGTCGAACCGCGTCCCCTCGCCGACCCGGCTCCAGACGGCGACCGTGCCGTCGTGGCTGTGCGCGATCGACTGCACCGTGGCCAGCCCCAGTCCGGTGCCCAGGCCGACGTCCTTGGTCGTGAAGAACGGGTCGAAGATTTTGGCCAGCACGTCCGCCGCGATGCCCGTCCCGGTGTCGGCCACGCCGAACCGGACCGCCGGCCGGGTCGGGCCGCCCGGGCCGGCGGAGTCGACGGCGACGGCGGAGAGTTCGAGCGTCCCGCCGTCCGGCATCGCGTCCCGGGCGTTCAGGCACAGGTTCAACAGCAACTGGTGCAACTGCGTCGCGTCGCCCAGGACGGCCGGCAGCCCGGCGTCCGCCCGGCACGTCACGCGGATCCACCGCGGGAAGGTTTCGTGGACCAGCCCGGCGACCTCGCGGAGAATCGTTTCGGGATCGACGGGCAGGCGGTCCCCCTTGCGACCGCGGCCGAATTCGAGCATCTGCCGCAGCACCCCCGTCGCCCGCTCGGCACTGCTCTCGATCGCCTGCAACAGGCCCAGCGCCCGCGGCGTCAGGATCGCCTCGCGCAACATCGGGGCCGCCACGACCAGCGGCGTCAGGATGTTGTTCAAGTCGTGGGCCACGCCGCTGGCCATCGTGCCGATGACCTCCATCCGCTGGCTGCGCAGGAATTGCTCCTCGAGGACCTTCTTCGCGGTCACGTCCGTGCAGACCAGCAGGAGGCGCTCGGGCGTGCCGGCGTCGTCCCGGACGAGGGTCCAGCGGCTGTCCACGGTCACGGCCGGTCCGCCGCCGGCGTGCAGGTTCAATTCCCCGGACCAGGCGGGCGCGGCGGGGTCGTCCAGGAGGTGCCGCACCGGGTCGGGGAACGGGCCGAAGGTCGCCGCCCACGCCGTGCCGACGGCGTCCCCGCCCGCCCGCCCGAAGACGCGCTCGGCCCCGCGGTTCCAGTACCGGATCACGCCGTCCAGGCCCATGCAGACGATCGCGTCGCTGGCCATGTCCAGGAGCCGGGCCTGCTGGGCCAGCCGGGACTCGCTCAGGCGGCGCTCGGCGACCTCGGCGTTCAACTCGCGGTTGGCCCGCTCGAGTTCGAGCATCTTGTCTTCGAGCTTGTGAATCAGCGCCTCGTTGTACTCGCGGAGGAAGGTCGCCTCCCGGACCGGGGGCGGGCCGCCGTCCCGGGCCGGCGACCCGGTCGCGCGGTGCCCGGCCAGGGCGGCCCGGACGCGCTCCAGGAGGGCGTCCGGCTCCTCGGGCTTGACGACGTAATCGACCGCCCCCAGGTCCAGGCCGAACTTCCGGTCGCGCGGCTCGGTGTACGTCGCCGTGTAGAACAGGAACGGGACCGGCCGCAAGTCGGGGTCGAGTTGCCACGCCCGGCACAGCGCGAACCCGTCCATGACCGGCATGAGGATGTCCGCGACGATCAGGTCGGGCCGGACCCGCCGCGCGGCCTCCAGGGCCGCCCGGCCGTCGGGGGCCAGGTCCACCGCGTACCCGTGGGCCGCGAGCAGGCTCTGGAGCAAGTACCGGTTCGATTCGTTGTCGTCCACGACGAGGACGCGCCGGCCGGCGGTCGGGTCGGGATTCGGACTGACGGGGGTCATCGGTCGTCCCGGGGGGGTGCGGCGGGCGGGTGGCGGTCGGGCAGGCGGAGGCGGAACGTACTCCCCGCCCCCCACTCACTGGCCGCGTCGATCTCGCCGCCCAACATTCTCGCCAATTTTCGACAGATCGCAAGCCCCAAACCGGTCCCTTCGTGTTTACGAGTGAGACCATTGTCCAACTGGCGGAACGGCTCGAACAAGAGTGCGAGGTGTTCCGGCCGGATGCCGCTGCCCGTGTCCGCCACGGCGACCGTCAGTTCCCCGCCGGCGTGCGCGGCGGTCACCGTCACCCCGCCGTGCTCGGTGAACTTGATCGCGTTGCCGGCCAGGTTGATCAGGATTTGCTCGAACCGGCGGCGGTCACTCGTCACCCGGCCGACGCCCGGCCCGATCTCGAGGGTCAGGGACAACGCCTTGCGGCTGGCGAGCGGCCGGACCAGGTCGGCGACGCGGTGGACCGACTCGGCCGCGTCGAACGGGACGGCCTCGACTTCGAGCTGGCCGGCCTCGATCTTCGACAGGTCGAGCACGTCCGAGACCAGGTTGAGCAGGTGCCGGGCGGCGGCCTGGACGATGCCGAGTTGCTTCGCCTGCTCGCCGTTCAGCGGCCCGGCGACCCCTTGCAGGAGCAACCCCGTAAAGCCGATGACGCTGTTCAACGGGGTCCGCAACTCGTGCGACATGGTCGCCAGGAACGCGGACTTGAACCGGTCGGCGGACTCGGCCCGGTCCTTGGCCTCGGCGAGTTCCGCCGTCCGCTCGGCCACCCGGGCTTCGAGGGTCTCGTTCGCCTCCCGCAGCGCCCGCGCCTGGGCCTTCGGCACGGTGATGTCGCGGGTCACGCTCAGCGCGCACTCCTCGCCGCGGACGGTGAACAACGCGACCGACAGGCAGCAGTCGAACACGGTGCCGTCCTTGCGGCGGGACTTCGTTTCCCAGTCGTGGACCGGGCGGCCGGCGCGCAGGGAGGCCAACATTCGCGCCCGCTCCTCGGCACTCACGGCGTAAATCAGGTCGAACGCCTTGCGGCCGATTGCCTCCGCCCGGGAGTACCCGGTGAGCCGGGTGAACCCGTCGTTGACTTCGAGGAGCGTGGTGTCCGCGACGCGGGTGATGACGATCGAGTCGGGGCTGTTCTTGAACGCCAGGGCGCACTTCTCTTCACTCGCCCGCAGGCCGGCCGTCGCCTCCCGCTGGCGGCGGAGGGCGAGCATCGTGGCGAGTTGGTCGCCCACGTCGGCGGCGAACTCTTCTTCGTCCGCCCGCCACGCCCGCTCCGGGCCGACGTGCTCCAGGCACAACACGCCGACGACGACGCCTTCGAGGCGGATCGGCACGTCGATCGTGGACGTGACGTGGACTTCGCTGAAGTACCCGACGAGTTCGTGCGTCCGCGAGTCGTCGGTCACGTCCGGGACGGCGAACCCGCGGGAACTGCTCAGCGCCTGGAAGTACCGGTGGTACTCCTTGGCCGCGAGGACGACCCCGGTCGCGTGCGTGCGGTCCGCCGCCGTGTACAGGTCGTCGAGGCGGAGGGCTTCGGTCCCGGTCCGGTCGATCAGCCAGACGCCGACCCGCTCGACGCCGATCGCCCCGCCGACCAGTTCGTTGATCCGCGGCACGGCCACCGCCCACTCTTCGGCGGTCAGCCGCGACACGGCGACGAGGTTCCGTTGCAACTCCCGGGCGCGGCCCTTCGCGGCCACCGTCGGAGTCGCGGCCGGAGCCGGTGCCGGCTTCCGCGGCAGGAACCACGCCATCAACCCGCCGAGAATTGCCCCGCCGACGACTAGCCCGAGTGCGAACGCGACGACGGTCATCGGCAGCCTCACGCGCGCGGGTGCGATCCGTTATGAGTTCTAGTCACCGTCGTGCCGGCAGGGTCGTGAAATCGACGGACCGAAGTGTTCGACGGGGTGCGGCGCGCCGGCCGGGACGAAAAAAAACCGCCCACCGATTCCTCGGTGGGCGGTCGCCGTGCATACTCGCGGGTCCCGTCCATCCCTTGGGTAGCCTGGCCGCTAAAACCGTTCCCCCCTCGGAACGGAGAAAGCACACGCGGGGACGGTCCGTCGTCGGGCCGTCAACCGAGAATCGCCGAGCGACGCGCACAAAAACTGCGAGCCGCCGTCCCCCTCGGTGGGGCCGGCAGAACCGGCCGCCGCGGGGACACCAGTCTCTAGGTCACGTCCGGCGGGCACGCAACCCGCGGGCCGACAAAGTCACGAAAAAACCGCCGGGGAGGTCCGCGGCGGCGAAGGGGGTTGCGGGTCGCGTCCGGCGTCAGACCGGGAGGGCCTGGTTCTGGCTGGTCAGCCAGTCGGCGGGGATCGGGCGGCGGGTGCCCTCGCCCTTGTAGTGCCAGAAGCCGACGGCCTCTTCGCCGGGGTGCCACGAGAACGCGGCCGACCGGCCGTTGATCCGCGTCGGGAAGTCGATGGCCCCGGCCTCGACGTCGACGAGTTCCACGCCCAGGCCGTCGAGTTCGCCGACCGCGGTCGTCAGGTTGGCCTCGGTCGCGCGGATGTCTTCCGAGATGTTGTACCGGCGGTCGCGGTCCCGCCAGTTCAGGGTGCGGCGGTTGCGTTCGAGGCGGTCCTGCTCGGGGTTGAGTTCGTTGAGCCGGACGTGGTGCGTCCGGATGTCCGCCAGGATGCTCTTGACGAGCGGGAGCATCTTGCGGGCGGTACGCAGGTCGAGAGCAGTCACCTCGCGGCGGCTTTGGCCCGACGAATCCGTGGGGCGTTGGGAGGAACGGCTCATGGGCATCTCTCCGGATAAAAGGATCGGGCGGGGCGGAAGGTGCCTCCCCTCCGTTGCCACATTCTACGCACGAGTGCAAGGGATTTCCCCGGCCCCCCGGCGAGAATTTTCGCCCCCCGAGTCGTCCCCGGGGGTTTCGGCGCGACGGCCCGCCAAACGTGGACTATGCTTCGTTAGCACGACTCCGCCCGGGCGGCACGGGGAATCCGACTTTTTCCCCCATGTCCCCGGGTCGGGCGGCGCGGACTCCCGGCGACCTCCAACGTAAGTCCCCCCTCATGACGGCCCCCCCCGACACCGCCACGACCTCGGACGCCCGCTGGCTCCTGCACGAGCTTTCCGTGGCGAAAATCGTCGCCCCGGCGGCGTGCGACGCGATCCTCGACGACTTCCGCCGGGCCGGGACCGGCGGGGACGCCCCGGCCCTGGCCGACTTCCTCGTCCAGGGCGGCCTCGTGTCCGCGTTCCAGGTCGAAACCGCGATGGCCGGCAAGGCCGCGTCGCTGTTGCTCGGGCCGTACCTCCTCGTCGAACCGGTCGGCAGCGGCAGCCTGGGCACCGTGTACCGCGCCGTCCACACCGACACCCGCCAGCGGTTCGCCGTCAAACTGTTGCCGCTGCGGAGCTTGTGGAACGTCATCCAGGCGAAGCGGCAGGTGGCCGTGTTCGCCGCCATGCCGGCCCAGGCCGCCCTCGTCCCGTTCGTGGACATCGACACGGCCGGCGGGTCGCACTACCTGGTCTGGCCGTTCGTCGAGGGGGAGACGTTCGAGAGCCTCGTCCGCCGGACCGGGCCGCTCGCCCCGGCGCACGCCGTCCGGTTCGTCGCCGAGGCCCTCCAGGGGTTGGCCGCGTGCCACGCCGCCGGCATCGCCCACGGCCTGATCAAGCCGTCCAACTTACTCCTCGGCCCGGACCACAAGGCCCACGTGCTGGACCTCGGCATCGGCGCGATCCTGAGCGAGAACATCGCCGACGGCGAGTCGCTCATGGACACCATCTCCACGGCCAACGTGGCGATGAGCATGATCGACTGCACGCCGCCCGAAACACTCGCCAACCCCGCCGCCCGGACGCCGGCCGCCGACCTGTACAGCGTCGGGTGCGTGCTGTACTACCTGCTGACCGGCGTCTACCCGTTCCCGGACGGCAACGCGGTGGACAAGATGATCGCCCACCAGACGCTCGACGCGCTGCCGGTGGCGGCCCGGAACCCGCGGGTGCCCGAGGGCCTGTCGCACCTCGTCGAGCACCTGCTGCGGAAGTCGCCCGAGGACCGGCCGACCGACCTGGGCGTGCTCGTGGCCGCCTTGTACGAGGCGGTGCCCGAGGCCGCGACCCTGTCCCCGGCCGACCTGCCGACGCCGCGGACCGGGGGCACCCGCCCGGCCGGGCCGACCGCGGGCCTCGGCCCGCAGGCGTCCGACGCGCCCGAGTTCGGGGCCGCCGGGTGGTCGCACGGCGGGCGGTCGAGCGCGTCGGGGGGGCGGTCGCCGTTCCTCGTCGAGGACGCGGAGACGGTGAACTTCGACCTGCACGACCCGCCCGAAACCCCCCGCGAGAGCGGCGTCCTCAAGGCCGGCGCGGCCGTCCGGACGACCCCGCCCGTGCCGCCGCCCGCGCCGCTCCCCGAGGGCTTGACCGAAGTCGTCCTGCCGTCCGAGCCGATCCGCCAGATCGTGCTACAAAGCCGCACCCCGGTCGCCCCGGTCAAGCCCGTCGTGCCCGCGCCGCCGGGGCGGGGCGGCCCGGCCTCCCTGCCGACCGTCGGCCTGCCGCCGACTCCCGTCAACTGGGCGGCCACCCCGGACGGCCCGGCCGTCCGCGAACTCGGCCCGGTCCGCCGGCCGCCGGTGCCGAAGTTGGCCCGCACCTTCTGGAGCCGCCTCCGCGCCCTGCTCACCTGGCAGCCGCCCCAGGACGTGGTCCAGTTCAGCCTGTTCGGCCCGGCCAAGTTGGTCCCCGGCCAGACGTACCAGTTCCACGTCTACTCGCACCCGCCGGACAGCTTCGCCAGCGTCTGCACGATCTCCCGGGCCTTCACCTCGGACTCCGACCTGTTGGCCACGGGGTACGCCGGGAAACTGATCCCGCGGGGCAGCCCGGTCGGCCTGCACCTGTCCGTCCTCAACGCCGGGGTCGCGCGGTCGCTGGTGAACTTCCCGTGGGTCGGCCAGTCGAAGCCGAGCAAGTTCGACGTCCACGTGCCGTGGGAAAGCCCGGCCGGCGTCGTCAACGGCGTCCTGAGCGTCGGCCTGAACCAGGTGCAAGTCGGCCGCGTCCCGTTCGAGGTCGTCATCCTGCCCCGCACCGCGTAGAGCGGCCTTCGCGTTCGCGTCGCGGGACACCCGCAGTTCAGGATGTCGTTCCGGCATTCGCCGCTGCGGTGCCGCCGGAACGCTTCGCCCACGCACTTCCCGAACTCCTCGGCGAACAACCCGTTCGCTGCCAGGTCCACGGCGTCCAGGAAGTCCGCCTCCGCCATCGTGCCGCCCTGCGAATCGGACGGGACGGGTTTTTGGCTCCGCCGCAGGCGACTCTTGTTAGCCCGACGCGCTAGCGAGGGTCGATGGGTCGTTGACATGTTGGGGGTCGTCGGCCGTGCGGTCATCGACGGCCACTTTGCCCTCGACCGCTCGACCCTCGCTAGCGCGTCGGGCT
>JANYHV010000052.1 GCA_025362195.1 Fimbriiglobus sp. | reverse complement strand
ATCCGCCCGTACATCCGCGGCCTCGTGTACGACGACACCACGGGCAACGGCTCCCTGGACGCCGCCACGCCGACCGTACCGGCGGACAAGATTTTCCCCGGCGCGGTCGTCGTCGCCAACGACGTGATCCCGAACCCGCCGGTGCAGTTCGCCAACACGACCACGGCCGCGAACGGCGAGTGGGTGTTCCGCAGCCTCCCGACCTCGACGTACTCGTTCGTCCCGGCCGACGCCAGCACCAACCTGATCGACACGGCGACGCGCTTCTACTTCACGTCGAACCCGATCGTCGCGCCGGTCAACCCGACGACGACGACCAACGGCCAGAACCTGTTCCTGTTCCGCCGCATCACCATCAACGGCAGGGTGTACGAGGACGCCAACGGCGACAGCTCGCTCGGGGCCACGGAGAACCCGGGCGTCGGGTACACCGTCCAGCTCTACGCCCCGGCCGGCACGCTCGACCCGGTCAACAAGGTCCTCGTCGCCCAGGTCACGTCGGACGTGAACGGCAACTACACCTTCCTCGGCGTCGGCCCCCTCCGCGACGCGGCCGTCGGCCCGGCCACGCCGTTCGCCAGCGGCTACCAGGTGGTCCTGTCGAAGCTGAACTACCAGATGACCGAAACCCCGGTCCCGACCGGCGTGCTGTTCAGCGGCCGGAACCTGACCGACGCGGCCAACCAGAACCTGACCCGCATCGGGGCCTTCCGCCTGGGCCAGCTCTCGGGCAAGGTGTTCGACGACACCAACGGCGACGGTGCCCTGAACAACTCCGAGGTCGGCATCGTCGGGTTCACCGTGAACGTGACCGACGCGGCGACCAACAAGCTCGTCGCCACGACGGTCAGCGCCGCCGACGGCAGCTACGCCTTCGGCGACCTCGTCACCACGCTCCGCGCCGGCAGCTACAACATCCAGGTCGTGGACAAGGCCGGGTTCGTCCGCACGACCCCGGTCCAGCCCCCGCAGTTCGTCCAGAGCGGGACGAACACGACCGGCATCAACGTCGGCGAGTTCGGCGCGGCGAGCATATCGGGCAACGCCTTCGAGGACGTGAACGGGAACGGCGTCCGCGACGCCGGCGAGACGAACGCCGAACCCGGCGTGACCGTCTCGCTCATCGACCCGCGCACGAAAACCATCGTCCAGAGTACGGTGACCGACGGCCTCGGCAACTACACCTTCACCGGCCTCTTCCCGCTCGACCTGAACGGCAACGCGGCCCCGTACCTCGTCGAGTTGACCGCCCCGCTGAGTTCCCTCGCGCAGACCATCGCCGACCCGGCCGTGACCCTGCGGAGTAGCTCCGCGAACGCCGTGGACCTGCCGCTGTTCGTGCGGACCACCGTGACCGGATTCGCCTTCGAGGACATCAACGGCAACGGCGTCCGCGACCCCGGCGAGCCGGGCGTGGCCGGCGGGTCGGTGTCCCTGTTGAACTCCGCCACCGGCAAGGTGGTGCAGTCCACGAACACGGACGGGGCGGGCAACTACACCTTCACCGGCGTCGGCCCGATCTTCGGCCCGGTCGCGTTCCGCGTCGGGGCCAACCCGGTCGGGTTCGTCCAGACGACGCCGAACCCCCCGGACTTCACGGTCACTAGCAACACCCCGGTCATCGTGTCCGTGGACATCGGCCTGTTCCGCCTCGCGGCCTTCACCGGCACCGTGTTCGACGACGCGGACGGCAACGGCGCGCTCAACCCCGGCGAGTTCGGCGTCGCCGGCCGCATCGTCCAGCTCATCAACGCCGACACCCTCGCCGTCGTCGCCTCGACGGTGACCGACGGCAACGGCAACTACTCGCTGACGGCCGGCGCGGGCCGGTTCATCGTCCGCGTGCCGGCCACCGGCGGGTTCGTCCAGACCACGGCCAACCCCGCCGCCGTCACCACGACGAGCGGGTTGACCGTCCCCGGAGGCAACTTCGGCGTGTTCCAGCTCACGACCGTGACCGGGAACGTGTTCAACGACCTGAACGGCAACTCGATCCGCGACACCGAGCCGGGCCTGGCCAACTGGACGATCGAACTCGTCAACGCGGCCACCAACGTCGTCGTCGCCTCGACCTCGACGGACAACACCGGGTTCTTCTCGATCTCGGGGGTCGGGCCGGGCAACTACATCGTCCGCGAAATCTTGCAGGGGGGCTTCGTGGCCTCCACGCCGGCCACGCAAACCTTCTCGGCCACCAGCGGCACGCCGACGACCTTCACGTTCGGGAACTTCATGCCGACGACCGTCGGCGGGACCGTGTACGAGGACCTGAACCGGTCGAACACGTTCAACGCCGGGGACGTGCCGTCGGCCGGGTGGACCGTGCAACTGACGCGGCCGGGCGGCATCCTGGTGGCGTCCCTCTTGACCAACGCCCAGGGGACGTTCAGCTTCGCCAACCTGCCCCCGGGCACGTACACGGCGCGGGTGCTCAACCGCCAGGGCTTCACCGTCCTGAACAACGGCACCCAGACCGTGACCGTGACGAGCGGCACCCCGGTGGTGCTGCTCCAGATCGGCGTCTTGAAGCTCGGGTCGTTGACCGGGACGGTCTACCTCGACTCGAACCGCAACAGCCGGTTCGATACGTTCGAGCGCGGCCTGGTCAACGGGGTCGTGCAACTCCTCGACAGCAACGCCCGGGTCGTGGCGACGGCGACGACCGACGCGAACGGCCGGTACACCTTCCTGGGCCTGCAAACCGGGACGTACAGCGTCCGCCTGCAGACCGCCCCGCCGGGCTTCGGGCTGACCGCGTCCGGTAGCACGGTGTTGACGGCGACGACCTCCGTCGGCTCGACGAGCCCGGACAACGCGATCACCGGGCTGAACTTCGGGCTGATCGGCCGCCGGCGGTACGCGGTCGCGGCCGACGGCGGCGGCGGCCCGCGGGTGCAGGTGTACGACGCCCTGTCGAACGCGCTGCTCCAGGACTTCTTCGTGTACGAACTCGAGTTCACCGGCGGCGTGCGGGTGGCCGAGGCGGACGTGAACGGGGACGGGATCGACGACCTGATCGTCGTCCCGGGCAAGGGCGGCGGCCCGCGGGTCCGCGTCCTGAGCGGCGTGGACGGGACCGAGTTGTACAACTACTTCGCCTACGAGCCGAGCTTCACGGACGGCCTGTTCGTCACCGCCGCGGACGTGGACGGGGACGGGTTCGCCGACATCATCACCGGCACCGACTCCGGCGGCGGGCCGCGGGTCACCGTGTTCAGCGGCAAGACCGGCGTCATCGTGGCCGACTACTTCGCCTACGATTCGAGCTTCCGCGGCGGCGTCCGCCCCGGGGCCGCGGACACGGACGGGAACGGCGTCTCGGAGGTCCTCACCGCCCCCGGCGTCGGCCTCGACTCGAAGGTCAAAGTCTTCGGCGGCGGGAACTTCCGCGAACTCGGCAGCTTCGACGCCTTCGACCCGGCGTACACGGGCGGCCTGTACCTGGCCAATTCGACCGCCGACCCGGCCACCGGCCGCGCCGACATCGTCGTCGGCAGCGGCATCGCCTTCCCGACGGCCCCGGTCGTCCGCACGTTCGACGGCGTCAACTTCGGCATGAAGGCCGAGGTCGAAGCCTTCCCGTCCGGCGGCTCGACCGACGGGTTCACCAGCGAGGTCCGCGTCGCGTCGTTCGACCGCAACGGCGACAACTTCCCGGACATCGCCATCGCCAGCGGGTCCGGCTCGTCGTCCCGCATCCGCTTCGTGGACGGCCGGAACTTCCGCCAGATCGGCGAAGAAGTGAACCCCTACGAGGCGGCCTTCTTCGGCGGCGTCTTCATCGGCTGATCCGTGGGATTGAAATCAACCGATCGAGCGGCCCGCGGACGCGGGCCGCTTTTTTGCGCCCGGTTGTCGCCGTCGGTGCCGCCCGGCAAATGGAAACCGACGCCCGTCGGCGTTCAATCCCCTCTCCCCGGTGGTCCCCTCGTAATGAAATTCGGTCCGCGCGCCTCGTGCGCTTCGCTCCTGGCGGTCGCGTTCGGCCTCCTCCCCGCTCCCACGGTTCGCGCGGCCGAGCCGCCCCGGGAAGGTGAGATGGCGGGCTACCTGCTGGTCCCCCACGAGAAGGTGCCGGAGAAGTTCAACGCCGGGTACTCGATGTACGTGGCCGCCTGGCCGCTCGTGAAGGAGTACCCGGGGGACCGCTTCCAGACCGGCCTGTTCGGCACCTGGATGTTCGCCCAGTACCCCGGCCCCAAGCCGGCCAACCACTACTCGGACGTGGAGGGCGGCCTGGGCTGGTGGCGGGACACGCGGTTCGCCACCGAGACGCCCAAGTTCATCATGGGCGGGGTCCGCAAGGACTTCGACCAGTGGGCCAACGGGCCGGGGGCCGGCAAGGGCCGGGACTGGGACAAGCCGCAGGGCAAGTACGGCATCGCCCAGCTCAGCCCGTGGGTGCTCTGGCCGGCCGACGGCCTCAACCTCAAGCAAGGCACGTGCGGGCAACTCGTCGGCTACGGCTACCTGCCGCTACCGCTGACCGACCCGAAGCCGACCACCGCCGGCAAGGCCGTACCGACCGGGGACCAGTCGTGGACGCTGTTCCTCAACGCCGGCAACTTCAAGGGGCCGGTCGCCTTCTTCACCCCGTACTTTTGGTCCAGCGCGTGCGTCGAACACCCGGAGATGGCCGGCCTGATGCTGGACACCCGGCCGTCCGACCCGAACAAGGCCCTGCAGATGGAGACGCAGCACGTCCCCAGCGTGCAGGCCGTGGACGCCAAGGGCGACACCTACGCCCGCGTCGCGCCGACCTCGTTCCCGCGGAACGCCAAGGACGACTCGGCCCTGGTCCACCGCCTAACGGCCTACGACCGGGTGGCCCTGTGGGACTCCGTCAAGGCGTGGTTCGCCGGCGGGCCGGCGGCGAGCGGCGCGATCGACGCCAAGGGGGCCGCGTTGCACACCTTCAAAAGTGAGGGCGGCTCGACCTGGAGACTCTACCCGAACGGTGCCGCCAAGGCGGACAAGGTGTCGCTGGCCTGGAAGTCGTTCGCCACGCCCGCCGCGCTCGACGCGCACACCTACGGGTACAAGTGGAACTACGACGCGGTGACCAAGACCGACACGAAGGACGGGACGCTGGCCACGCTGCCCGAGTACTACAAGCTCGGCAAGGCGAAGAACGGCGGCCCGCAGTGGGTCGTCGTGCCGCCGAAGGACGTGCCCGCCGAGACCGGGCTGGCCGCGCACCAGTTCCAGCGGCCGCGCGGCAAACCGAGCGAGGCCTACGTCACCCCGGACGCGGCGACGAGTTCGTGGAAGAAGCCCGGCCCCGTCGCCGGCCCGTTCGAGGCCCGGCCGGGGGACGGGAGCGTCGTGACGTACTCGTGGTACCGGTTCGCCGACCAGCCGGCCCTGTTGAACGCCGACCTGACCGACGCCGAGCGCGAAGTGCTCCAGAAGCGGGTCGAGAAGCTGCACCGGAGTTGGACGAGGGACCGCGAATACCTGGCGGCCCCGACGATCGGGTCACTGGCCGACATCGACCCCGCCCTGATCGTCACCCCGCCGCCCGGCTTCGAGACCGGCTACGTCCCGATCGCGACGAGACAGGCCGCCAAAAAATAGACCCGACCCGACCACAACCCGACCCCGAGTCGCGCGACCAAAACCGCGACTCGGACGGCAGTCAGTACGTAAAAACAGCCCGCATCAGCGAGCCGTCTTCAATCCTAAATCCGACTTCCGCAATCCGCAATTCCCAAAAAGGGTTACTTGCCCTTCTTGGCGAGGACGACCTTGTTCTTGGCCGGGCCGGCGTCGCGGACGATGCCGTGGGTGCTGCCGTACTTGTTCGTCGGGCGGACGATGATGTACGCGCCGTTGTGGCCGGGGATCGCGCCGCGGACGAGGAGCAGGTTGTTCTCCACGTCGATGCGGACGACGGCGAGGTTGCGGATGGTCACGCGGGTGTTGCCGTACTGGCCGGCGCGCTTCAGGCCCTTCTTGGGGCGACCGCTACCGCGGTTGCTGGCGAGGGACGAGGTCGAACCGGCCTGGCGGTGGACCTTCTTGGCCCCGTGCGCGGCGGGCAGGCCGTGGAAGCCGTGGCGGCGCATGACCCCCTGGTAGCCGCGGCCCTTGGTCGTGCCGATGACATCGACGGCCTTGACGGTGCCGAACACGTCCGACACGGCCAGCTTTTCGCCGACCTTGACCGTCGGGGCGTCCACGCGGAACTCGCGGATGAACCGCTGCGGCTCGCAGTCGGCCTTGGCCAGGAGTTGCACGCCGCCCTTGAGGCGGGCTTCCTTCCGCTTGGACTTGAGGCCGGAGGCGACGTGGCCTTGCTCGGCGCGGATGGCGTTCTTGCGGGGCTTGTCCTTGAACCCGAGTTGCACGGCCGAGTACCCGTCGCGGTCGGCGGTGCGGATTTGCAGCACGGGGCACGGCCCGAGTTGGAGGACGGTCACCGGTTCGACGAGGCCGTCCTTGTCGTTGTACACCTGGGTCATCCCGACCTTCGTCCCGAGCAGACCGAGCGCCATGACAAACCCCGAACCGTGTTGCGTAAAGTGTGAGAAACGGCCGAACGCGCCCGCAGGCGTGCCCTGGCGAAAGTACCACTATATCGCCCCGACCGTACTCGTCAAACGGAGAGTGCAGAGTCCGCCGGGCAAAGTGCCCGAGGAACCTCGGGATTCGGCACTTCGCACTCGCCACTTTGCACTCTCGATACCTTCGCCCGCCGGCCGATAAGAGTGGTAGCATTTTCGTCGTCAGGGGTTCGACCATGCGGATCGGCACGCGCTTACTCACGGCCCTCACCCTCGCCGCCGGCGTCACCGCCCCCGGGTCCGCGCAGGCCCCGCGGCTCGAAGACCTGCTCGCCCGCAAGCCGGTCCACCCGGTCACGGTGACGACGCCGACGGCCGCCGAACTGGCCGGCTGCCGGGTCGAGCCGGTCACCTACCCGAAGCCCTCGACGGCCACCGGCACGGTCGTCAAGGACGCCCAGGGCCGGACCGTCCGCCAGTTCATCGACAGCACCGGCCGGGGCACGCCGAACCTCGTCTACTTCTACCACAACGGCGTCGAGGCGTACCGCGAGATCGACGCCAACGGGAACGGCAAGCCGGACCAGTTCCGCTGGCTCGGCGTGAACGGCGGCAAGTGGGGCGCGGACACCGACGAGGACGGCACCATCGACGTCTGGTACGTCCTGTCGCCCGAAGAGTTGAGCCAGGAAGTGTTCGCCGCCCTGCAGACGCGCAACGTCAAGCGGTTCGAAGCCCTGCTGCCGACGGCCAAGGACGTGCAGGCGCTCGGCCTGCCCCCGGCGGACGGCGAGAAGCTGCTGCAGCGCAGTGCCGGGGCGGTCAAGCGGTTCACGGCCGCCGCGGCGGCGCTCGCGCTCACCGAGAAGTCGCGGTGGGTCCACGTCGAGTTGGGCCTGCCGAACGTCGTCGCCGCGGACACCTTCGCCGGCCGGGACGACCTCGTCAAGCAAGGCTCGGCGCTCGTCCTGTTCGAGAAAAGCGACGGCAAGGCGGACGTGTTCACGGTCGGCGAGATGGTCCTGGTCGGCAAGGCGTGGAAGCTGATCGACGGGCCGTCGCCGGGGGCCGTACAAAACGCCGCGGCGGGGACGGCCGGCGGGGCCGGCGTGGCCGTCATCCCGCCCGAAGCCCAGCCGCTGTTGACGAAGCTCCAGGGCGTCAAGCCGGCGGCGGACGCGGCCGACGTCCGCCGCTACCACCTCGACCGGGCCGAGATTTTGGAGAAGATCGTCGCACTGACCAAGGGCGACGACCAGCAGCCGTGGCTGAAGCAGGTGATCGACTCCTACGCCGCCGCGGCCGAGACGAGCGCCGCCGACAGTGCGGTGCCGATGGGCCGGTTGAAGGAGTGGACCGGGATCATCGCCAAGGACGCGCCGAAGACGAGCGCCGCCGCCTACGCGGACTTCCGCACGGCCAGCGCCGAGTACACGGTGCGGATGCGGTCGGCCAAGGAGGGCCAGATCGGCGACGTGCAGAAGTGGTGGCGGGACCAGCTCGAAGCGTTCGTCACGAAGCACCCGGCCGCCGAGGACGCCCCGGAGGCGATGATGCGCCTGGCCGACGGGCACGAGTTCACCGGCCGCGACGGCGAGGCCGCCGCCAAGGGGTGGTACGAGAAACTCGCCGCGAACTACCCCGGGCACCCGGCCGCCGCCAAGGCCCAGGGGGCCGTCCGCCGGCTCACGAGTGACGGCCAGGCGTTCGTCCTGCCGCCGGCGAACACCCTGGACGGCAAGCCGTTCAACTTCGCCGCGACCGCCGGCAAGCCGACCTTCGTGTACTACTGGGCGAACTGGAACCGCAACCCGGCCGAGGAGCAGCGGGTCGTGTCCAACTTGAAGGCCATCGCCGACCTGACCAAGGCCTACGGGGACAAGGTGAACGTCGTGACGATCAGCCTGGACGAGGAGCCGGGGCGGGCGACCGAGGCGGTCACCGCGGCCGGCCTGCCCGGGGCGCACCTGCACCTGCCCGGCGGCGTCGATCGGTCGCCCCTGGGCGTCGCCTACGGCATCCAGACCGTGCCCCAAGCCTTCCTCCTCGACAAGGCCGGCAAGGTCGTCAACCGCAACGCCCAGGCCGGCCCCGCACTCAGAGACGAGATCGAGAAGCTGCTCAAATAATTTGGCCCGCCGCAGGCGCGTTAGCCCGACGCGCTAGCGAGGGACGACCGGTCGAGGGCACTGTTTGGGGTCGTTGACTGTCCGGTCGTCGTCCGCGAACATATCCTTCGACCGTTCGACCCTCGCTCGCGCGTCGGGCTAACAAGAGTCGCCTGCGGCGGAGCACACACGATGGCGACGCGATTCCTGACCTGCCTGGTGGCGCTCTCGGCCTTCACGTTGGTCGCGCCTGCGGGTAAGCCGAACGTCTTGCTCATCGTCGCGGACGACCTGGGGTTCTCCGACCTCGGGTGTTACGGCGGCGAGATCGCCACGCCCAACCTCGACGCCCTGGCCGCGAACGGGTTGCGGTTCACTCAGTTCTCGAACACCGCCCGGTGCTGGCCGTCGCGGGCCGCGATTCTCACCGGGTACTACGCCCAACAGGTCCGCCGGGACACCGTGCCCGGCGTCAAGAGCGGTACGGCCGGCACCCGGCCGGACTGGGCGCGGCTGCTCCCGGAACTGCTCAAGCCGCTCGGGTATCGGGCGTACCACTCGGGCAAGTGGCACGTCGACGGCACGCCGCTGGCGAACGGGTTCGACCACTCGTACAGCCTGAACGACTACGACCGGCACTTCGCGCCGAAACTTCACGTCGAAGACGGCAAGCCGCTGCCGCCGGCCGACGCGAAGTCGGGGTACTACTCGACGACGGCCATCGCCGACCACGCCATCAAGTGCCTGAAGGAGCACGCGGGGAAGTCGCCCGAGACGCCGTTCCTGGCGTACGTGGCGTTCACCGCGCCGCACTTCCCCGTGCAGGCGTCGGCCGCGGACATCGCCCCGTACCGCACGACCTACCTGGCCGGCTGGGACGCCCTGCGCGACGAGCGCTGGAAGCGGATGCAGGCGCTCAAGATCGGCGGCACGGCCCTGGCGGCCGTCGAGCGCGACCTCGGCCCGCCCTACGCCATCCCGGAGGCGCTCAAGAAGCTCGGGCCGAACGAGTTGAACCGGCCGCTGGCGTGGGCGGATTTGACCGCGGACCAGCGGGCGTTTCAGGCCGGGAAAATGGCCGTCCACGCGGCGATGGTCGCCCGCATGGACCTCGAAATCGGCCGGGTCGTGGGCCACCTCCGGGCGACGGGTGCCCTCGCCAACACGCTCGTCTTTTTCCTGTCCGACAACGGCGCGAGTGCCGAGATCATGGTCCGCGGGGACGGGCACGACCCGCACGCCGAGTGCGGCACCGGGGCGACCTTTCTGAGCATCGGGCCGGGCTGGTCGGGCCTGGCCAACACGCCCTTCCGCCGGCACAAGACGTGGGTCCACGAGGGCGGCATCTCGACCCCGCTGATCGTCCACTGGCCGGCCGGCGTCCCCGCCCGCGGCGAACTCCGGGCGACCCCGGGGCACGTCATCGACCTGGTGCCGACGGTTCTCGCCGCGGCCGGCCTGCAGCCGGCGGCGACGTGGCACGGCCGGCCGGTCCCGCCCGCCCCCGGCAAGAGCCTGCTCCCGGCGTTCGCCAAGGACGTGACGGTGGCCCGCGACTTCTTGTGGTGGCTGCACGAGGGCAACCGGGCGTTGCGCGTCGGCGACTGGAAGATCGTCGCGGCCGGGAAAGACAGCCCGTGGGAACTGTACGACGTGAGCGCCGACCGGTCCGAGTCGCGCGACCTGGCGGCCGACAAGCCCGACAAGGTGCGGGAATTGGCGGCGATCTGGGAGAAGCAGACCGCCGAGTCCGCAGCGCTCGCGGCCCAGAAGTGACGCCGATTGGGCCTGAGAGCGGAGTTCGAGTGATCGTAGCGCGTCGTCGATCCGGTCGAACGCCACGAGCATGGGCCGGGTTTTCGGCTCCGCCGCAGGCGACTCTTGTTAGCCCGACGCGCTAGCGAGGGTCGATGGGTCGTTGACATGTTGGGGGTCGTCGGCCGTGCGGTCATCGACGGCCACTTTGCCCTCGACCGCTCGACCCTCGCTAGCGCGTCGGGCT
>JANYHV010000028.1 GCA_025362195.1 Fimbriiglobus sp. | reverse complement strand
ACCCGGGGAGCCTTACTCACCCGGGGAGCCTTACTCACCCGGGGAGCCTTACTCACCCGGGGAGCCTTACTCACCCGGGGAGCCTTACTCACCCGGGGAGCCTTACGATGACGAAGTTTCGGCCACAAGTTGAGCTTTTGGGGGAGAGAATCAACCCAGACGCAACTTTTCTTGTTCAACCTCTTAATTACATTCCTGACGCTCCTGTTAGTCAAATCGCAGTGACAACAGTCACGGCGAATCAAATCCAAACAGTGAACAGCACGACAGATTTTGCCAATACCATTCCGCCGAGTCCCCTGCAAATCAGGATCGACGAACTTGCAAAAGAGTTTACCAACCTGCTCAATGAACGAAATGGTCTCTCGCAGCAGCGACTAAATCTATTGGGCGTAGTTCAAGGACTCCAAGCTGCAGTTAACGAAGCGGTCAAATCTTACAACACAAGATTGGCAGCTATGAAAGCTGCTGGGTGTACTGCCGAGCAAATACTTAACGACCAAAGCTTGCTGGCGCTGTACAATTTAACCAAGACACTGAAGACACTTCGTGATGACGCCAACACGAAGATATCAGACATCGACAAGCGGATCGCTGGAATTGATGCCCGACAGGTGATCGTTTTCAACGAGTTGTTGCGATTAGGTGCTCAACTCATCGGAGAAAACCCAACCCCTCGGTAATTCTAACACGTCGCACAACCAAGGAGACATCTGTGTTGACAATTCTTGTGTCGATTTGTGTTGCGGCTACGTCGGCTGTGGCCAACTATCACAGTCGATTGCTTCTGGTAAGTCGGTCCGCCGAGCTGAACGCGATTGTAGCGGGTATGGAAGCCGACCGTATCCAACATGATCTCAACACGGCAGAAATTAATCGACGTGGTGAGCAGCTCAAGAAAATGGCTGAGATCATCAAGCAAATTCAGAAAGACAGCGAATCCAAGAAGCCGGTCGATCCGCCCAAGTAGCTGACTCGGATCGACTGTTGCGGGGGAGCCATTGTGTTCCCCCGCTATCGTTGACACTGCCGCAGTCGCTGTGATCTCGCCACGGCACGCCGGACGGATCGGTGTCAAGCCTTCCCTGAACCTAGCGTGACCCGCGTCAGGCGAACGCCCGCGCGAACGCTGCCAAGGTTTCGCGGCCGGGGGACCCGTCGAGGACCGAGAAGACGATACCCTGACCACGCCGGATAATTTTCCGAAGTATTCCGTTGACGGCCCGTTTTCGCCCGGTTACTCTTAATCCATTCACCCGGGGAGCCTTACTTACCCGGGGAGCCTTATGATGATGAAGTTTCGCCCGCAAGTCGAATCGTTGAGCGAAAGGATTAATCCGAGCGCAACGTTGGACACGACTGGTTCGTATATGCCCTCTACCGGCGAACACGTCTCGTCCACACGCTTGGATATTCCCACTGATTTATTGCTCCAACACACTGGTCTCCAGTCGTCGAACGCAACCGTTGTTGGGTACACTACGCACGTTTATTTTACCATTACTGGGGAAAACCCCCGCATCGCCGAAATTAACAAGCAACTCAGTGATTTGGCAAAACAGCGGACCGCGCTCGCCGACACTCTGACCACACAGGTCGCTGTGGTGAAAGCGCTTGTCGTGGCTTGGAACACTGCCAACGATGAGTTGAGGGCAGAGTTCCAACGTCTACGGGACGCTGGATACTCGGACGCACAAATCAACAACTTCCAAAGTATTATCTCGCTTTGGAAAGTGGTCGATAAGCTCACGATCCAACTCGACGTCGCCGAGAAACAGGTTCGGGACACGATTCAGAGCATCAAGTTGATCGACGTACAAGTCAACGCACTTTACCAAGAACTGATTGCCTTGGGGGAAGCGGAGTCTGCCAAGAATCCGCAGTAGTATGCACGGCAACCCCAACCCATTTACCAAGTGAAGGCACCCAATGTTACTGCTAGTTATTTACGCATTTTCGCAGTGCTACGGAGTCGCAATGATGCAACCGCAACCTGCGAGACATCTAACGCTCGACATGATCAACGCCAACGCGAAGAAGGTGAATGATGACCTGATGCTTCTCGAAAGAGAAGTCAAGGACATCACCGAACGTGGCAAACAGATCGATGTTATACTTGAGGAAGCCAAGCGCAAGCTGGCTCAAAAACGTCACGATGCCAAGAAACCGGTCGATCCGCCCAAATAGCTGACTCGGATCGACTGTTGCGGGGGAGCCATTGTGCTCCCCCGCTTTCGTTGACACTGCCCGCAGTTCACGGCGCGTAGTCATTTGAAGGGACTCCGTAGGTCGATCTCGTTCGCGGTTACTTCACGAACACGAACTCCTTGACGTTGAACAGGGCGTGGGCGAGGTCGGTCCAGGCTTTGGGGTCGGGGCCGGCGGCGAAGGCGGTCGCGGCGGCGAGTTCGGCGGGCGTCGGCGGGCGGGCGAAGGC
>JANYHV010000014.1 GCA_025362195.1 Fimbriiglobus sp. | reverse complement strand
CACGAGCCGGGCGACCGACGCCAGGCCGACATCGATCTGCCGGCCGGCGGCGGCGAGGAACTCGGCCGGCTTGACGAACGCGGCGGCGTACACGTCGTCGATGTACAGCTTGTTCCGGGACAGCGAGTAGACCGGCTCCAGCCCCGCCGGGACCTTTTCCGGCCCGCCGTTGCCGTACACCCGCCAGGCGATCAGGACGCCCAACAGCGCGACGGCCGTGCTGATGCCGGCGATGGCGAGGTTCAGGTGCGGCACGGCGTGGCCGGCCGACAGGCGGGCCGACTCGTCGGCCAGGTGCAGCCCCGGGGTGCGGGCGACGAACCCGGAAAAGGCGTGGTTGACCGGCTCGACGGCGACCCCCAGGAAGACCGCGCCGACGGCCAGGACCACCAGCGGCACCGTCATGCCCCGCGGCGACTCGTGGGCGTGGCCGTGGGCCTCGTCGGGGATGCGCTCGGTGCCCCAGAAGGTCAGGAAGTAGGCGCGGAAGGTGTAGAACGCCGTCAGCCCGGCGGTCACGAGCGCGAGGCCCATCGCCAGCAGGTAGCCGGCGCGGTGGCCGTGGTTCGCCTCGGCCGCGCCGTACAGCACGTCGAGAATTTGGTCCTTGCTCCAGAAGCCGGCGAGGACCGGCACGCCGGACAGGGCCAGCGCCCCGCACAGGAAGGTCAGGTGCGTCACCGGCATGAGCTTGCGCAGTCCGCCGAACTTGCGCATGTCGATGACGTTGCCCATCGCGTGCATCACCGACCCGGACCCGAGGAACAGCAGGGCCTTGAAGAAGGCGTGCGTCACCAGGTGGAACAGCGCCGCCGTCACGGCCAGCCCCGGCGACACCAACCCGCCGGTGCCCAGGGCCATGAACATGAACCCGAGTTGGCTCACGGTCGAGTACGCCAGCACCCGCTTCAAGTCGTTCTGCGCCAGCGCGATGAACGCGGCCACGAAGGCGGTGAACGCGCCGGTCAGGGTTACCGTCAGTTGCACGTCCGGCACCAGTACGAACAGCGGGGCGCAGCGGGCGAGCAGGTAGACCCCGGCCGTCACCATCGTCGCGGCGTGGATCAGCGCCGACACCGGCGTCGGCCCCTCCATCGCGTCCGGCAGCCAGACGAACAGCGGCAGTTGGGCCGACTTGCCGACCGCCCCGCAGAACAGCAGCAGGCAGGCGGCGGTCAGTTTCCCGTGCGTTTCGGGGTGCGTCGAGACGTGCTCGAAGACCGCCGTGAAGTCGAGCGAGTAGCCGCCGATCGACCAGAGCAGGAAGACGCCCAGCACGAGGCCCACGTCGCCCAACCGCGTGACGAGGAACGCCTTGCGGGCGGCGGCGGCGGCGGACGGCTTGGCGTAGTAGTACCCCACCAGCAAGTAGCTGCACAGGCCGACGCCCTCCCAGCCGGCGAGCAGCAGCAGGAAGTTGTCCGCCAGGACGAGCAGGCACATGGCGAAGACGAACAGGCTCATGACCGCGAAGTACCGGGCGTACCCGGGGTCGTGGTGCATGTACCCGGCCGAGAAGATGGCGATCCACGTCGCCACGAACGTGACCGTCAGCAGCATCACGGCCGAGACCGGGTCCACGGTCACGGAGTACGTCGCGTCCAGGCCGCCGGCCTTGAACCAGGTGACCGCCGGCGACGCGAATGACACCGTCTCGCCGGGGGTGTTGAACACCAGCACCAGCACGTAAGCGGCGACCCCGGCGGCGACGGCGAGGGCGGCGATCACCGGCAGGTGGGCGGCGTGGCGCAGCCTGGTCACGCCCATCAACGCGGCGAGGACGGCGGCGGCGAGCGGCAGGGCGAGCGCGATCAGGGCCAGTTCGGCCGGGCCAAGGTTAGACACGGACTTCGTCCTCGGTTCGGGCGGGCCGGCGGCCGGCGGGGGTCAACACCGGGTCCGGGACTTCGCGCGTCTGGCGGAGCGGATCGACATCGACGCTCGCCGGCAGCTTGGCCTCGCGGATCGACTGCCACGCCCCGCTGTCGAGCGTCTTGCCCCGGCGGTACAGCGTCAGGAACAGCGCGAGCGCCAGGCCGGCTTCGCACGCGGCGACGGTGACGATGAACAGGCCGAAGACCTGCCCGCCGAGGTCGCCGTGCATCTTGCCGAAGGCCAGCAGGTTCAACACCACACCTTGCAGCATCATCTCGGCGCACAGGAACATCGTGATGAAGTTCCGCCGCGTCAGGAAGCCGACGAGGCCGAGGCCGAACAGGGCCGCGCCGACGGCCAGGTAGTGCCAGACGGTAATCACGCGGTCACCCCTTTGCGGTTGGCGATGGCCACGGCCCCGATGGTGGCGACGAGCAACAGCGTCCCGGCCAATTCGACCGCGACCAGGTACTCGGAGTACAGCGCGTGGCCGATGGCGGTCACGTTGCGGGCCGGCAACTCGCCCCGGCCGGCGAGCAGCAAGGACTTTTCGCGCAACTCGGTGAGCTTGGCCCGCAGCGGGGCGACGTCGGGGTTCGGGTCGAGGATGGCGTTGTCGAGGGCGTCACTCGCCGCCTTCTTGAGCAGTTTCAACTCGTCGGCCTGGGCGATGATCCCGGCCGTGCGGAAGTCGGTCTCGGCGAGCCGCAGGCGGTCTTGCAGCGTGCGGCCGAGCGAGTTCTGGACGAACTCCCCGGTCGCGGCCCCGACGACGCCGGTGAGCCGAGTGTGTGCCGAATAGCCGAGGCTGCCGACGCGGTGCTTCTCGGTCGCCGGGTCGGCCGCTTCCTTCAACTCCGCCGCCGCCGCGAGCAGTTCGGCCTTGTCCTCCGGGCGGATCGCCGCGGCCGGCAGCAGCTTCTCCGAAGTCGTCGCGGCCCGCCCGGCACTCAGGGACAGCGTCAAAAAGACCAGCCCGGCGAAGGCCAGCCCGGCCAGCGACCCGAGCAGCGGTTCCCGGCTCCGGTCGTTCTCGTCCGACGGGCCTTTGGCGTTCGACAGCATCAGCACGAACAGGAAGGTGACGATGATCGCCCCGGCGTAGATGATGACGGTTGCGGCCATCAGGAACGGGGCCGCGAGCAGCAGGAACAGCCCGCAGGTACTCAGCACCACGAAGGCGAACGCCAGCGCCCCCCGCGCCGGGTTCGACTGCACCACCAGCGCCACGGCGAACACCAGCGCGGTCACCGAGAACAGC
>JANYHV010000446.1 GCA_025362195.1 Fimbriiglobus sp. | reverse complement strand
CGTTGCCCGTGCCGGCCAGCAGACCGCCGATGACGTTGTCCGACGCCCCGGTGTCGATCCCCACCCCGGCCAGCGTGTTGCCGACGCCCGTGCCGCCGATGAAGTTGCCGGACACGACGTTGCCCGAGGTGCCGACCCCGGTCAGCAGCACGCCGTAGCCGCCGTTCCGCCAGAAGTTGTTGTACCCCGGCGTCGCCCCTCCGCTGAACCCGCCGAGGGTGTTCCCGGTCGCCCCGGCGGACACGACGGCCCCGCTGCCGGCGTTCGCGTTCACCAGGTTGCCCATGACGACGTTGCCACTGGTGCCGACGCCGGTCAGCAGGACCCCGGCCAGGCCGTTGTTGTTGAGGTCGTTGCCCAGGGTACTGCTGCCGACGGTGTTGCCGCTCGCGCCGGCGGCGATCGTCACCCCGTTGCCGGTGTTGCCGAAGACCGCCGTGCCGGCCAAGTCGGTGCCGATGAAGTTGTACGCGACCGCGTTGCCAGTTGAGAAGCGGCCGGTGATTCGCACCCCGTCCCGGCCGGCCTTGGCGATCACGTTCGGCGTCAGGACGCTGCCGCCGACGGTGTTCCCTTCGCTGTCGGTGATCGCCACGCCGTCGAACGCGACGGCCCCGGCGGTCAACCCGTCGGCGAGCAGGCCGACGGTGTTGCTCGTGATCGTCGTGGCGCGGGTCCAACTGCCGCCCAGGGTGTCGCCGCCGAACGAGGCGATGCGGGCGATCTGGGCGGCCGGCAGGGCGCGGTTGACGACGGCCACGTCTTCGAGCCGGCCGTCGAACGTCGTGCCCACGCCGGTCGATCCGCCGACGTACAGCCGGCCGGTCGGGTCGCCGGCCACGCCGTTGTCCGTTACGGTCGGGGCCGCCGAGTAGGCGGCGGTGCCCGCGAGGGTGCCGCCGATGTAGAACCGCAGCAGCGTGCCGTCGCCGGTGACGGCGACGTGGGTGAACGTGCCGACGGGGACGGTCAGGCCCGCGCCGCCGAGGGTGTAATCCTTAAGTCCGGCGGCACTGCCGTGGCGGAAGAATAGCCGATTCCCTGTGGGCGTTCCGATCAGGCCGAAGAAGTAGTTGGCAGTGGTGTTAATCTCGCCGTTGCCCGCGACGACGGCGGTCTGGCCGTTCGCCAGGGTGCCGGCCGGGTTCACCCACGCTTGCACGGTTACGGTCGCGGCCGATGTCACGTAGCCGGCGCTGTCCTCGCTGAAGACGTACCCCGGGGTAGCCGCGGCGAGGCTCAGCGCCTGGGTGCCGGCCAGCCCGGTGGCGTAGCCGACGGTGCCGACGGCCGTGCCGCCGACCGGCCCGCTACTGTTGGCCAGAGTGCCGTTGCCCTTGAACCAGGCGGCGGTGCCGTCCGGCGTGCCGCTGCCGTCGATCAGAATGCCGGAGCCGGCCTTGGCGATCACGTTGGCGTCGATCAGGGTGTTGCTGGCCCCGGTGCGGACCTCGACCCCGGAGTTCAGGTCGCCCAGCACCGCGGTGCCGGCCGCGTTCGTGCCGAAGTAGTTCCCCCGGACGGTGTTGTTGGTCGTGCCGGCGTCCCGGAGGACGACCCCGGTGGCGTTGCCGCTGATGACGTTGCGCGCGGCGGCCGTGACGCCGCCGATGAGGTTGCCACTGGCCCCGGCGCTGACCTGGACCCCGGCCGTCAGGTTGCCGCGGGCGGTCGTGCCGTCGGCGGCCAGCCCGATGAGGTTGCCGGCGACGACGTTGCCGTCGGTGCCGGCGGTGGCGATGTGGACGCCGATGCCGTTGTTCGCGGAGATGACGTTGTCCGAAACGGTGTTGGCGTTGGCCCCGCCCTCGATGCTCACGCCGTTCGCGCCGCCCGTGCCGTTGGGGTTGGCCGTCAGCCCGTCGGCCGCGATGCCGATGTAGTTCCTCTGGAGGAGGTTGCCGGTCGTGGCCGGGCCGCTGACGAGGACCCCGTGGCCGACGTTGCCGACGATGACGTTGCGGTGGGCGGCGGTCGCGCCGCCGATCGTGTTGCCGACGGCCCCGTCCGTCACGTGGACGCCCATCGCGCCGTTCCCGAAGGCCCCGCCGATGGTGTTCCCGGCGACCACGTTCGCGGTCGTGCCGGCGGAGACGATGTAGACGCCCGCCCCGGCGTTGCCGTCGATGAGGTTGCCGGCCCCGACCGCGGTCCCGCCGACGGTGTTGTTGTTGGCCACGTTGGCAATCGCTACCCCGGCGGCGACGTTGCCCACGGCGGCGGTGCCGGCCGCGTTCGTGCCGATGAAGTTGCCGAGGATCAGGTTGCCCGTGACGCCTGGGTTCGCCATCAGTACGCCGAACCGGCCGTTGCCGCTGATGACGTTCCGCGCGCCGGCGGTCGTGCCGCCGACCGTGTTGTCGAACGCGGCGGCGTCGATGGCGATTCCGTCGGAGACGTTGGCGACGGCCGCGGTGCCGGCCGCGTTGGTCCCGATGAAGTTGCCCAGGACCGCGTTGTCGTGCGCGCCGTTGTGAACCTGGATGCCGTAGGCGGTGTTGCCGCTGAGGACGTTCCGATCCCCGGCGTTCGTCCCGCCGACGGTGTTCCCACTGGCCGCAGCGGTGATGTAGATGCCGGCACCGCTGTTGCCGACGGCCGAGGTGCCGGCCGCGTCGGTCCCGATGAAGTTGCCCAGGACCACGTTGCCGGTGGTGCCGCTGTCGGAGAGGAACACCCCGGGGCCGGCGTTGCCGCTGACGACGTTGCCCAGCGCGGCCAGGCCGACGCGGGTGTTGAACGAGGCGTTCGAGACGAACACTCCGGCGAACCCGTTGCCGACGGCGGCCGTGCCGCCGGCGTCCAGCCCGATCAGGTTGCTGTGGATCGTGTTGAAGAACCCCGCCCGGCCCGCACCGGACACCAGCACCCCGCCGGACGTGTTGCCGCTGATGACGTTGTCGTTGACGCTGACGGCGAACGACCCGGTGTCCACCCGCACCCCGTGCCCCAGGTTGGGGACGGCGGCGGTGCCAGACGGGTCGGTGCCCAGGTAGTTGCCGATGACCTGGGTGCCGGCCACCCCGCGGGCCTGGACCCCGTCGGTCGTGTTGCCGCTGATGACGTTCCGGTCGAGGGCCGAGTTCGCGCCGACGTTGTGGCTGCCGCCGCCCAGCAGGCTCACCCCGTTGGCGTTGCCGGCGGCCGTCCCGTCGGTGGCGAGGCCGATCCAGTTGCCGACGACGACGGCGAAGTCGGCCCCCGGCTCGACCCGCACGCCGCTGCGGTCGAACCGGTTGATGACGAACCCGCGGACGGTCACGTTGCTCGCGGCGATGTCGAACCCGTTGACCGACGGCCCGGTGCCGGCGAGGTCGCCGCGCAGCTCGACGAGGGGCACGCCGGCGAACCCCGGCTGGGTGCTGGCGTCGAGGGTCAGCGCGTCCGCGATCGCCGGCAGCGGCGCGAGCGGCTGGATGGTCTGGACGCCCGCGCCGGGGATGGCGAACGCGATCGAGTCCGCCCCCGCGGCGGCGTTGGCGTCCAGGATCGCCTGGCGGAGCGAGCCCAGCCCGCTGTCGCCGACGGTCGTGACCGTGAACAGGGCGGGGACCGCCCGGTCCTCCAAATGTTCGAGCCGGAGTTTGGCGGTCAACAGCCAGTCGATGTTCGGCCACGACACCCACTTGCGCTGCGTCACCCGACGCCGGCCGCGGCCGACGGTCCGCTCCGTCCACGAGTACCGAGCCAACACGCGGGAGAGCCAGGCGATGACCATGATCGATCCTGAAAAAGAACCCAGTGACAACGAACAATTTCTGCCGGAAAATAAACAATGCCGGTCTGTCCTTCCACTGGCGACCGAGATCGCCGGGAGAAAGTGCCGCCCGAAAAAACGATTACAAGGACTGCAATCCTTTGTAATGCCAGGAATTGACGCAATCTTTCCGAAAATTCGGGAAGCAGCACAAATAGTCAAATTTGTTTATGAACTGGCAAGAACTCGACGTGAGTTCATCCCGGGCGCGAATCGACGTGGCATACTGGGAGGTGTTGACGACGTGACGTTGGTCAGTCTGAATTAACCGCGGTATGGAGGCGGTTTTCTGCGACGGAGCCGAAGACAACAGGTCACACGACGGCGAGGGGCTGGAAGCCGGGGCCGAGGACGGCGTTCGCGTCGAGGCCGAGCCAGGTGTCGAGCAGGGCGGCGTAGACGTGGCGGAAGTCGGTGGTGTGAACCAGGTTGCCGTCGTCGAGGGTTTCGAGGCTCGGGTGCGTGCCGTGCAGGCCGGCCTTGACCTTGCCGCCGACGACGAGCATCGGTGCCCCGCTGCCGTGGTCGGTGCCGCCGCTGCCGTTCTCCTTGGCCCGCCGGCCGAACTCCGAGAAGGTCATCAAACAGACGCGGTCGCCGTGGCCCCGCGCGGCCACGTCCCGGGTGAAGGCGGTGACCGCGGCCGACAGGTCGCCGAGCAGGTTGGCGTGCGCGCCGGTCGCGCTGCCCTGGCCGGCGTGCGTGTCGTAGTTCTCGTGGCTGACGTACAGGACGCGTGCCCCGACCCCGGCGTCGATGAGTTGGGCCGCGAGCTTGAGGCGGGTCGCCAGCCCGGTCGCCGGGTACGGCACCTTCGACTCGTTCCCCTTGGCCAGCGCCTGCAAGCGGTCGCTGCCGGCGTAGGTCGTCGTCGCGGTCCGGCGGACGAAGTCGAGCAGGTCGCCCGGCGGCGACGGGGTCGGGTTCGCCCCGCCGCTGATGACCGCCTTCTGGGCCGCGCGTTCGGCGGCGTTGGTCGCGCTCACCTTGAGCTGGTAGTCCGCCAGGGACGCGATGGACGGCACGCGGTGGGTCGCCCCGGCCAGGGCCAGCGGACTCGGCTCCTTGCCGTCGCTGAGGTGGAAGCTGCCGAGCGGCTTCTGCTTCAAGCCGCGGCCGAGCCAGCCGTCGGTGAGCGTGGCCGCGGTCGAGGCGGCGTGCCAGATGTCCATGCTGCGGAAGTGCGACTGGTCGGGGTTCGGGTAGCCGACGCCGTGGACGACCGCGACCTTGCCGTCGGCGTACAGCCCCGCCAGGCCGGTCATGGCCGGGTGCAGGCCGAACTCGTCGGTCAGCTTCAAGGCGTCGGCCGGCTTGATGCCGATCTTTGGGCGGTGCTTCAAGTACAGCGGGTCGCGGCGCGGGATGACGGTGTTCAAGCCGTCGTTGCCGCCGGTCAGTTGCACGACGACCAGGACCGTGTCCCGGCCGCCGGGTTTGTCGGACGGCTGTGCGGCGAGGGCGGAGCGGCCCAGGAAGCCGGGCACGGTCGCGCCGAAGCTGAGCAGCGTCGAGGCGTGCAGGAAGTCGCGTCGGGTCGTCGTCGTCGTCGTCGTCGTCGTCGTCGTCATGGGGGGGCCTCACGCCAGTTGGAATTCGGGCAGAGCGAGGACGAGGTGGGTGACGCTGCGGAGCCGGTGCGCGACCGCGTCGGCGGCCGTCCAGGTGACCGGCCGGCGGGCCTTCGGGGCGGCGTCGAGGTAGTCGATCAGCCCCCGCCGGGTCGCGGCCGGCACGTCGTGCTGCAGGAAGACTTCGAGCAAGCGATCGACGACCTCGGCGTTGCCGGTCGCGCCGTGAAGCAGGTCGGATTCGCCTTCGGTGAGGGCCAGCGCGAGGTTCTGCCGTCCGAGCAGCGTCTGGGCGTTGAGCCAGGCCGGGCCGCCGTCCCAGCCCTTGACCGACGGCGGGGCGAACAGTTGCTGGCCCAGGTTCTCCAACTGTTGCGCGAGCCGCAGCGGGCCGACGTTGGCCCCGAGGCCGCGGACGATGCCGACGGCGAACTCGACCGGGGCCTTGACCTTGGCCCGGTGGTTCGCGGCGGCGAAGAAGAACTCGGACCGCAGGATCGTCTCGACGAGTTGAGCCGTGTCGAAGCCCGACTCGCGGTAACGTTTGGCCAGCGGCTCCACGACGGCCGGCGGTGTCACCGCGGTGTCACTGACGAATTCGCGGAGGAGCTTGGTCACGAGGAAACGCGGGCAGGCGGGGTGGTCGAGGCAGAGCTTGACGATGTCGTCCGCGGCGAAGTCGCCGGTGCGGCCGAGCACCGTCTTCGGCCCGCCGTCGTGCTGCCGGGGGTTGAGCTTGCCGCCGGCCGGCGTCACCTCGTACCCGGTGAACGCGCGGGCCGCTTCGCGCACGTCGGCTTCGGTGTACGGCCCGCGGCCGAGGCTGAACAGCTCCATCAACTCGCGGGCGTAGTTCTCGTTCGGCACGCCCTTCTTGCTCATCGTCGCGTCGAGCCAGACCATCATCGCCGGGTCGGTGGACATCGCCGTCAGCAGTGCGCGGAAGTCGCCGAGGGCGTGTTGGTGGAGCAGCCGGTACTGGCCGAGCATGAGCCGGGCGTTCTGGACTTTGACGACGCTCGTGGCGAAGTGGTTGTGCCAGAACAGCGTGACCTTTTCCCGCAGCGGGTGGCCGGTGCGGAGGATGCGGCCGAGCCACCAGGCGGCGAGTTGCGTGGCACTCGCGCCGGGCGGCAGGCTCCGCTCGCCGGCGGTGAACTCCGAGGTCGCCAGTTCGTCGGCCGTCGGGGCCGTGCCGTGCAGCAGGCGGGTCGCCGTGGCTTCGGGGCCGTCGCGGAGGGCGGCTTGCAACTCGGCGCGGGTCGGGCCGAAGGTGGTGCGGCGGAGCAGGTGCCCGGCCTTGGCCAGCGTCCACGGGTTCGACTTCGTCGGGGCGTAGGCGTCGAAGGGGTTCGGCACGGTTACTTCCCCCCTTGGGGCGTCGAGGGCGGTGTGGGGTGCGTCCAGGCGAACTTCGCCTCGAAGAAGTCGGCCGCGTGATCGACCGTGACGGCCGCGGCCCCGAGGGTGGCCAGCCAGTCGGTGAGTTGCTTCGTCTCGGCGCGGGCGGCGTCGAGGCCGAGGTTGCGCGTCAGGATCAGGTTCGAGACGAGCGGCTCGGGGTTGGCCGCGGCGTGGGCCGCCGCGCCGCGGGCGTAGGCCCGGGCCTGCCAGGCCGGGGCCTTCGGGTCCGGCGTCTTCGGGGCCTTCAACTCGGGGAGCAGCGCACGGATGACGCTCGGCTCGGAAGCGACGACCAGCGAGTCGTTGACGACGGCGAAGCACGGCGCGAAGTTGTACCGCACGCCGTCCGGGTCGGCCGCGAGCGGCTTGGCGTCGGGGAAGCGGTACGACACGATGGTGACCCCGTCGGTCACCTCGTCGTCGGCCATCGTCAGCCCGGTGGCGACCGACGCGGCGAAGGCGGCCCCGCGGGCCAGCGTCGCCGCCGACTTGCCGAAGCGCGGGTCCCGCATCGACGACACGACGGCGAACGGCGGGTAGACCTGGCCCGGCTTCGACCGGTACGCCACCTCGCTCGTGGCCAGCGCGACGACGCGGTGGTACGGGCCGGACATTTCGAGTACCTGGCCGACCGACGGCCCGGCGAACAGCTTCGAGGCGTCCCGCTCGGCCTTCTCCAACTCGGGCAGTTGGAGCGCGTTGACGAACTTCGTCCGCTGGGTCCAGTAGGTCGCCACGTCGAGGGTCATGCTCTGGCTGAACACCACGCCCGGCGGCTCCAGGAGCGGCAAACTGCCCGGCTGCCCGGCACTCGGCACGTGGAACGCGAACTCGGCCGGCAGGTCGGCGCGGCGGGCGTTCAACCGCACGACGGCCTCGACGCGGTCGCCGCTGCGGTAGACGCCCCCGGCCGCGAGGTCGGCCCGGCGGACGGCGTCGATGGTGCCGCCGAGGATCGCGGTCGGGATCACTTCCAGGCGGGTGTTGGCGAAGTAGTCTTTGCTCGCCTGCGTCGATTTGCGGGCCGTCAGGTCGAAGGCGAACAGCGCGAGCGGCTTGGCCGGCAGGAGCGCCCTGGCCCGCGTCAGGGCCGCCGGGATCGCCGTCGTGGTCCGGGTCAGTGCGGCGTGCAGTTCGGCTTCGCGGTTCGAGAAGACGATGGCCGTGCCGGTCTGGGCGGCGTGGAAGTCGTCGCCGAAGTGGACCGTCTCGACGCCGGCGTGCGTGCCGCGGCGGATTTTCGCGTTCGGGTCCTGGCGGGTGATTTCGTCCTCGAACGCCCGCACGGCCAGCCCGAAGAAGAGCTTCGACGCGGCGGCATCGGTCCCTTCGGCGACGGCGACGACGGGGTCGCGGTCCTCGGTCGTGAGCGTGGCGAAGGCGATGCCGCGGCCGGCGACTCGGCCGAGGATCGTCGGCCCGTCGTCGCCCATCTCGCGCTCGTAGTACGCCACCAGTTGCTCGACCCGGCGGACGTTCGCGGCGGCCAGCGCGGCCCGGACGGCGGGCAAGGCCACGGCGGATTTCGCGGCGGGGTGGTCGCGGACGGCGGCGGCGAGGTCTTGCGGCCGGTCGATGACGCCGATCAAGTCGGCCGTCGCCGGCAACCGCGCCCACGGCTCCCCGGCACTGGCCGCACACCCGGCGGCGAGGAGCGCGGCAATCAGGAGTGCCCGGGTCATCGTCGAACGCTCCGGAGTGCCGAGGGGAGGGGAGTACGCCGGAATTACTCGACGCGGCCGGGACCGGTTTCAGGCTTCTTGCGTGACGTTCCATTTTGCCCGCCGGTATACTGGGTGTGCGGCGCGCGGGTTCCCCGGCGGCCGCGACCGTTTCGCCAGTCCGCCGGTGGGGTTGCACGATGCTCGCACGTCGATCGCGGACCGTGGTCCTGGCTCTGGCCGCCCTCCTGGTTCACGCCGGGGGGTCGGCCGCGCAAAACGCCGTCCCCGAGAGCGGCCTGTACGTCACCGTGCCCAACCCGGTCACGAGCACCGCCTACACGCAAATTAAGAACCGCATCGACGCCGCCCGGTCGAAGCCCGAGTCGCGGCCGAGCGTGATCGTCTTCGACTTCAACCCCGGGGACAAGGATGCGGCGACGGCCGAGTTCGGCGTCAACTACGACCTGGCCGACCTGATCGCCAAGCTGACCGACGTGCCGACGGTCGCCTACGTCCACCAGAAGGTCAGCGGGCACACCGTCCTCCCGGTGCTCGCGTGCAAGCAACTCGTCTGCGGGCCGAAGGGGGCGCTCGGCGAAGTCGTCGGCCCCGGCGACGCCGCCCCGAAGCCGTCGCAGGTCAACGGGTACGCGGAGATCGTCGGCGCGGCCCACCCGGCGTTCCTGGCCGTCGCCCGCAAGATGCTCGACCGGGACGTGCAACTCCGCAAGGGCCGCCGCGGGGCGACCGACTGGTTCGCCGACCTGCGCGACCGCAAGAAGTTCGAGGCCGACGGCGTGACGGTGACCGACACCGCCCCCCTGCCGGCCGCCCCGGACGGCCGCGTCGGCCTGTTCACGGCCGGCCAGTTGCGCGACCTCGGGTTGAGCCAGCGGACGGTCGAGACGACCCGCGACGTGCTCGAAACCTACGGCCTGCCGCCGAGCGTTTTGCGGGAGGACACGACCTCGGGCAAGGCCCCGCTGGCGTACCGGTTCACGCTGACCGGGGCCATCGACGCGGGCATGAAGGAGAGCACGGCCCGTATCGTCGCCGACGCGGTCCGCAACAAGGCGACGCTGTTCTTCCTCACCCTCGAAGTCACCGGCGGCGACCCGCAGGCGGCCCGCGAACTCGCCGAGAAGCTCGTCGAACTCCAGCAGGGCGAGAACGGTATCCGCATCGTCGCCTTCATCCCGGACACCGCCCCGGACACCGCCGCCGTCCTCGCCCTGGGCTGCTCCGAGATCGTCATGAGCAAGCGCAAGGACGCGGCCGGCGGGGAGGCGGCCGAGGCGACCCTGGGCGACTTCG
Source organism: Fimbriiglobus sp. (assembly GCA_025362195.1). Taxonomy (GTDB): domain Bacteria; phylum Planctomycetota; class Planctomycetia; order Gemmatales; family Gemmataceae; genus Fimbriiglobus. Next base: position 1,162 of record JANYHV010000446.1, on the reverse strand, counting down.
AGACCTCCACCGGCAAGCAGATGGTAGCGTCCAACCTCGACTTCTGGCGCGGCAGTCTCCGCGACCTCGCCGACCGCCAGGGCTACCCGCCGCTGCTCATCGACGCGATGCTCCAGCCCGAGTTGAGCGTCCTGCAGGTCCGCAAGAAGACCGACCAGCGGGCCAAGCGGCTGATGCTGGAGGCCGAGTACGAGGCGGACAAGGCCAAGGGCGGCGAGTGGCTGCTCGTCAAGAGCGTCAAGGGCAAGGGCGTGCCGTTCAAACTCACCGCGTCGCTGGCCGAGGAACTGGGCGTGGCCCGCTTCACCACCGACCGCCGCGACCCGGCCGAACTGTACGCCAAGTACGGCATCGACCCGGCCAAGGTCAAGGACGGCACCCCGGCGTGGCTCGACCTGTTCGCCAACTTCCTGCGCATCCCGCCGGTCACGGTCCTGCTCATCGTCATCGGCTTCACGGGGCTGATGCTCGAACTCAAGGTGCCCGGGACGACCGTCCCCGGCATCGTCGCCGCGCTCTGCTTCATCCTGGTCTTCTGGGCGCACACGCAGTTCAGCGGGCAGGTCGCCGTGCTGGGGGCGCTGCTGTTCATCCTCGGGCTAGTGCTGGTACTCATGGAGGTGTTCGTCCTGCCCGGGTTCGGCGTCGCGGGGGTGACCGGCATCATCCTCATGCTGTCCGCGCTCGGTCTGGCGACGGTCGGCCTGGCCGACGGCGGGCTGCCCTCGACCGGCGAGGACTGGGTCCGCCTGGGTACCAAGATGTCGCAGTACCTGTTCGGCATGATCGGCGGCGTGGTGCTGGCGTTCACGATCGCCCGCTACCTGCCGCACATGCCCTACGCCAACCGCTTGATGCTGCTGCCGCCCGGCGAGCAACTGCACCGCACCGCCGAGGCGATGCCCGGCGTCGCCGAGGCCGCGGGCCTACTCGGGGCCGTCGGCCTGACGATGACCGTGCTCCGGCCGGCCGGGTCGGTCCAGTTCGGCGACCAGTACGTCGATGTCGTCAGCGACGGCTCGTTCGTCCCGGCCGGTGCCCGCGTCCAGGTCGTCGAAGTCGAGGGGACGCGCATCGTCGTCCGCGAAGTGTCGTCTTGAATCGGGTATGGGGTATGGGGTGTGGGGTATCGCAGACCAAGATCGGGTGTCGGGTGTCGGGT
>JANYHV010000471.1 GCA_025362195.1 Fimbriiglobus sp. | reverse complement strand
CGACCATGTTGCCGCTCCCCGTCCTCGACTCGCACCGGCCGCCGGTGCGGGTCATGGCCCTGCACGCGCTGGCCTACTGCCGGCGGCTGTTCTACCTCGAAGAGGTCGAGGAGCTGCGCGTCGCCGACGCCCGCGTCTTCGCCGGCCGGCACCTCCACGCCGCGCTCGAGGCGGCGGCCGACGACGACGGCGAATCGACCTCGCTCGAACTCGCCTCCGACGTGTTGGGACTCGTCGGCAAGGTCGATTGCCTCAAGCGCCGCGACGGCACGTTCCTCCCATACGAGCACAAGCGCGGCCGGCCGGCGCGCGGGCCCGGCGAGGTCGCCGAGGCGTGGCCGTCGGACCGGCTGCAAGTCGTCGCCTACGCGGTGCTGCTGGAGGAGGCGTTCGGCCAGGCGATCCCCGAGGGCCGCGTCCGCTACCACGCCGCCAACGTCACCGTGCGCGTGCCGATCGACGGCGCGGCGCGGGCCGACTTGCTCGAGGCGATTCAAGAGGCGCGGCGGCTGCGCGAGACGGTCGAGCGGCCGGCGGTGGCCGAGAACCCGCGGCTGTGCGGCAGTTGCTCGCTCGCCCCGGTGTGTCTGCCGGAGGAGGTGCGGCACGACCGGGAGCCGGAGCGCGACCCGGTGCGGCTGTTCCCCGCCGACCGCGACGGCACCACCCTGCACGTCGTCGCCCACGGCACTTCCGTGGGGGTCAGCGGCGACTCGATCGTGGTCAAGCCGCGCGACGGCCCGGAGGTCAAGCACCCGGCCCGCGGCCTCGACACGCTGCTGCTGCACGGCTTCGCGCAGGTGAGTACGCAGGCGATCCGCAAGTGCGTCGAGCACGGCATCGGCGTCCACTGGCTGAGTGTTTCGGGCTACCACACGGCGAGCCTCGTGCCGACGGCGGGCCAGGTGCAGCGGCGGGTGCGGCAGTACCAGGCGCTCGCCGACGAGCCGACGTGCCTGCGGCTGGCGAAGCAGTTGACCGCGGCCAAGGTCGAGGGCCAGTACCGCTACCTGATGCGGGCCAGCCGGGGCGACGAGGAGGCCCGCGCCGCCGTCCAGAAGTCGCTCAACTGTCTTCAGCCGCTGTTGGCCGACATCCCGGCGGCCGGCGACCGCGACTCGCTGCGCGGCCTCGAAGGCGCGGCGGCGGTGCAGTACTTCGCGGCACTGCGGCAGTTGCTCGGCCCGCAGGTTCACGACGACCTGCGCTCCGACAGCCGGTCGCGTCGCCCGCCGCAGGACCGCTTCAACGCGCTCCTGAGTTACGGCTACGGGCTGCTGCACACGGCCGTGATGCGCGCGGCACTGGCGTCGGGCCTGGAGCCCGCGTTAGGTTTTTTCCACACCCCCCGCAGTGCCGCCTACCCGCTGGTGTTGGACCTCATGGAGCTGTTCCGCGTGACGCTGTGGGACATGCCGCTGGTCGGCTCGCTGAACCGCGGGCAGTGGGACCCGGTGGCGGACTTCGCGGTGACGCGCACCAAGGTCTGGCTGTCGGAGGCGGGCCGGAAGAAGGCGATCGGCCTGTTCGAGGGCCGCTTGCAGGAGACGTGGAAGCACCCGGTCCTGAACTACTCGCTGAGTTACGCCCGGAGCATCGAACTGGAGGCCCGGCTGTTGGAGAAGGAGTGGACCGGCGAGCCGGGCCTCTTCGCCCGCAGCCGGCTCCGCTGACCGGGGGCGTGAGATGACCGACGCGAAGTGGTGGCTGGTCTGTTACGACGTGCGCGACGAGAAGCGGTTGCGCAAGTGCGCGAAGCACATGGAAGGGTACGGCCACCGCATCCAGTACTCGATCTTCCGCTGCTGGATGACGGCCCGCGAGGCCGAGCGGCTGCGGTGGGAGTTGACCGAGAAGCTCGACCCGGCCGACGACGTCTTGCTGATGCCGTTGTGCGGCCGGTGCGTGGACGGCATCGTGGGCATCCACGGCACGGCCCGCCCGGCGGCGTGGACGGACGAGCCGCCGCGGTACACGATCGTCTGAGGGGCGTCACGCACCGGAGCCGGTTCGGCGACGGTGGCGGCGATTCGGCCGGAACCCTGGGCCACCCGGGCGGTTGCGTTCTTTGACAACTCGGCGGGGTGCGTGACGCCTGTAAACGCCGAGGAATCGACCACATTCCGACCGCCTCGACCTTCACGGTGGCGTCCTTCGCGGGTATCCTGACAACATGCGTGAAATCGGAGGTCGAAACTGCTGCATCCGCCTGGGTTTACGGAGCGAGCGGTGAAGCCATCAGTGTCGCCGCAAGGCGTTGAGCAC
>JANYHV010000426.1 GCA_025362195.1 Fimbriiglobus sp. | reverse complement strand
AACCTAACCCCCCAACCCCCTTCCCTAAGAAGGAAGGGGGAGCCGGAACGTCGCCGTTTTGCTCCCCCTCTCCCCTTGGGGGAGGGGGCCGGGGGGTGGGGTCGCATCGTGTTCACGTCGCAGTCGATGGCGTACTCGCGGCGGTCGCGACGGTGACGGAGCGCCTGCGCGACTCCACCCCGCAGGCGCTCGCACACTTCGCGCAACTCGGCCTGCCGGTCGAAGTGCTGACCGGGGACGCGACCGGCCGCGCCGAGGCGCTCGGCCTCCCGCCGGCACGCGGCGGGCTTCTGCCGGACGACAAGCGTGCGGCCGTGGAAGCCGCGAAGGCCGACGGCGCGAAGCCGCTGTTCGTCGGGGACGGCATCAACGACGCCTCCGCACTCGCGGCGGCGCACGTCGGCGTCGCGCTGTCGAGCGGCACCGACCTCGCGGTCAGCGCGGCTGCGGTCACGCTGTACCACGGCGACCTCCGCGCGCTTCCCTGGGCTGTGGAACTCAGTCGCGACGCGGTGCGGGCGGTGCGCCGGAATCTGTGTCGCGCGCTGTGCTACAACCTCGTGGGCATGACGCTCGCCGCGTGCGGCGTGCTTCACCCGGTCGTCGCCGCGGTACTAATGGTGGTGTCGAGCCTCACGCTAATCTTCTCGTCAACGCGGGTGGGGCAAAGGCGACCTATCCCCCCGGCCCCCCTCCCTGAAGGGAAGGGGGAGTCGGCGCGCGACGCGTCCGGACGAGCCGCGAGTGCCACCGAGCGGTTGTCCTCCTCCCCCTTCCCTTCAGGGAGGGGGGTTGGGGGGGTAGGTCTTGCGGTCGCGCACGCCCTCGCGTTCTTCCTTCAAGCGTTCACCTTCCTCCTGCTGCTCGCGTCGCTGCGCGAACCGGCTTCCGCGGCGCTCCTCCTGAGTACGTTCGCGCTCGTTGGAGCAGCGCTGGCGGTCGCGTGGCACCGCTACGCGGTCCCGCACTGGCTGGACATGTGCTACGGAATGCTCACGCTCGGCAACCTCGGAATGCTACTCGGGTGGTGGGCCGACAACGGCTTCGCCGCGCTGCCCGACGGCGGGTGTTGCGCGTGCGTCGAAGCCATGCGCGGCGGCGTGATGAAGCCGTGGATGTGGGTCGGGATGCTCGCGTTCGCGAACGTCGCGATGAGGTGGTTCGGCCGCTGCCCGGCACCGCGCGGGCACCACATGGTCGCGATGTACACCGGCGGGAACGGCGGCATGGTGCTCGGCATGACCGCCGGCGGGTGGTGTGCGGCACAGTTCCCGATTCTGAGTATGACAGCGGCGGTCGCGGCCGGCTTCGCCGGGATGACGGCGGGGATGCTCGCCGGGATGCTGCTCGGCACGGGCTTCGCGGAGCGCCTGCTCGCGATCGGGTTCGTGCCGAAGTGGCGGAAGGTCACGTCAGCGCGTACGTCTTGATGAAGTAGAACGCGGCCAGCCCGAAGCCGATCGCGATGACCGCGTACCGAACGTAACTCGCCGGCAACCGGCGCGCGACCCGCGCGCCGGCGTAGCCGCCGAGGATCGCGGCCACCACCATCGGCCCCGCGTAGTCCCAGTTCACGAGTCCGTCGCGGACGAACACCACCACGCTCGCGGCGTTGATCGCCGCCGCGAGGCACGTCTTCACCGCGTTCATGCGGTGGATGTCGCCCACGCCCATGAAGCCGAGGGCACTGAGCATCAGGATGCCGATGCCCGCGCCGAAGTACCCGCCGTAGGTCGCGGTGAGGAACTGGAAGCCGATCAGCGCCGCGAGCTTGACGCCGGTCGCCGGGGGGTGCGGGGTGTCGTCGGCGCGGCGCTTCCGCAGGTACCGGTTGATCGGCTGTTGCAGCAGGAAGAGCGTCGCGGCGGTGAGGATGAGCCAGGGCACGAGGCGGCCGAAGTCTTCGGGGTACGCCACCATCAGCAGCGAGCCGCACAGGCCGCCGGCGAGACTCGGCGGGAGCATCTGCACCAGGAAGCGGCGTGCCCCCGCCAGCTCACGGCGGTAGCCCCAGACCCCGGCGAACGACCCCGGCAGCAGCGCGATGGTACTGGTCACGTTCGCCGCCGCCGGGCCGATCACGGCGAACAGCGCGGGGAAGGTGAGCAGGGTGCCGCCGCCGGCGATCGAGTTCAACGCCCCGGCGGCGAACGCCGACGCGGCGAGGGTGACCAGGGTCGTCGGGTCGGTCGGCATCGGGCGCGGGTCCGGCGGGCGAGGGGGGCGTCGGGGACTCCTGTTGTACGGACCGGCACTCCGTAGAATGCCGCCACACTCCTACTCTCCCCCCGGGACGGCGTTCATGGCGAACTCGCAATTTGTGGTGGACGTGACCGCCGAGAACTTCCGCGCCGCGGTCATCGACGGGTCGGCCGTGGCCCCGGTCGTGCTGGACTTCTGGGCACCGTGGTGCGCCCCGTGCCGCCAACTCGGGCCGGCGCTCGAAGCCCGCGCCGAAGCCGGGCAGGGCGCGTTCACGCTGGCGAAAGTCAACGTGGACGAGAACCCGGAACTCGCCGAGCAGTTCCAGGTCAGCGGCATCCCGGCCGTGTACGCGATCAAGGACGGCAAGGTCATCGACCACTTCGCCGGGATGCTCGCCGAGGCCGAACTCGACGAGTTCGTCGCCCACCTGAACCCCAGCCCGGCCGAGGTCGAACTGCTCGCCGCCGTGCAACTCGCAGTCGGCGACCCCGAGGCGGGTAAGACGGCGCTCCGCGAGGTCGTCGCCAAAGCCCCGGCCGCCGAAGCCCCGCGCGTCGCCCTGGCGTCGCTGCTGATCGAACTCGCCGAGTCGCCCGCGGAGTCGGCGACCCTGCTGCACGGCATCGAGTCGGGCGAGTTCGCCGAGGAGGCCGACCGCCTCCGCCGCGTCCTGACGTTGCGCGAAACCCCGCACGCCGACGCCGACCTGACCGAGGCCCTGAGCGACCACGAGACGGCCGAGCGGTACTTGAAAGTCGGCACGATCCTGGCCGCCCAGGGGGAGTACGAGCAAGCGCTCGAAACCCTGCTCACCGGGGCCGACCTCGACAAGGCCCTCGCCGGCGGGGCGATCCGCGAGGTCATGGTCAGCGTGTTCAACATCATCGGCGTCCGCAGCGAGATGTCCGACGAGTACCGCGACAAGCTGCGGTCCAAGCTGTATTGACCCGCGGCGTCCGGGAGTCTCGCGGATGCGCGTCATCTTGTGCCCGGTCGGCAGCCACGGCGACGTCCACCCGTTCGTCGCCGTCGGCCGGGCCATGCGCGACCGGGGCCACGCCGTCACGCTCATTACGGCCGAGCCGTTCCGCGAACTGGCCGACCGGCACGGGTTCGCCTTCGCGCCGACCGGCACGGCCGAGGACTACCACGCGCTGACGCACGACCCCGACTTGTGGCACCCGTCGCGGTCGATGCGGGTGCTGTTCGGCCCGCCGCGGTTCGAGCGGATGCTGCGCGACGGGCACGCCCAACTCCTGGCCGCCATCGAACCCGGGAACACGGTGGTCGTCGGCGGGTCGCTCGGGCTGAGCGGGCGGATCGCCCAGGACGCGCTCGGCGTGCCGTTCGTCAGCGTCCACCTCCAGCCGGCGGCGATTCTGAGCGTCATCAACCCGCCGCGGCTGGGCACGCTGCGGGTGCGCGAGTGGTGGCCGCACTGGTTCCGCCGGGCGCTGTACTGGGCCGGCGACCGGCTCGTGCTGGACCCGCTGATGGCCCCGGCCGTGAACCGCCTGCGGGCCGAGGCCGGGCTGCCGCGGATCCGCCGGGTGTTCGGCCCGTGGCGGCACTCGCCGGTGCGCGTCCTGGCCTTCTTCCCGCAGTGGTACGCGGACGCCCCGGACTACCCCGCGCACCTCCGGCACGTCGGGTTCGTCAAGTACGACCAGGCGGAGCGGCCGACCCCGCCGGCCGTCGAGGCGTTCTTGCGGGCCGGGCCGCCGCCGGTGGCCGTGAGCTTCGGCACGGCGATGCGGGCGGGCAAGCCGTACTTCGCGGCCGCCGTCGAAGCCTTCCGCCGGACCGGTTTGCGCGGCCTGATCCTGGCCAAGTCCGGCGACCAAATCCCGACCGACCTGCCGGCCACCGTCGCCCACGCGGACTACGCCCCGTTCAGCGCCGTCCTGCCGCGCTGTAGTGCGCTGATCCACCACGGCGGCATCGGCACGAGCGCCCAGGCCCTCGCGGCCGGGGTGCGGCAACTCGTCATGCCGATGGCCTTCGACCAGCCGGACAACGCCGCCCGACTGGACCGCCTCGGCGTCGCCCGCACCCTCTGGCCGGCGAAGTTCACCCCGGGCAACGTCGCCGCCGCCCTGCAAGCGCTCCTGGCCGACGCCGCGGTCGGCCGGGCCGCGGCCGAGTCGGCCCGCCGCGCCGCCGCCGACCCGGACCCGCTCCCCCTCGTCGTCGCCGAGTTGGAACGGCTGGTGCCGGCCGGCGCAAGTTCTGCCGCCGGCGCGTAGCTTCGCGCGGCCGGCCGTGCTAGGATAGTCGCACCGTGTCGGACGCGCTTCCGACGCCCCCGGGAGGGACCGCTCCATGATCCGCGTCAAAACCATTCTTTACCCGACCGACTTCTCGTCGTACTCGAACTCCGCCTACTTCCACGCCCTCGGCCTGGCCGAGGCGTACAACGCCGCCCTGACGATCCTGTACGTCTACACGCCCGGCGAAGTGCCGCCCGGGTCGGCCGCCGCGGACAAGCAGCACTGGCGGAGCCAGCTCGAACAGATCCGCCCGGCGAACAAGAAGATCCCCGTCAAGCACGTCTTCCTGGAGGGCGACGCGGCGGCCGAGATCGTCCGGTACGCCGACGAGGTGGCGGTCGATGTGATCGTCCTGGGCACGCACGGCCGGACGGGCGTGGACCGCCTGGTCATGGGCAGCGTGGCCGAGCGGGTGATGCGCGACTCGCCGTGCAGCGTCCTCGTCGTCAAGCTCCCCGGCGGCCACCGCACCCCCGCCCCGGCCCCGTGCGAACCCGTCGTCGTCGGGGCGTGAGCGGCGGTCGATCCGAACGCACGGGCACGTCGTCTGGGTATCCGAACGGCGCGGGGCCGCCTTCGAGCGGCGGCAGGCCGAGGTCGGCCCGCAAGACCCGGAGCAACTCGGTCTCCAACTCGACCGGTAGGGCACCGCTTCCCGTCAAGGCTTCCTGGCAGCGGCGGGCGACCGCAACGACTTCAGACGGCGCGCTCAGCACGCACGCGTTGACGACTTCGTCCACGTGCCGTCGCGCCCGACCGCTGTTCGGCTCGCGGGCCACGACGGCCAGGGCGTCGAGCAACTGCTGGTACAACCCGCGCCGGTCGTGCCGCCCCGCCGCGACCGGTTGCGCGCGGCTCCGCGTCGCCCAAACAAGCCCGGTCAAGCCGAGCAGGATTGTGCCACTAACAATCAGCGCGACTTGAACCTGCGGCTCCATTCCTTCACCCCGCAATCCACCTGACGCCCGACCACGAATGCCGCGGCCGTTCGGTAGGAAACGTCTGCCGCATCCTTGCGGGCCGACCCGGCCGGGGCAAGGGGAAAGCCGAATTCGACGGCCGCGCCGGAGTCTCAGGGCGTTCCCCGGGATGATCGCCGGCCGGGCATGATCGCTGGCGATTCAACCGGCCAAAGCGGTGGCCCCGTATGATGGGCGTATCAGTGTCGCGCTGAGCGCTGCACGGAATGCTCAAGGCACTCGGGGGTTGACCGGATGGCGAGTCGGGAAAAGGGGAAAAGCCCGTTCCACCCGGGCCAGCCGATCCCGGCCGAGCTGTTCGTCGGCCGCAAACTCCAGATCGACCGCATCCTCCAACGGGGTGCCGCCCAGGTCGCGGCCGGCAAGCCCGTCGCCATGTTCGTGCAGGGCGAGTACGGCATCGGCAAGAGTTCGATCGCCAACTACGCCCAGCGGGTCGCCGAGCAGAAGTACAAACTCCTCCGGGTGTCCGTCAACTTGGGCGGGGCGAAGGACATCGAGGACCTGGCGGGGCGCGTCCTGGAGGCGGTGGTCCGCGCCGGCGAGACCAACGTCTCGACCGCGGAGCGCGTCAAAGGATGGCTCGGCAAGTACGTCGGCAAGCAGCAGTTGCTCGGGTTGACCCTGAACCTGGAAGCGCTCAAGGCCGACACCCCGTCCCTCTCGACGCCCGGGCAGATGCTGGCGTTCCTGCGCGAAACCTTGGTGCGGATGGGGGACGCGGCCGGCGGCGTCTTCCTGGTCCTCGACGAACTCAACGGGATCGTCAACAACCCCCACTTCGCGCACTTCATTAAGGGCTTCGTCGAAGAGAACGCGATGGCCACGACGCCCCTGCCGTTGTTGCTCATGCTGTGCGGGGTCGAGGAGCGCCGCCGGGCCATGATCCAGTGCCACCCGCCGATCGACCGCATCTTCGACATCGTCGAGATCGAGAAGATGGACCGGGGCGAGATGAAGGAGTTCTTCGAGCGGTCCTTCCGCGAGGCCGACATGGCCGTCGATGCGAAAGCGATGGACGCACTCATCACGTACTCGGCCGGCTTCCCGAAGATCATGCACGTCGTCGGCGACGAGGCGTACTACCTCGACCAGGACGGCACCCTCGACTACACGGAGGCGATGGACGCCGTCGTCAGCGCTGCCGAAGAAGTCGGCCGGAAGTACGTCGATCAGCAAGTTTACAAGGCCCTGCGAAGCCTTGATTACCAATCCATCTTGCAAAAAATCGCCGGCCTGGGACCGAGCGGTGACAGTTTCTTCAAGCGAGATGTGGCGGACGGACTGACCCCGGCGGAGTTGAAGAAGCTGGGCAACTTCCTTCAGCGAATGAAAAAACTGAACGTGATCCGTTCGGGAGATTCGGCCGGAGAGTACGTCTTCAACGTCCAAATGGTCCGGCTCTACATCTGGCTGAAAAGTTTCGTCAAGGTCCTGACTGCGGTCCCGACGGTGAGTCCCGATTCTCTGCCCCCCGTGGCGAAGGTTAAGTCCAAGCGCAACGCGTAACCGCCGGCGAATGTGCGCCGGGTCCGGCCGCTCACTTTGTTACAGTAGAAGCACTGCCCCTTCCGGAGCTTCGCTCATGTCGCCCAAGCCGCACGGCATCATTACGCCCGTCGTCACGCCGTTCCATGCGGACGAGTCGCTCGACTTGCCCCGGCTGCGGTCGCACATCGACTGGCTGCTCCGCGCCGACGTGGACGGGATTTTCGTCCTCGGCACGACCGGGGAGTTCTACGCGCTTTCGGACGCCGAGAAGGAAGCGGTCATGGCCGAGGCCGTCGGGCACGTCGCCGGGCGGGTGCCGGTGTACGCCGGGACGGGGGCCGAATCGACGGGCGAAGTCGTCCGCCTGACCCGCCTGGCCGAGAAGCACGGGGCGACCGGCGTGTCCGTCGTCGCCCCGTACTTCATCAAGCCGACGCAGGCCGAACTCGGCGACCACTTCCGCCGCGTCGCCGGGGCCACGTCCCTGCCCGTCGTCCTTTACAACAACCCCGGCACGTGCGGCGGCCTGGCCATCGACCCGGCCACCGTCGAGGCGCTCGCGGCCGTGCCGAACGTCGTCGGCCTGAAGGACTCGTCGGGCGACTTGCAGTACACCCTGGACGTGATCCGGCGGACGAACCCGGCCACGTTCGGGGTCCTCCAGGGCCGGGACACGCTGATCCTGGCGGCCCTGCACTTCGGGGCGAGCGGGGCCATCCCGGCCGTGTCGAACGTCATCCCCGAAATCTGCGTCGGCATCCACGACGCCTTCCACCGGGGCGACCACGCGGCCGCACTGCGGTTGCAGAACGACCTCGCCCCGGTCCGCCTGGCCCTGTCCCTGGGCACGAGCAACGGGGCGGTCAAGGAGGCCCTGACCCTCATGGGCCAGCCGTGCGGGCCGAACCGCCGGCCGGTCGGCCCGCTCCCGCCGGACAAGCTCGCCGCGTTGAAACACGTCCTGACGGCGGCGGGGTTACTCGGTAAGAAGTAGGCTCAAGACCGTTCCCGCCGGGCCGCGCACTTCCAGAGACTTCATGGCTGTTCCCGACGACCAGGGGCCGCACGCCGGCCGCGAACCCGCGGGGCCTCCCCCGGCCGGCGGCAGCGGGCCGACGGTCACCGCCCTGACCCGGTTGGCCGCGGGCGTCGCCCACGACCTGAACAACCTGCTCACCGTCGTCAACGGGTACAGCGACATCCTGCTCCAGGACCTCGCCCCGGGCGACCCGTCCCGGCCGCTCGCCGCGGAGATTCTGCAAGCCGGCGAACGGGCGGCCGACCTGACCCGGCAACTCCTCGCCTTCAGCGGCCGGCAAGTGCTCGCGCCCCGCGTCCTCGACCTCAACCGGGTCGTGGCCGACGCCGAGGCGCGGCTGCGGTCGCTGCTCCCGCCGGGCGTGCGCCTCGTGACCGACCTGGCCCCCGGACTCTGGCCCGTTCGTACCGACGCCGGGCAGGTCGAGCGGGCGGTGTCGGACCTGGCGGCGACGGCCCGGGACGCGCTCCCGGCCGGCGGCACGCTGACGATCGCCACCCGCAACGTCGGACCGGGGGAATTCGTCCGGCTGAGCGTCGCGGACACCGGGCCGGGCCTCGCGGCGGACCTCCTGCCCCACGCCTTCGAGCCGTACGCACTGCCGGGCGTCGGCCTCACGCTGGCGACCGTGGCCGGGTTCGCCCGGCAGTGCGGCGGCCGCGCCGAAGCGACGAGCACCCCCGGCGGCGGCACGACCTACGCACTCGAATTGCCCCGGGACCTCGGACCCGCCTGATTTCAGTCCGGCGTCATCTTGAAGACCTTCTCGAACCGGGCACCGGCCGTCGCCAGGGCGGCGAGCAGGGTCGGGTCGAACTGCCCGGCCAGTTCGTTGACCATCATGCGGAGGACTCGCGCGTGCGGCAGGGCCGGGCGGTAACTGCGGCGCGACCGGAGGGCGTCGTACACCGACGCCAGGCCGACGACGCGGGCCGACAACGGGCACTCGACGCCGGCCAGGGCGTCCGGGTACCCGGCCCCGTCCCACCGCTCGTGGTGGCTGCGGATGACCTCGGCGGCGAGCGACAGGGCGGGCAGGGACTCGGTGCCCCCGGCGGCCGCGACGACCCACTCGGACCCCATCACCGGGTGCGTCTGGAGGACCATGCGGTCCTGGTCGTCCAGGGCGGCCGGCTTGCGCAGGACGGTCGCCGGGACGGCCACCATGCCGAGGTCGTGGAGGGGGGCGACGCCGACGAGCAGGTCGAGGTACCGGGCGTCCTTGAGCCGGCTGTACTCGCCGCTGTCCGGGGCGGCCGCGGCCAGCGCCCGGACGTACCGGCCGAGGCGGTCGGGGTACCCCGCGTCGAACGGCAGGGTCTCGTTCGCCATCTGGGCGAACACGCGGAGCAGGACGGCGATTTTCTCCAGCCCGGTCGGCCCGGCGGCGACCGTCAGGCCGCCGACTTTGGCCAACGACTCGGGGGCCGGGGCGGGCGTCCGGGTCAGGTTCTCGACGCCCATGCGGAGCGTCTCCTTGAGCTGCCGGTTGCGGGTCCCGGCCCGCCGCCCGAGCAGCCCGCGGATGCGCCCCCGGTACTCGGCCCGGCCGAACGGCTTGGCCAGGAAGTCGTCGGCCCCGCCGGTCAGCAGGCCGCCCAGGGACTCGGCCGGCACGTCCCCGGACGTGAGCAGGATCATCGGCCGCTGGCCCTCCGGGGCGTTCGCCGCGATGGCGTCGATGAGCTGGTCGCCGGTCCGCCCGGGCAGGTTGATGTCGAGGACGACGAGGTCCACGATCCGCCGCCGGAGGACGGCCAGGAGGGCCTCCCCGTCGCCCGCTTCTTCGACCGCGAACTCGTCGCCCAGGTACGCCGCCTGGAGTTTGCGCAGGGCCGCGTCGTCGTCCACCACGACGACCCGCTGGCGGTCGTCCAGGACCCCACTCCCGGCGGACGACGGGCCGGCCGCGACCGCCGCCCACCGGGCCAGCCCGGACAGCGAAATGGCCACCACGCGGGCGCTCGGCGGCCGCCGGTCGGGGTCGGTGCTGAGCATCCGGCCGATCAGGTCGCCCAGGTCCTCGGGCAGTTCGGGGCGGAACCGGCGGATGTCCGGGGGCGGGGCGGTGAGCCGCTGGTGCAGGTCGTGGATCGGGTCCCCGGTGTTGGCGAACGGCTCGCGGCCGGTCAGCGCCCAGTACATGGTCGCGCCCAGCCCGAACAGGTCGGCCCGGGCGTCCACCGTCTGCGGGTCGCGGGCCTGCTCGGGGGCCATGTACCCGACCGTGCCCAGGATCGTGCCCGGCACCGTCACCCGCCGCTGCGGGTGCAGGGCCAGCCCGAAGTCGAGCAACTTCGCCTGCCAGTCCGGGGTGACGACGATGTTCGACGGCTTCACGTCCCGGTGGATCAGCCCGTGCCGGTGCGCCTCGGCCAGGGCGTCGGCGACCTGCTGGAACAGGTCGCACGCCCGGCCGACGGCGAGCGGCCCGCCGGTGGCGACGAGGGTGTGCAGGTCGTGCCCGGTAATGAGTTCCATGACGTAGTAGTCGTAAATCAGCCCGGTCGATTCGGCCGACGCCTGGCGGCCGGCGTCCAGGCAGGCGACGAGGTTCGGGTGGTGCAGGCGGGCGGCCGCGCGGGCCTCCGCGTAGAACCGGCCGCGCAGCCCGGCGCAATTGTCCGACGCCGAGTTGACCAGGACCTTCAGCGCGACCTCGCGGCGCAGGTACGTGTTCTCCGCCCGGTACACCACGCCCATGCCGCCCCGGCCGATCTGCTCCAGAACGCGGTACTGGCCGAGGACCAGGTCCCGCGTCCGGCCCTTGCGGATCATGTCCGCCTGGAACGGCGTGATCAGGTGCAAAGCGAGCAACCGCTGGACGACTTCGGACTGGAAGTCCAGGGCGTACAGGCCGGTGCGGATCTTCGCGTCGAGTTCGTCCCACTCCTCCGGGAGCACGACCGACTGGTCGATCAGGCCGTTCAAAAAGAGGGCGACTTGCGAGCCGACCGCGAGCGTGTTCCCGGCCGCGGCGGGGGGCAAGTAAACCGTCTCGTCGGGCTGAAAAGCCACTTTGGGCGTTGGCATGGCGGGGTCTCGGGCGGGTGTTTTTTTGAGGAATGTACCGGCGTGCGGGTAGACGGTCTGCCACGCAACCGCGGTGCCAGGCCGGGGAGTTCGCGCGGCGTCGGGGGTTTGAGGGGCGGTTGCTAATCGGGGGCCGTCGGCTCTCGGCGGGGCCGATTCGTGCGGCCGGCGCACAACGCGATTCCCCGCCCCGCCGGTCGGGAGTGACGTAGGCTTCGACACGCGTCCGGCCCGGCTGTCGATCCCTTCGACGCGCCCGCCGCGGGGGACTCGGGCGAGATGGGGTGCGCATGGCGACCGTTCTGATCATCGACGACGAGGCGGCCGTCCGCCGGGTCGTGCGGCTCGCGCTGGAGCGGGACGGGCACGCCGTCGTCGAGGCGGTGGACGGGGCGCAAGGGGTCGAGCGGTTCGCGGCCGCGCGGCCGGACGTGGTGTTGTGCGACGTGGTCATGCCCGGTCTGGGCGGGTTCGACGTGCTCGCCCGCCTCCGGGCCGCCGACCCGACGGTCCCGGTCGTCGTCGTCACCGGCGAGGGGAGCACCGAGCACGCCATCCGGGCGATGGCGTGCGGGGCGTGCGACTACCTGCTCAAGCCCCTCGACCTGCCCCGGGCGGTGCGGACGGTCCGCCGCATCCTCGCGTCGGCCGGCCCGCCCGCCCCGGCCGACGCGGCCGCGACCCCGGCCGCGACGCTCCTCGGCAAGTCCGACGCGATGTACGAGGTGTCGAAGCTCATCGGCCGCGTCGCCGGGCAGCCGACGACCGTCCTCATCCTCGGCGAGTCGGGCACCGGCAAGGAACTCGTCGCCCGGTCGATCCACGCCCACGGCGGCCGCCGGGCCGGGCCGTTCGTCGCGCTGAACTGCGCCGCCATTCCCGAGTCCCTGCTGGAAAGCGAGCTGTTCGGCCACGAGCGCGGGGCGTTCACCGGGGCCGACCGGCAGCGGCTCGGCAAGTTCGAGCTGGCCGAGGGCGGCACGCTCTTCCTGGACGAGGTCGGCGACCTCGCCCCGGCCACCCAGGCGAAGTTGTTGCGCGTCTTGCAGGAGCAGGAGTTCACGCGGCTCGGCGGCAGCGAGACGGTCCGGGCCGACGCGCGCATCCTGGCCGCGACGCACCGCGACCTGCGGGCCGAAGCGGCCGCCGGCCGGTTCCGCGAGGACCTGTACTACCGCCTCGGCGTCGTCTCCGTCCGCCTCCCACCGCTGCGCGACCGCCGCGAGGACATCCCCCTGTTGGTGACTCACTTCCTGCGCCGGTCGGCCCGCGAACTGGCCCTCGGGGTGACCGGCGTCCACCCGGACGCGCTCGCCCGGCTGTGCGCCCAGGACTGGCCGGGGAACGTGCGCGAGCTGGCCAACGCCCTGCGCCAGGCGGTCTTGGAGTGCCCCGGGGCGACGATCCTGCCCGACCAGTTCCCGCCGGTCGTCGCGCGCCCGGCGGCCGGCCTGTTCGACGCCGACGCCGTCCGCGCCCACGTCGGGCGGGCGATCGCCGGCGGCGAGGGCGGACTGCTGCACCCGCTCCTCGACGCCTTCGAGGCCGCGGTCGTGGCGGCGGCCCTGGACGTGTGCGCGGGCAACGTCTCGCTCGCCGCCCGGCACCTCGGCGTCCACCGCGTCACGCTCAAAACCCGGGCGGGCCGGGCGGGCCGCGCGGCCGTATCACTCCTTTGACCCACCGGATCGGGTCGAGGGGGTGCGGCATGACGGTTCACGAAGCGACCACGGGCTACGAAACCTGGCTGGCGGGGTTCGGCCCGATCGACGCGGCCGACCTGGCGTACAAGCACGCCCGAATGGCGGACGCGGCCGACCCGTTCCCGTTCTTCCGCGGCACCTACTACCGGTGGGCGCAACACTGGCCGAAGGTGTGCGCCGACCTCGCCACGGCCCCGGCGGTGCTGGCCGTCGGCGACCTGCACGTCGAGAACTTCGGCACCTGGCGGGACGGCGACGGCCGCCTGTGCTGGGGCGTCAACGACTTCGACGAGGCCGACGACCTGCCGTACGCGCACGACCTGGTCCGGCTCGCGGCCAGCGTGCTGTTCGCCCGCAAAACCGAGACGGCCGGCGGGCTGACCCTCGTCAAGTTCCGGCCGACCTGCGAGACGATCCTGGCCGGGTACGCCGCGGCCCTCGACGCCGGCGGCGACCCGTTCGTCCTGGAGGAGCGGCACGCCGGCCTGCGGGCGATGGCGATGTCCGCCGACCGCGACCCCGTCGCGTTCTGGAAGAAGCTGACCAAGGTGCTCGCCGACCCTCCGGCCGAGCCGCCGGCCGCGGCCCGGGCCGCGCTGACGGCCGGCCTGCCGTCGCCCGACTTGACGCCGGAGTTCCGCCGGCGGCCGCGCGTCGGCGTCGGCAGCCTGGGCAAAGCCCGATACGTCGCGCTCGCCCAGTGGGGCGGCGGCTGGGTGGCCCGCGAGGCGAAGGCGGTCGCGCCCCCGGCGACGGCGTGGGCGGCCGGGGACGCGCGGCCGTCGCGCGCCGGGGCGGCCGTCGCCGGGGCGAAGCGGTGCCCCGACCCGTTCTACCGGCCCGGCCCGGCGTGGGTCGCCCGCCGGCTCGCGCCGCGCTGCTCGCGCGTCGAGCTGGACCAACTCGGCACCGTAACGGACGTGACCGAACTCCTCCGGTCGATGGGGGCCGAAACGGCGAACGTCCACCTCGGTTCCCCGACCGCGGCCGCGGTCCGCGCCGACCTCGCCGGCCGCCCCGCCGACTGGCTGGCCGACGCCGCGAAAGCCATGGAAGACGCCGTCACCGCCGACTGGGCCGCGTGGCGCGCCGGGTGACTTAGCGGTGCAGTCGCCGGGCCACTTCGCGCAGGAAGCCGTAGGCGAAGCCGAGGTGGATGCCGACGAGGACGGCGGGGAGGCGGACGCCGACGCGGCGGGGCAGGCGGCGGGCCAGCCAGGCGGAGCCGGACAGGATCACGGCGGCGTACAACCCGACGCTCGCGGCGTACACCCAGCCGAGGTACGGGACGACGACCGCGAGCAGGCCGCCGGCGACCAGCCAGACGACCCAGGCCGGCGGGACGAGGGCGGGCAGGGTGAGCGACCGCGGGTTCTTCGCGGCCAGGCGGGCGCGGCCGGCCCCGTACCGCGCGAGTTGCTTGAACAGCCCCGCCAGGCTGCCGCGCGGGTGGTACTCGATGGCAATCGCCGGCGTGAAGTAACAGGTCAGCCCGGCCTCGGCGACCCGCTGGTTGAACTCCACGTCCTCGCACGCGTCGAACGACTGGTCGAACAGGCCGACCCGCTCGAACACGCCCCGGCGGTAGACGACGGCCGTCGATTGCGGGGCGACGAACTTCGCCTCGGCGGAGTAAATGTCCGAGTCCGGGTTGTGCCCCAACCGCGACGACCGGGCCGTCGAAACGGCTTGCTGGAAGGGCGTCGGGTCCGGGGCGTCGAGCGGCTGCGGCCGGCCGAGGGTGTCCGCGCGGCTCGCTTCGAGGGCGGCCACGACGTTCCGCAGGTAGTGCGCGTCCGGCACCCGGCAGTGCCCGTCGACGAGGACGACCACGTCGCCGACGGAGTGCCGGACGGCGGCGTTGCGGCCCGCGCTGGACAGCCGGTCGGGGTTGTACACGAGCTTCAGGTTGGCGAATTCTCCCTGCAGCGCGCGGACGATGGCGACCGTCGCGTCGGTCGAGAAGCCGTCGGCGACGACGACCTCGTACCGGTCCCGCGGGTAGTCCTGGGTCAGCAGCGTGCGCAGGGTCGCCTCGACCGACGCGGCCTCGTTGCGGACGGGGACGATCACGCTCACGACCATCGGCCACCTCCTCGAAGTTCGACTCCCGCCGCTCGCCGGAACCTACTCGCACCCGGCCGGGCGGCGGGGCGGGCGGGCGTACAGGGACTGGCAGCCGGCGACTTTGAACACCGTGCAGGCGTAGACGGTCAGGTCTTTCAGCGGCCCCATCGCGCGGATGTAGTGCCGGTCGTAGGCGACCTTGTTGCGGACCGATTGCACGTCCGCGTCCGGGGGCAAGTGGACCTGGGCGAACCCGGTCATGCCCGGCTTCACGACGTGCCGGCGGGCGTAGCTGGGGACGGCGCGGACCAGTTGCGCGACGATCTCCGGCCGCTCCGGCCGCGGGCCGACCAGGGCCATGTCGCCGCGGAGGACGTTGACGAGTTGCGGCAACTCGTCGAGGTGCAGCTTGCGCAACACCTGACCCAGCGGCGTGATCCGCGGGTCGCCGGGCATCGACCAGCGCGGCCCGGTCAGGCTCTCGCACTCGTGGGACATGGTGCGGACCTTGTAAATCGTGAACAGTTTGCCGTTCAGGCCGACGCGGGTCTGCGTGTACAGGGCCGGGCCGCGGGACGTGAGCTTTACCGCGACGAGCGCGACGAGGATCACCGGCAGCGCGACGGCGAGCAGGGCGAGGGCGAGCGGGAACTCGACGGCGGCCTTGGCGGCGACGAGGCGGCGGAGGCGGGGCGAAGCCGTCTCAGGAGCGGTCGGCCGGCGGGCCGGGGCCTTGACGGCCGGGCGGGCCGGGAGTCGCGGGGTGGTGGCAGTGGGGCTGGCGTTCATGCGGCAGCGCGTCCTCGAGGGGTCGGGGGTCGGACAGGGTGTGGGGGACGGTCGGGGGTTATTCAAGGGTTACTGCGGGGGCCGGTCGAACAGGCCGTGGTACTGGGCGAAGCAGGCGGCGGTGAACTGCTTGACCGCCGGCCCGTCCTCGGCGACGGCCAGGGCGTCGGCCTCGCTGACCTGGGTGACGATGTACACCTTGGCCAGGTTGGTCGTCCGCAGGTAGGCGAACCGGGGGTTGTCCGGGGCGGCCCACGTGCCGTCGGCCGTCCAACTCCAGCGGACCCGCTGCCGCTCCGTCCGCGTCGCCGTCGTCTTGACGAACTCGCTCACGTAGTAGCTGACGCTCCCCACGCCGGGCACGTCGATCGTCTCGCGGAGCGGCGGCCGCATCATCTTGTACCCGCTGGCCACGTAGCACACGTCCGGCGTGTGCGTGGCCACCGACCCGGCCGCGCCGCTGATGACGGACACCATGAACCCCTGGTTCTGGCCGGCCGACGTGTACCGCCGGCACGTGCCGGTGCTCTTCTCCTTCAACGGCAAGTCGTTGGGCACCTCCTCGGACTGGTAGTCGCCGAGGGTCACGGCGTGCGCGTGCAGGCGGTCCATCGCGGTCTGGGCCGGGGCCAGCGTTGACCACCGGTGCGTCGCCGCGCCGTGCGCGGCGGCCCCGGCGGCGATGGCCACGCAGGCGAAAATGACGGGGAGGCTCTTCATGCTTGTGGCTTCTGATCGGGTATGGGGTATCGGGTGTCGGGTGTGGTCAGACCGGACCACCCCGTCCCCGGTCTTCGTCTCAAGTTCCGAGTTCCGCGCTCCGCGCTCCGCGCTCCGGATTCCGGGTTCTCAACACAAGGCTTCGTGCCGGGTCGCGCCGACGTAGACGATGCCGGTCGTCGGCACGTCCAGGGCGGCCAGGCGGTCGAGGGCGCGCTTCAGGAGCGGCATCCGGGTCTCGCGGTACAGCGTGCAGAGCAGCACGGCGTCGGCGCGGCGGACCGTTTCGATCGACTCGGACACGCTCAGCAGGCCGTGCCCGTGCAGGACGACGCAGTCGAAGTCGTCGCGGAACTCCCGGAGCATCGCGTCGAGCCGACTGCCGACGGCGGTGCGGCGGAGGTCGTCGGTCCAGGTGCCGGCGGGCAGCAGGGTCAGGCCGCTGGGCAGGACGATCTGGCCGGACCGGGCGTCGCACTCGGCCCGCAGTAGGTCGCACGCGCCGGCGGTGTTCGGCACCCCGGCGAAGTGGTGGAGCGACGGGTTCCGCAGGTCGAGATCGACGAGCAGGGTGCGGTACCCGGCCTGGGCCAGGCCGTTGGCCAGGCCGAAGGCGGTGAACGCCTTGCCCTCGTCGCCGTGCGGGCTGGTGACGGCGATGGTGCGGACGCCGCGGGTCAGCCACGTCTGGGCGACGACCGCGCGGAGCTTGTCGATGGCCTCGGTCACGTCGGCCTTCTTCAGCGGGTCGCTCGCCGTCGCGGCGGTCGGCTGCCACGGGACGACGCCGACGACGGGGGTCGTGCCGACCGTCTTCAACTCGCCCAGCGACGACACCTTGCGGACGCGGGTCTCGTACCCGACCGCGCCCAGGCCGACGAGGCCGAAGCCCATCAGCCCGGCCACGGCGGCGGCGATGATCTGCTTCTTCGGGTCCTTGGCCGACGGGGCGGAGGCGTCCTGCAGTTTGCTCACGCGGGGCGGCGACTTCAACTCGAAGTCCAGGCCGATGAGTTGCTCCGTGATGCGGCGGTACATGCCGTCGTGGGTGAGCAGGTCGGTCTTCTCGGGGTCCACCAGGGGCGGCAGTTTGTCGTCCGCCCGCTTCAAGTCCGGGGGCAGCGCGGCGAACTCCTTCTTGGCGTCCTCGAAGATCGCCTTGGCCACCCGCTCGCGCTCCAGCATCCGCCGGTACTCGACGACGGCGGCGTCCAGGGCCACGGCCAGGCGGTTGCCCTTGGCGCTGTCCCGCTGGCCCTCCAGGCGCGTGGCCAGGGCGACGCGGGCGGCGACGGCCTCGGCCTCGGCGTCGTCCAGGTCGCGCTTCTGGCGGACCATTTTGTCCGAGTTCGGGTCGCGGACGACGCTGCGGATGTAGTCGTAGTCCCGCCGCTTCTTGGCCGCCGCGTCCCCCTTCGCCAGAATCTCCGGGTCCTTGTCGGCCGCGGCGAACGCCTCGGGGGACGGGGGCACCTTGCCGGTCGCGTCGAGTTCCTTCTTCAACCGCTCGACGTCCGCCTTCTTCTCGTTGATGAGGACGGGGAACTGCTGCAACTCGATCTCGTACTGCGTGATGCGGCCCATCAGCGTGCCGGCGCGGGCCTTCTTGAAGAGTTCGTTGTCGGCGAACTGTAGGGCCGCCGTCGCCACGACCGCGGCTTGGGCGGCCGCGGGGACGACGCCCGGGTTCTGTGCCGGCAGCCCCGGGATTTCGGGCACCGGCACGCCCCCGGCTTGCAGCAGCGGCCCGCTCGCCGGGCCGACCGGCAGCGGTTGCGCCTTGCGGTCGTTGATCGCCGTGCGGGTGTTCATCACCGACTGCAACTGCGTCTTGGCCTGCTCGACTTCGATGCGGAAGCGCTTCTTGGTGTTCCGCTCCTTATCGACCACCTCGCGGTAGTACGCGTCCTTCACGGCGTCGACGATGCGGCCCACGTCCTGCGAGTTGTCCCCCTCGAACCGGATCGTGATGACCTCGCTGCCCTCGGCGTACGAGACGACGATCTTGTCCTCCAGGAACTTGATCGGGTTCTTCTGCTCGGCGAGCGTCGGCAACTTGCTGATCTGGTAGTTCGCGTCGGACAGCGCCGAGTTCAGTACGAAGTCGGACTTGATGAGCTGGGCCGTCGTCTTCAAGTAGGTCGTGAAGTCGGTCCGGCTGCGGTTCGGGTCGGTGCCCATCGCGATCGAACTGGGCGACGACGCGACCTGGAGCAGGGCGTACGACTCGTACTTGACCGGGAGCAGCGACCACGCGGCGTAGGCGAGCGCGCCGCCGAGGAAGGTGCCGCAGAACAGGATCAAGAGCGCGTGCAGGCGGAGGTAGCCGAGCACCAGCGCGGCCGGGTTGGCCGGCTCGACTTTGGGCGCGCGGGGCCGGGCCGCCGGCACGGGGACGAGGGCCGTCGTCTCGCCGGGGGTCGTCGCCAGCCGGGGCTTGGGGTGGGTCATGGCCGTGCATCCGTGCAAGGGGTTCGGGGCGTCGGTCGGGGGGCGTTACGCGAACTGCATCCCGGCGAACGCCGGCGCGTCGGACTTCGGGGCGGCCGGCTCGACGAGCCGCGTCAGCACCCACAGTTGCAGGGCCAGCAGCCCCAGCCCGGCCGGCATCATCAGCCAGCCGTGCAGGTCGTGGACGAAGCTCAGCGTCGCCTTGTCGGCGGTCAGCGTGTGGGCCACGCCGGTGGCGGTGATGCGGAGCACGTTGACGGCCACGGCGATGGGGACGATGCCGAGCAGGATGAGCAGTTTCTCGAAGCGGGTGCGGTCCAACAGCAGCACCGCCCCGACGGCGAAGGCGGCGAAGGTCATGAGCATTTTCAGGCCGCTGCACGCGTCGACGACGCCGAGTTTGACCTCGTCGATGAGGATCAGGTTGCCCTCGGCGACGGCCGGCAGGCCGATGGTTTGCAGCAGGTACGTGCTGGCCTGGGTGGCGACGACTTTGAGCGGCCCGCCGACGTTCCGCTCCATCTCGTAGGGCAGGGGCACCATGAAGATCAGGAACCCGACGGCCGGGGCGGCCGCGACCGCCAGCGCCCGCCCCCCGGCCAGGAGCGTCAGCGCGACCAGCGAGGCGAGCAGGGCGAGGCAGTCGAGTTGGTGGAACATCAGCCCGCCGGCCAGGAAGCGCGGCAGGACCGTGACCGCGAGCAGGCCCGCCCCGACGACCGGCCACGGGGCCGAGAGGGTCAGTCGCCCGGCCTGCCGGGCTTGCCGGAGCAAGTACGCGGAAAACAGGGGCACGAGGAAGCCGTGCGAGTACTGGGGGTCCTCGACCCACTTGTCGACGAGGAACTCGAACGTGGGCAGGAAGGCCCACGCCAGGAGTGCCGCCGGGGCGAGGAACGTGAGCAACGGGCGAAGCGCGAGAATCGACATCCGTGTCGGCCCTGAGACCAGTCGAACCCCCCGCGCCGGTCCGTGGCCGGGGGCAGTGTCCGAGATTGTGCGCGAAGTCGGCCGGTCCGTGCAACCCCAGCTTGGCGCGGGGGACTGGCGTCAGTCGTCCCGGGGCTGCCGGCCGCGGCCAGTTCATAGAATCCCCGCAGACGATTCTCCCCCTCCCGTTTGGGTGCCCCATGCCGACGAACGCGCCGTTGAACCGCAAGCTCCGCATGGGCCTCGTCGGCGGCGGCCAGGGGTCGTTCATCGGCCGCGTCCACGCCACCGCGGCCGTCCTCGACAACCGGTGCGCGCTGGTCGCCGGGGCGCTGTCGTCCGACGCCGCCCGGGCCAAGGCGTCCGCCGCGGACTACGACATCGCCCCGGACCGCGCGTACGCCAGCTACGCCGACATGGCCAAGGCCGAGGCGGCCCGGCCGGACAAGATCGACTTCGCCAGCGTGGCCACGCCCAACCACACCCACTTCGAGATCGCCAAGACCTTCGCCGAGGCCGGGTTCAACGTCATCTGCGACAAGCCGATGACCTTCGACTTCGCCCAGGCCGAGGAGCTGCTGAAGGTCGTCGAGAAGTCCGGCGTCGTCTTCGCCGTGACGCACAACTACACCGGCTACCCGCTCGTCCGCCAGGCCCGGGACATGGTCCTGAACGGCGAACTCGGCGAGGTCAACGCGATCCGCGCGAACTACATCCAGGGCTGGCTGCGGACCCGCCTCGAAGCGAGCGACCAGAAGCAGGCCAAGTGGCGGACCGACCCCAAGCAGTCGGGCATCGCCGGGTGCTTCGGGGACATCGGCACGCACGCGTACAACCTCGGCCGGTTCATGACCGGGCTGCTGCCCAAGGAACTGTCCGCGCACCTCAAAACCTACGAGGACGGCCGGCCTCTCGACGACTACGGCACGGCCATCATCCGCTACCAGAACGGCGCGCTCGGGACCGTCACGGCGTCGCAGATCAGCCACGGCCGGGAGAACGACATGGGCATCGAGATCGACGGCACCAAGGCGTCCCTGGCGTGGCGGCAGGAGAACCCGAACGAGTTGATCGTCCGCCGCAACGGGTCGCCGCACCAGGTTTACACGCGCAACGGCGGGCCGTACCTGAGTCCGCTGTCGGCGGCGAGCGCCCGCCTGCCGGCCGGCCACCCGGAGGGCTTCTTCGAGGCGTTCGCCAACGTCTACGTCGCCGCCTTCGACGCGATGGTGAAGCGGGCCGCCGGCGAGAAAGTCGAGCCGGTGGACACCCTGTACCCGAACATTTACGACGGCGTCGAGGGGATGCTGTTCATCACGCAGTGCGTGGCCAGCAGCCACCAGAACGCCGCCTGGGTGCCGTTCGCCCACCCGCGTAGCCGGCGGTAACCGCGGTCAGTTGCTCGCCAGGATGTGCAGGATGTCCGCGTCTTTGACGGTGTACGTCTTGCCCTCGGTGCGCTCGAGGCCCTTCAGCTTGCACTCCTTCTCGGAGAAGTGGTGCGCCGCGAAGTCGGCGTACCCGATCACGTTGGCCCGGACGAACCGCTCGCTCAGGTCCTTGTGAATCGCCCCGGCGGCGGCCACGGCGTCGCTCCCGCGGTCGATCGCCCACGACCGGCACTCGTCGGTGCCGACGGTGAAGAAGACCTCGCGGCCCATCGCGTAGAACAGGTCGCGGACCACCCGGTCCCGGCTGAACCCCGTCAGGCCGAGGTCGGCCATGAACGCCTGGCGGCTCTCGTCGTCGAGTTCGGCGAGTTCCTTTTCGAGCTTCACCGGGGCCTGCGTGGCCGTCGGGGCCAGGGCCAGCAGGTCGGCCGGCAGGGGGTCGTTGAACCCGCCGTCGCCGCGGTTGACGAACACCGCTTCGGGCTTCAGCGTGAGCATCTGGAAGCTGCGCAGGTGCTTCTCTTCCTGCTCCGTGATGCCCTGCCGCGACGCGGGGGTGCCGGCCTCCAGTGCGGCGACGACCTTCTTCAAGGTGGCCAGCTCGAACTCGTCGGCCTCGCGCTCCTTGGCCGGCTTGGCCTTCTTGAACTGCGCCTCGACCTTGGGGATGCGGTTGCCCACGACTTCCATGTCCGCGAACAGCAACTCCTCGCGGAATTTCGCCAGTTGCGCGGCGAAGTCGGTCGCGCCGAACCCGTCGAGGACGACGACGACGCCGTTCGACTCGCGGAGTACGGCCAGGCGGCGGGGGTTGCCCTCGCGCTCGTCGGCGAGCAGGCCGGGCGTGTCCAGGAACTGCACCTCGGCGTAGGTCAGCTTCTTCGGCTGGAACTTGTCGGCGATCTTGGCCAGCCGGTCGTCGGGCACTTTGGTCGTCCCGACTTGCCCCTGCTGGACCTTGGCCGGGTCGGGCGCGACCCCGGTCAGCCACTGGAAGACCGTACTCTTGCCCGTCCCCTGGTAGCCGACGAGTCCGACTTTCATGAGCGTAGTTCCTGTGTCCGCGGCCTGGGAGAGGGTCAAATCTCAGAGTAAGAATTTTCCCCCCCCGGGGCGCAGGGCGCGCGGAGAAAGTCCGAACCCGGCGGTTGGGATTCACCCCGGACCCGCCGCCCCGGTATGATCCACGTGCCCGATCGTGCCCCCGTTTTTGTCGGAAGGATTCCCCGTGCCGCGCGTCACCCGCAGACTAGCGTTGAAACTCGCGGCCCGCCTCGCGCTGACCGCGGTCGCCGGGTACTTCGCCTGGATTTTCTTCGGGCTGAACGACCACGCCGTGATCGCCGGGCAGGTCTACCGGTGCTCGCAGCCGAGCGCCTGGGGGGTCGAGCACCTGGTCGCCCGGCACGGCGTCCGCACGGTGCTGAACTTGCGCGGCACGTCGCAAAAGGTCCACGAGGAAAAGTCGGCCTGGTACAAGCGCGAGGCCGAGGCGACGTTCGCCGCCGACGTGTCGCAGGAGGACATCACGCTGTCCGCGTACCTGTTGCCGCCGCCGGCCGAAATCCGCCGGGCGCTGGACGTGTTGGACCACGCCGAGAAGCCGATCGTCGTCCACTGCAAGCAGGGGGCCGACCGCACCGGCCTCGTGTCGGGGATGGCGATTCTGCTGGCGGCGGACGGCACGCTGGCGGCGGCGCGGCGCGAACTGTGGCCGATCTACGGGCACTTCCCGGTCGGCCGGACGACGGCGATGGACGACTTCTTCGACCGGTACGAGCGGTGGCTGGCCGGCCGGCCGCACGCCCCCGACCTGTTCCGCGCCTGGGTCCAGCACCACTACACCCCCGGCCCGGCCGCGTCCCGGTACGAGTGGCTGACCGCCCCGCCGTTCGTCGCCGCCGGCCGGCCGTTCGCCCTGGGCCTGCGGGCGACGAACCTGTCCGAGGAGGGGTGGCGGTTCGAGCCGGGCAACCACGCCGCGATCCACCTGCTCGCCCGCGTCACCGGGCCGGACGGCGTCGAGGTCGCCCGCCAGCAAGCCGGGCTACTCCGCCGCACCGTCGCCCCCGGCGAGTCGATCGACTTCGCGCTCGCCCTGTCGCCCCTGCCGGCCGGCCGGTACAGCGTCACCGCCGAGCTGATCGACGCCCGCGGCTGCGGCGTCTCCATCCGGTCGAGCAGCTTCGTCAAACTCGGCGACGACTCCGCAACGACCGCCGTCGAAGTGCGCTAACGGCGAGCCAGGAGCGTCAGCGACTGGAGGTCTTCGCGTCAGCGACTGGAGTCACGCGTGCGTGTGGACTTGCTTGAAGTGCTCGGCGACGCGCTCCATCGGGACGTGCCAGCCGCAGTCGTCGCACGCGGGGACCGTCGGGTAGCACTTCGCGCAGTACAGGTGGCCCCCGTGCAGGAACTGCTCGTACCGCTTCCGCTCCCCGGCCGCCGCGCCTTCGAGGGTCATCGGCAGTTCGACGAGCGTTTTGCACTTCTCGCACGCCCGCTTGGTGTGCGCGGCGATGACCGGCTTGAAGTGGTCGTGCAGGCCGCGGGCGACGACCCCGGTGCCGGTACACAGCGGGCACGTCATGCCGAACTGGGCCAGAATCGCCTTGCGGATGAAGTCGCTCTTGTTCGGCAGGTTGTTCAAGAACTTGGCCAACTGCTCCTCGACCTTGAACGCGACGATCTCGGACTTGGTCGTCTTCGTGGACGCTTTGCGCGGCATCGTCGGCACTCGGGGCGGTCGGGTCAACGGGGAGTTGGTGGTATCATACCTCGCACGCCCCCGCCGGGACAACTCGAAAGGAACCGCCGGCATGAGCCGCGACCCGGACCACTTCGCCTGGCACGCCCTGCCCGACGGCGGCGCGGCGGTCCGCTGGCCGGCCTCCGGGAACGTGCCGCCGGGCGAACTCGCCGCCGGCGTCCGCGACTGGCTGGCCGCCGGCGTCCGGTACGCGCAAGTCTTCCTACCGCTGCCGGCCACCCCGCCGACGGACGCCCTGCGTGCCGCCGGATTCCGCCCGCTGACGACGCTGGAACTGCACCGCCGGCCGGTCGCCCCGGCCGACGCCGGTGCCGCCCCCCCGAGCGGGCTGGCCCTGCTGCCGTTCGACCGGCTCGACCCGCACCTCGTCGGGCGGACCCTCGCGCGGACCTACGTCGGCTCCCTGGACGGCCCCGAGTTGAACGCGCTGCGGCTCCCCGACGCGCCGTGGGATCACGTCCCCGGCGGGCTGGCGCTGCTGGCCTTCCGCGGCCCGGACCCGGTCGGCGCACTCGTCCTCGACGCGAGCGACGACGGCACGCTGCTCGAACTGGCGTACCTGGGGGTCGTGCCGGAGGCCCGGCGGGGCGGCGTGGCGACCGGCCTGCTGGGCTTCGCGCTGGCGCACGCGGCCCTGTCCGCCCGCCGGGCCGTGCTCCTGAGCGTGGACGCGCGGAACGCCCCGGCCAAGGCCCTTTACGGGCGGTCCGGCTTCGCACGTTACGAGCGCCGCGCGGTCTGGTGGTGGGTCAACGACCGGTTCCCGTGAACAGTCTTTTCCGCGCGGGGATTGGGGAAACTGGGTGTGCCGGCGCGCGACGCGCCGAGGCTGTCGGTTGGCGCGATTAGTCGGGGGAATCTCAAGAGTTCGTGCGCGCTCGGGCCTGGCGGTTGCGCCCCGTCGGCCGCGGCGGGGGCAGTAGGAATTGCCGGTGCCGCAATAGGCGCGGGGGTCGCATTGCCCATAGTGATGCTACCGCCCGCGTGCCGGGTGAGGTCCCCCGAACGAAGAGCATCTCCCGTGCTGGCAGGCCCGCTGAAAACGACCGACTCCGACGGGTTCGCGGCGCGGATGCAGGCGGCCCTGATCGCCCGCATCGGGGCCCAGCGCTACCACCTCTGGTTCCCCCTGGCGACGTTCATCCCGATGGGGCCGGAACTGGTCGTCGCCGTGCCGAACGCGAACGCCCAGGACTGGCTGTCGCGGACCTTCGGGGACACCGTCCGGGACGCCGGCCGGGAGGCGACCGACCGGCCCGCGCTGGCCGTCAAGTTCGTCGTCGATGAGGCCCTGTTCAACGGCACCGCGACGCTCGCCCCGGCCGCCGAAGTCAAGTCCGGCAAGCCGCCGCTGATGGGCGCGGCGACGCTGTTCGAGGAGGCCCGGCCGCTGCCGACCCTGCCGCGGCAAGCCCCCCGCCCGGACAAGCCGGCCGCCAAGCCGCCGTTGAAGCCGCGCGGCCGCCGCTTCAAGACGCTCGCCGACTTCGTCGTCGGGGCGTCCAACCGCGTCGTCCACGCCTCGGCCCTGAGCGTCGTCGAAGAGCCGGGCCTGGGGTGCAACCCGCTCGTCATTTACGGCCCCGTCGGGACCGGCAAGACGCACCTCCTCGAAGGCATTTACGCCGGCCTCAAGCGGCAGTGGCCCGACCTCGGCCCGACCTACGTCGCCGCCGAGGAGTTCACGACCCGGTTCGTGCAGGCGTCCCGGTTCAACAAGCAGGGCACCTTCCGCAAGCAGTTCCGCGACTGCGGGGCGCTCCTCCTGGACGACCTGCACTTCCTGGCGACCAAGAAGCTCACGCAGGAGGAGTTCCTGCACACCTTCGACGCGCTCGTCGCCGAGGGCCAGCAGGTCGTGGTGACAATGGACTGTCACCCGCGGCACGCCGACGAGTTGATGCCCGAACTGGTGGACCGCCTGCTCGGCGGCGCGGTCTGGGGCCTGCTCCCGCCCGACGAGCCGACGCGGCTGGACATCCTCCGCAACAAGTCCACCGGGCTGACCCCGTTGATCCCCGAGGACGTGCTGAAGTTCCTGGCGAAAAGCCTGACGGGAAACGTCCGCGAACTCGAAGGGGCCGTCCACAGCGTCCGCCACTACGCCAAGGTGCAGTCGAAGCCGGTGACCATCGCCCTGGCCCGCGAGGCCCTGGGCGAACTGCTGCGGCACAGCGTCCGGGCCGTCACCCTGGCCGACGTGGACGCGGCCGTCTGCACGGTGTTGCACCTGACCGCCGGCACGCTCCAGTCGAAGGCCCGGTCGTGGGCCGTGAGCCACCCGCGGATGCTGGCCATTTTCCTGGCCCGCAAGCTGACCAACGCGACCTTCGGCGAGATCGCCAAGCACTTCCACGTCAAGACGCACAGCACCCCGGTGGCGGCCGAAAAGAAGGTCCGCGAGTGGGTGTCGAAGGACGCGAAACTCGCGCTCGGCGACCGCGAGTGGAACGTGAAAGACCTCCTCGACCGCGTCGAACGCGAACTCCAACGCTGAGCAACTCAATAGGCTGATCAAAAGGCCGATTCACCACAGAGTTAACAGAGACCACAGAGCAGATCAAACAAGAGAGAGAGCCAAGAGAGATAGGTCTTGCACTTTTCGGCCGACCCGGCGGAGCAACTCTGCTTCTCTCTTGGTTTGCTCCGTGGTCTCTGTTACCTCTGTGGTGAATATGCTTTCTTCATCTCCCAGCGGAACCTCATTGCTTCTCTCTTGGTTTGCTCTGTGGTCTCTGTTCGCTCTGTGGTGAATATGCTTTCCTTGACCCCCAAGGAAGCTCGCCATGATTCGCGCCGTTCTCTTCGACTTCGACGGCACGCTCGCCGACAGCTTCACGCCGATTACGGCCAGCGTCAACCACGTCCGCGGGTTGCACGGGCTGCCGGCGTTGACGGAGGCCGAAGTGCGCGAGTTCGTCGGCCTGGGGCTGCCGCAATTGATGCGCGACATCGTGCCCGGCCTGTCGCCCGAACGGGCCGTGGCCGAGTACGCGGACCACCACCGCACGGTCATGTTGACGCAGACGAAACTCCTGCCGGGCGTGCCGGAGACCTTGCGAATCCTGGCCGACCGCGGCTACCCGCTGGCCGTGTGCAGTAACAAGCGGGTCGATTTCACGCGGCAACTCGTCGCCGCCCTCGGCCTGGCCGACCGGTTCGCCGAAGTCCTCGGGCCGGACGACGTGGGCGGGCAGGCCAAGCCGCACCCGGCGATGCTCCTGGAAGCCGCCCGCCGGCTCGGCGTCGCCCCGGCGGAGGCGCTGTACGTCGGCGACATGGCCGTCGATGTCCACGCGGCCCGGGCGGGCGGGTTGCCCGTCTGGCTGGTGCCCGGCGGGGCGAGCGGCCGGGAAAACCCCCTCGACGCCGGCCCCGACCGTGCGTTGAATGACTTCGGTGAACTCGCCGACCTGTTACCCGGAGCCTCCCCGTGAAGCGCGAAAACATCAGCACCGGCGGCAAGTGGGAGCCGATCATCGGCTACTCCCGGGCCGTGAAAGTCGGCCCGTTCGTGTTCGTCTCGGGCTGCACGTCCGCGACGGCCGAGGGGGTCCAGGGCAAGGGGGACGCCTACGCCCAGGCCGTGCAGACGCTCAAGACCGTCGTCCACGCCCTCGAAAAGGCCGGGGCCAGGCCCGAGCACGTCGTCCGCACGCGCATCTACCTCACCCGCATGGCCGACTGGCAGGAGGTCGGCCGCGCCCACGGCGAGGTCTTCGGCGACGCCCGCCCGGCGACCGCGATGGTCGAGGTCAGCGGCCTCATCGACCCCGACATGCTCGTCGAGATCGAGGCCGACGCGATCGTCCCGACGCCGGCGGCGAGTTGAAGACGCCCCCGCCGCTCCGCAACCTGCGGTTCACGGTCCGGTACGACGGCACGGCCTTCCACGGCTGGCAGACGCAGCCGGGCTTCCGCACCGTGCAGGAGACCTTCGAGGCCGCGTTGCAATCGGTCACGCAGGAACCCCGCCTGCGGGCCAACCCCAGCGGCCGGACGGACGCCGGGGTCCACGCCGTCGGCCAGGTCGTCAACGTCTACTCGGTGACCCGGCACGCCGGCCCGGTCCTCGTCAAGGCGGTCAACGCGCGGCTGCCCGAGGACGTGTGCGTGCGGTCGTGCGACGACGCCCCGCAGTCGTTCTGCGCGAACAAGGACGCGGTCAAGAAGCGGTACCGCTACCGCCTGTACGACGGCCGGCCGCAAGACCCGTTCTCGCGCCGGTACGCCCACCACTCGCGCAAGCGGCTCGACGAAACCGCGATGGACGCCGGGGCGAAGCTCATGGTCGGCCGGCACGACTTCCGCTGCTTCGAGACGAACTACCCGAACCGCCTGACCAGCGTCCGGACGGTCTACGCGGCGACGGTCGTGCGGACGGAGCCGGAGTTCTTGCACTTCGACGTGGAGGCCGACGGCTTCCTTTACAACATGGTCCGGGCGATGACCGGTACACTACTCAAGGTCGGCCGGGGCGAATGGCCGCCGGAAATGGTGACGGCGATCCTCGCCGCGCTCGACCGCCGGGCCGCCGGGCCGAACGCCCCGCCCGAGGGCCTGTGCCTGATGTCCGTGACCTACCCGAGCGCCCCGGAGACGACGTGGCCGACGCCGTGACAGACCCGCCGACTTACGCCGTGACGCCGGCCGCCGGCCCGCTCGACTTCACCCTCCGCGTGCCGGGCAGCAAGAGCCTGACCAACCGGGCGCTGGTCCTGGCCGCGCTGGCCGAGACCGAGTGTACGCTGACCGGGGCGCTGCAGAGCGAGGACACCCAGGTCATGGCCGACTGCCTGCGGCGACTCGGCTGGGCCGTGGCCGTGGACGCGCCGGCCGAGCGGATCACCGTCTCCCGCCCGGCCGGCAGCACGATCATCCCCGAGCGGACGGCCGACCTGTTCGTCGGCAACTCGGGCACGACCGTCCGCTTCCTGACGGCGATGCTGGCACTCGGCAAGGGCGTGTACAACCTCGACGGGGTGCCGCGGATGCGCGAGCGGCCGATCCAGGACCTGCTCGACGCCCTCGGGCAACTCGGCGTGAGCGCGACCAGCGACGCCGGCACCGGCTGCCCGCCGGTCACCGTCCACGCGAACGGCCTGTACGGCGGGGCCGTGCGGGTCAAGGCCGACACGTCGAGCCAGTACCTGAGCGGGCTGCTCCTGGCCGCCCCGTTCGCCGGCGGGGACACGGTCATCGAGGTCGCCGCCGGGGCCGTGTCCGAGCCGTACATCCTCATGACGGTCGCCCTGCTCCGCGAGTTCGGCCTGCTCGTGGACGAGATCGCCCCGGGCCGGTACGTCGTCCCCGGCCGGCAGGGGCACGACCGCCGCGAGTTCGCCGTCGAGCCGGACGCCAGCAGCGCGAGCTACTTCTTCGCCGCCGCCGCGATCACCGGCGGCCGCGCGACCGTCACCGGGCTGACGCGCACCTCCCTGCAGGGCGACGTGGCGTTCGTGGACGCGCTCGCGGCGATGGGCTGCGCCGTCACCGAGTGGCCGGACGCGCTGACCGTGACCGGCGGCCCGTTGCGCGGCATCGACATCGACATGAACGCGATCAGTGACACCGTCATGACACTGGCCGCGGTCGCCTGCTTCGCCGACGGGCCGACGACGATCCGCAACGTCGCCCACATCCGCCACAAGGAGACCGACCGCCTCGCCGCCGTCGCCACCGAGCTGCGCAAGTTCGGCGCGACGGTCACCGAAACCGCCGACGGCCTGGTCATCGTCCCCGGCGCGCTGACCGGCGCGGCGGTGGACACGTACAACGACCACCGCATGGCGATGAGCCTGGCCCTCGTCGGCCTGCGCGTCCCCGGCGTGGTCGTGAACGACCCCGGCTGCGTCGGTAAAACCTACCCCGGCTTCTGGCGCGACCTGGAGCGCGCGTGCGGCCGCTGAATTCCCGCCGTTCGCCGGGAACAACTTCGAGGATCGCCCCATGTCCCGCGCCCGCGGCAAGCCGGTCCCGCTGCACGCACTCGCCGCCGGCGAGCCGGGCGTGTTCTTCGCGCTGCTCACCCAAAAGGCGGCGCACTCGACGCGCGACGGCAAGCGGTTCCTGACGTGCCACTTCCAGGACGCGAAGCGGCGCGTCACCTGCGCGGTCTGGTCCGACTCGCCGCTGTTCGCCGAGTGCGAGGCCGAGTGGGTCGTCGGCGGCTACTACAAGATTCAGGGCGGGTACTTCGAGCACGAGAAGTACGGCCCGCAAATCGACGTGCTCAAGATCCGCCAGACCCGCCCGGAGGACGCCGACGACGGCTTCCGCGAGGCCGACCTGATCGAGCGCTCGCGGTTCGACTCCGCGGCCATGTTCGCCGACCTGCGGCGACTCGCCGAAGACGCCATTGCCGACGCCCCGCTGCGGCAACTCACGCTCGCGCTGCTCGACGCCCACCGCGAGACCCTGCTGGTCTTGCCGGCGACGGTGCAGCGCTTCTACCCGTTCCCCGGCGGGTGGCTCGAACACGTCCTGAACGTCGCCCGGCTGTGCCTCGACCTGGCCGCCCGGTACGCCGCGAGCTACCCCGATTTGACGCCGCCGTTGAACGTCGATGTCGTCGTCGCCGGGGCGATCCTGCACGACCTCGGCCGCGCCGCCGAACTCGCGCCCGGCCCCCCCGGCACGCCGCCGGAACCGACCGTCGCCGGCCGGCTGTTCGGGCACGTCCTCCTCGGCCGCGACCTGGTCCGCGACGCCGCCCGCGCGGTGCCCGACCTGCACCCCGACCGGTTGACGCTGCTGGAACACTTGATCGCCAGCCACCTGACGCTGCCCGAGTGGGGGTCGCCGCGGCTGCCCGCCGTGCCCGAGGTGCTGATCCTGCACCACGCCGACGACCTGGACGCGAAGTTCGAGATGTACGCCCGGTGCCTGGCCCGCGACCCGTCCCCCGGCCCGTTCACGGAGCGCGACCCGAACCTCGGCAAGCCCCTGTGGAAAGGCCGCGCCGTCTGACGCGAGTCGCCGGCGTTGCTCAACACTTTCCGGGATTTACTGGTCCGTGCGACCGGCCGGTGCCAGACCGACGGCCGGTTCCAGGTGCCCTCGCGCCGCCGCAAGAAGTTCGGCGTCTTCGGCGTCCCAGACCTCGGCGTCGGCCCACCCGGCCACGTTGGCGACGAGTTGGCCGACGCGCCAGTGCGGGTACCGGCGGGCCAGTTCCGCCAGCGCCGCGAAGACTTCGGCTCGGTCCGTTTCACTCATGGCAATACGTCCTCCGAGCATCGTCGGGTCGGCCCCTTGCGAACGAAATCCTTGGGGGAAGGCACGGGCGGGCCGGGTCCACGAAGCGGAACTCACGCACACGTCCGCCGCCCAGCCACACCGGCATTGCACCCGACAACGATAGCGTCGTACTCAACGGCTACTCGCAGTTCGCCAGAAAGTGGCGGGCGTCTGCGCTGACACTGGCCGGGCAAGTGGCGTCGCTGGCGACCCGGCTCAGCAGGTCGAGGAGTCCGACGCCGTCGCATTGCCGCTGCCCGCTGTTGACCATCCGCTCGATCATCATCAGCGGGAATCGGGACGGCCGGGCCGCGACCGACGCGACGGCCCACCTCTCGTACCCGGACACTCGCTCGATGTCGTGTAAAACCGCCTTGAGCACCCCGTACCCGTCGTCTTCGGGGAACCGCTCGAACAGCCGGAACCAGACTACCAAGTGGTCCGCCGCGTCCGGACGAGCGAAGAAAGCGGCCCGGGCCTCGGTCAAAATAGTCAACTCGCGGTCGTCGTCGAGAGACCGGATGCCGTCGATCCGCGCGAGAATCGGCTCGATCCCGCTCATGTCCAAGCTCCACCGCCGGTAAGACACGCCGACCGCCGCACCGCCGGCAACGACGCACGCCGCCGCGAAGAATCGACGGCGAGTCAACATGGACAACCCTCCCCGCACCCGCCGAGCAGTTCCGCGACGCCCGACCGGTGGTACTCTACGCCGCTTGCGGCGGTTGGCTTCGTTGAGCGGCCGGGAGGGATTTCGGCGATTGTCGCACTTTGGGGGCTTGTCCGGCCGATAAGAGGTGTGTCGAACGCGGCCGGGTCAGGGACGACCCGCGGCGGTTCGGTGCTCGGGGACCAGGCCACGGACGGCCCGCGTCCCCCGTTTCCGGGACCCGCAAGGATCATGTCATGAAGCGCTTCGTGTTCGCGGTCGCCGCCGCAATTACCCTCGTCGCCGTCGGCGGCACCGCCCGGGCCGCCGGCCCCCTCAACGGGACCGTGCCGACCGGCGTGTACACGCCCGCCGCGGCGGACGGCATCGAGGCCCGCTACGGCGTCCTGCCGTGGCTCCGCAAGGGCTTCTTCTTCAAGTCCGGCGGCGGCTGTGCCGGCTGCGGCCAGCAGGCCCAGGGCGGGTGCGGCGGGGTCGGCCAACCGGGGTGCGGCCCGGTCGCCCCGGTCGGGGCCGGCGTGCCCGGGTACCCGCAACAGGGCCAGCCGGGGGCCGGGATGCCGGGGACGCTCGTGTTCCCAAACCACCCGTTCGCCCGCAGCCCTCGCGACTTCTTCATGTACGAAAAATAACCGGCCGGCCGCAAGGCAAGCCGTTCCTCCCGCCCGCGCGCCCGCCAAGGCACGCGGGCGGTTTCCGTCGTCAATACGCCGCGCGGTAGACGGCCAGGATCTCGGCCGGGGAGGTGGGGAGGCGCGGGTTGACGCGCATCAGGCGCTGGATGGCGAACGCCTTGTCGGCGAACCCCGGCAGCATCGCCTCGGTCACGCCCAGGTCGCGCAACCGGGTCGGGATGCCGACGGCGGCGCGCAACTCTTCGACCGCGTGAATCGCCCCCTCGACCGTCGCCTCGGCCCCGAGCAGCCCGCCGATCTCGCCCAGGGCTTCGGCCCGGACGCCGGCGTTGAACCGCATGACGTAGGGCAGGAGCAGGCCGTTGCCCGCGCCGTGCGAGACGTGGACCGCGCCGCCGACCGGGTACTCCATCGCGTGGACGAGGGCCACCCCGGCGTTGCTGAACGCCAGTCCGCCGAGCGTCCCGGCCAGTGCCATGCCGTCGCGGGCGTCCGCGTCCGTCGGGGTCCGTACGGCCCGCGTCAGGCACCGGCCGACGAGACGGATCGCTTCCGCGGCCATCAAGTCGGCGAGCCGGTTCTTGCCCTGGTACACCGTCGGCCCGCCGGCCCGCGCCTGGAACTCGGCCTGGCCGCACGCCGTGTACGCCTCGACGGCGTGGGTCAGCGCGTCGATGCCCGCGTCGGCGGACACTTTCGCCGGGCACCCGTCGGTCAGGGCGCTGTCGACGACGGCGAGCGCCGGCCGCAAGTGCGGGCTGAGGCACGAGACTTTGATCTGCCGCGCCGCGTCCGTGTAGACCGCGGCCGGCGACACTTCGCTGCCCGTGCCCGCCGTCGTCGGCACGCAGACGAGGGGCAGGACCGGCCCGGGAATCCGCGAGTCGCCGACGTAATCGCCCAGACTCCCGCCGTGCGTCAACAGGAGCGCGACGAGCTTGGCCGTGTCGAGGTTGCTGCCGCCGCCCAGGCCGACGACGCCGTCCGGGGCGAACGCCCGGGCCGCCGTCGCCGCCGCCTCGACGACCTCGCCCGGCGGCTCCGGCACGCACCCCGTCCACGCCTCGACCGTCAGCCCCGCCGCCCGCAACGGCCCGACGACCCGGTCGAGCAGCCCCGCCGCCGCCAGCGTTTCGTCCGACACGACGAAGACCCGGCGGACGCGCAACCGGTCGGCGACGAGGGTGCCCAGGGAAGCGACCGCGCCGCGGCCGACGACCAGCGACGCGGCACTGTGAAATGCGAAGGGTGTCATGAGTGGACTGTGAGGTATGGGGTGTGGGGTATCAGGCGGGTGTCGGGTGTCGGGGATCGGGTGTGGTCGGACGGGACGGTGATAAGGTATAGTCGCACCACGAGCCGCAAGGGGTCTGACCATACCCCACACCCGATACCCCATACCCGATCCCCGACACCCCACACCCGAACTCCCATGAACATTGGCGTATTGACCGTCTCCGACCGGGCCAGCCGCGGCGAGTACGAGGACAAGTCGGGGCCGGCCATCGTCGCCACGCTCCGGGAGTTCTTGTCGTGCGAGTGGTCGCCCGTCGTCCGCGTCGTCCCCGACGAACGGCCGCTGATCGAGGCGGCGTTGATCGAGTTGTGCGCGGCGTGCGGCCTGGTCGTGACGACCGGGGGCACCGGCCCGGCCCCGCGCGACGTGACCCCCGAGGCGACCGCGGCCGTGTGCGACCGGCTCATGCCGGGGTTCGGCGAGGCGATGCGGGCGGTGTCGCTCAAGAGTGTGCCGACGGCGATCCTGTCGCGGCAAACCGCCGGCCTGCGCGGCACCAGCCTCGTCATCAACCTGCCCGGGAAGCCGGCCGCGATCCGCGAGTGCCTGCTGGCCGTCTTCCCCGCCGTGCCGTACTGCCTCGACCTGATCGGCGGCCCGTACCTGACGACGCACGACACCGTCGTCAAGGCGTTCCGGCCGAAGGCGTGACGCGATTCCGGCGGGGCACCGGCCGGTTCGTGTCCTACACTTGGCCGTCGTTTCCGTCGGCCGGGGTCGTCGCGTCATGTTGAAGCCGTTCTTCGTCGTCGCCATGCAGGCTCCCGGCCGGCAGGCGACCTTCCGCCGCGTCGTCGTCGGGCACATTATTGTCACCGGCCTGCTCGCCTTCCTGGTCGCCCAGGCCCGGTCCGCCGAAACCCTCACCGTCGCCGGGTACGCGCTACTGTGCCTCGGCCTCGTCGAGGGCGCGGCCCTCGTCGGCTGGCGGCTGACGCAACTGCCCAAGAGCCTCGCCCTGGAATTCCTGCTGACCTCGCCGGTGCAACCGCGGCGGCTCTTCTTCGCCGAGGCCCTCGTCGGCATGACGCGGTTCGCGCTGGTCCAACTCAGCGGCCTGCCGGTGCTGGGCGGGCTGCACTTCACCGGGCTGGTCGCGCCGCAAGACCTGGCCCCAATTTTCGTACTTCCGCTGGTCTGGGGGCTGCTTGCCGGGCTGTGCCTGACGGCGTGGATTTACGAGCCGCGCGGCGTCCAGCGGGTCGGCGAGTGGGTCGGCCTGCTGGGCATCCTGACGTACCTCGTCGTCGGCGTGATCGCGGCGGAGAACCTCGTCCTGTGGCTGCACGCGCTGCCGCCGGCGCTCGGCGAATTTCTGTACGACGGCGTCCGCTTCGGCCTCGACGTGAACCCGTTCGGCGTCTTGCGGTACTGGTTCACCCCGGACCGCGTCGAGCGGTTCGCCTGGCAGCGGTTCGGCGGCATCACGGCGTTCGCGGTGCTGGTCGCGCTGACCGCCGGGGCGCGCGCCGCCTGCCGGTTGCGCGGCCACTTCCACGACCGGCACTACGGGGCCATCGACTCCAGCCGGCCGTCGCAACTCGAGTTCATCGGCGACCAGCCGCTGTCGTGGTGGGCGGTCCGGCGGGTGATGGTCTACTCGGGCAAGATCAACCTGTGGCTGGCCGGCGGGTTCTCGCTGGTGTACGCGGCCTACCTGCTGGCCGGCGACGCGTGGCCGCCGTGGATGGGCCGGCTCGTGTTCGACCTGTTCGAGAAGTGGGGCGGCGCGCCGGCCGTGGCCACCGCGATGGTGATCCTGGCCGGGGTGCCGGCCGCCTTCCAGTACGGCCTCTGGGACACGACGACGCAGGACCGCTGCCGCCGCCTCGAACTCCTCCTCCTGACCGACCTGACGGCCCGCGACTACTGGCACGCGGCCCTCGCCGCG
Source organism: Fimbriiglobus sp. (assembly GCA_025362195.1). Taxonomy (GTDB): domain Bacteria; phylum Planctomycetota; class Planctomycetia; order Gemmatales; family Gemmataceae; genus Fimbriiglobus. The sequence continues at coordinate 428 of JANYHV010000426.1, read as the reverse complement.
TCGTGGAAGCGGGGCCGCGGGTACGCCCTGTCGGCGGCCGTCTTGTGGTTCGCGCTCGGCGTCTCGGGCAAGGCCGGGCCGGCCGAAACGGTCGCCTCGGTGGCCGGCGGCGTGGTCCTGTGGTGCTTCTTTTTCGCCGTCGGCTTCCGCGGCTTCTCGACCGGCAACCAGACGAGCGGCCTGGCCTCGCTCCTCGTTTTGGGCACCCCGCTCCTGCTGGCCGTCTGCCTGCGGACCGGCCACGCGGACGCGGCCAACCTGGTCCCCGCCGGCCTCGTCTACCTGCCCCTCGACGCCGGCCTCCGCCCGGCCTGGTTCGCGTCGTACGTCCTGTACACCGCCGCGACCGTCGGCCTGACCCGGTACGGCCTCGCCCACTGCGACGGCAGCCTCCGCCGCTGGTACGACCGCAACCAGGGCATGAAGAC
>JANYHV010000374.1 GCA_025362195.1 Fimbriiglobus sp. | reverse complement strand
GCGGCCGCCGGGGTAGCCGGCGCGCTCGTTGAACAGGCGCGCCCCGACCATCTGGGCGACGCACTGGCCCAGCCCGACTTCGATGTCGCCCCGCTTCGCCTCCAGGACGGTCACTAGCGGCGCGCGCAGGCGTGGGACCGGCCCGAGATCGCCATCGAGACCGACGCGATCGACGACACTCACCGGGAAATCTCGGCCAAACGGGCCGACGTGCTCCACCCGAACCTGCCCCGGGTCACCGACCGGCCGTGGGGTGCCCGCACCTGGCCGGGGATCGCCGGCAGGTGTGCTGGGCGCAACTGCGCCGGGACTTCCAGGCGATGATCGACCGGACGAACGGCGGGAGTGAGGTCGGCGAAGAGTTGCGGACGCACGCCGACATCCTGTTCGCCCAATGACAGCGGGTGCGGGACGGGACGCGGACCCGGGGGGGCGGCGGACGCACCGGAGTTGGCTGCGAGCCGAGGCGACGAGCCTGCTCGCGCGCGGGTCGGCGTCGGCGTGCGCGAAGACGGCGGGGGTGTGCCGGGAGGTCCTGGCGGTGGAGGCGAGCCTGTAGACGTTGGCCCGGCGGGACGGCGTGGAGCCGACGAACACCGCGGCGGAGCGGGCGGTGCGCCATGCCGTGTGCTGGCGGAAGACGAGTTACGGGACGGACGGCGAGCGGGGCAGCCGGTTCGTCGAGCGGATGCTCGCCGTGGTGGCGTCGTGCCGCCACCAAGAACGCAGCGCCCTCGACTTCCTCGTCCAGGCCGTCACCGGCCAAAAACCGTCACTGATACCTCAAGGGGCGTGAACGGTTACAGGCACTCGATATCTTCCAACACCACTCGAAACAATTCGGGCTGTCTTACGAGATGCAGACCACGGAGCTGGTGTCGGAAGCGCCGGGATGAGAGCTGTTCCCCACTTGCACGGTCGCGCTTGGGGATACGATTTTCATCCCCGTCCCGGAAGCGGTACCCGAGACGTTCGTCCCGACAGAAACCGCGAAGTAGCGGTTTGAGGTGCGATGCGACCTGCTAGATCCCGAAGTGGTGTTGCCCCCGGCCGACACGCCTATCGAGGAAGAGGCTGGTTAGCCATGTTCCTACTGCACTTGTTTCCCCATGCTGCATTCGAGAACGGGGCCGGGGTGAGAAAGTCGTACCGCCCGACTCGTCTGGAGGCACCGCGAGTCGCTGCCGCCGGCACTGGCCGTGTCGGGTTCCCCGGTGATCAGTTTGCCCCGCTCCGGTCGGGCCGCGACGGGGACTCGGGGCGTGGAAGGGCCGGCCCGCGTGGCCGGAACCGGTTCAACTCGGCCCGCCGAACTGCCGGAACAGCGCCGCCAGTTCGGCCGCCGTGGGGCGGTCGCCGGGGGACTTCGCCAGGCACCGCGCCACGGCCGTCCGCAGCGCGGGCGGGGCGGCCGGGCAGAGCAACCCCACGTCCGGCGGCGCGGCGGCGAGGTGCCGGAACAGCTTCTCGAGTGGCGAGCCGGCCGGGAAGGGGGGCGAGCCGGTGAGGAGGAAGTACGCCACGCCGCCCAGCCCGTAGACGTCGGCGGCCGGGCTGGCCGCCGCGGTGTCGCGGATCGCCTCCGGGGCGACGTAATCCGGCGTGCCGAACAGGGCGACGCCGGAGGGCGTCACCCAAGAACTGTGCGAACCGCCCGGTGCCGAACCCCCCAACTCGTGGGCGGCCCGCTTGGCCAGCCCGAGGTCGATCAGCCGGACGCGGCCGTCGGGGGACAACATGGCGTTCGACGGGGACACGTCGCGGTGAGCGACCCCGCACGCGTGCAGGTAGGCGAGTCCGTCGGCGATCTGGGCGAGGACAGCGGCCGCGGCGGGGACCGGCATCGGCCCGGCACTGCGGACCCGCGCCCCGAGGTCGGTGCCCGCGACGCGCTCCATCACCACCGCCGACCGGCCGCGGACCTGCTCGACGGCGAGCGCCCGCACCACGTTCGGGTGGTCGAGGCCGACGAGCAGGCGGGCCTCGCGGTCGAAGCGGCGTCGGGCCTCGGCGTCGGCCAGCAGGTGCGGGTGAATCACCTTGACCGCCGCCGCCGCGCCGGTGTCGGCGTGGGTGGCCGCGTAGACGGTCCCCGTCGCCCCCCCGGCGATCTTCTCGCCGACGCGGTACGGGCCGATCTGGGTGGCCGGGGCGGCGGGCGCGGCCAGGGCGGGCCGGCCCCCGACGGGTGGTGGGGCGGCGTTCGCCTCGCGCGCCAGTTCGGCGTCGATCCGCGCCAGCCGGGCCGGGAGGTGCGGCCGGTCCGGGAAACGGGCGCGGTACTCGGCGGCCCCCGGCCGGTCGCCCCAGGTGCGCCGGGCGCGGTACTCCTCGGCAATCAGTTCGTCGCTCACGTCCAGGCCGGCGAGTTGCCGGGCGTAGCCCTCGACCGCCGGGGGCCACTCCGGCCCGAGCCAGTCGCCGGTGCCCGCCCCGTGCCGCCGCCAGCGGTACTCCAGGTCGAGGGCCACCAGCTCGCGGACGGTCTCGGCGTCCGCGCCGGCGGCGAACTCGCCCACCGCCGGCGGCTCGCCCCCGCGCCAGGCGCGCTCGAAGTCTTGCACCCGCTGCTCGCCCGACGGGGTCACGCGGAGTCCTCCCGCGATTGCCGTTCGAGAGTCGCGCGGACCTCTTCGAGCACCCGCCGGACGGTGCGCTGGCTGCACCCGGCCGCCGCGGCAATGGATTCGAGGTCGTGCCCCTCCAGGCGCAACTCCAGCACCAGCCGGCGCTCCGCCGGCACGCTCGCCAGGAGGGCTTCGAGCTGCTCGACGAACGCGAGGGCTTCGAGCGGGCCGAGTTCGCCGGGCCGCGCGCCGCGGGCCAGAGTGTCGCCGCCGAGGTCGTGCCGGGCGTCGCGCTTGCCGGCGGCGTGGAACCGCGCGAGCTTGCCGAGCTTGTTCAGCGCGATCGTCGAGAGCAGCCGCCACAGGTCGCCGCCGGCGTCGGCGGCGAAGCGGCCCGACCGCGCCGCCACGAAGAAACTCCGCAGGGCGGACTGGACCACGTCCTCGGCGTCCAGGCGGCGGTTCAGCGCCGCCGACATCCGGCGGCGGACGACCGCGAGCAAGTCCGCCCCGTGGCGGCGGACGATCTCCTCGGCGGCGCGCTCGTCCCCGCCCCGCCAGCGGTCGAGCAGTTCGGCGTCGGGCGGCGGCACGTCCGGTGGAGTCATAAAAGATTTTTTACGAACCGTGGCCCCCGGCGTCCGCGAACCGGCATCTCTCGGGTGTCGCCCGACCCACCGAGGAGTTCCCATGCCTGCCCCCCGCACGCCCCGCCTGTCGGTCGAACCGCTCGAAGCGCGCGACGTGCCGTCGGTCGCGTTCCCGGCCGGGTCGAACGTCGTCGATGTCGCGGCCCGGTACGGGGCGACACCCGGCGACGGCCTCGACGACTCCGCCGCCGTCCAGCGCGCGGTCAACGACTACATGGCCCGCGACACGATCCTCTACTTCCGCGACGGCGTGTACGACTTCACGGTCCCCATCGACTACGCCCCGGCGGCGCGGGGCGAGCGCGGGCTGTGGATTCAGGGCGAGTCGCAGGGCGGCACGGTGTTCAAGTGGGGTGCCAACCTGCCGGTGTTCAACCAGCAAGAGGCCGACGGCAGCCGCAAAAATGTGGTCGCGCTCGACACTTTCAACGGCAACAACGGCAACGCCTTCGGCAACTACCTGCACGACTTCACGGTCGAGGTCGGTGCCGGCAACCCCGGGGCCGTGGGCATCCAGTACCAGACGAACAACTACGGCTCGCTGCGGAACGTGACGATCCGCTCGGCCGACCCGGCCAAGGTCGGCGCGACCGGGCTGGACATCATCTTCAACGAACCCGGCCCGATGCTGCTCACGAACCTCGCCGTCGACGGGTTCGACACCGGGGTGTTCGCCGGGCCGCAGACCTACTCGGCGGTGTTCGACGGGCTGACGCTCACGAACCAGCGCGTGGCCGGGTTCCAGAACTACCGCCTGCCGGTGTCGATCACCAACTTCACCAGCATCAACAGCGTGCCGGCCTACGTCAGCATCAGCAGCTTCGGCTGGGGCAACACGGTCATCACCAACGCTAACTTCAGCGGCGGCGCGCCCGGTGCCTTCGCGGTCGTCAACGAGAACAACCCGTCCCAGCAGTTCACCGCCGGCAACCTCACCCTGCGGAACGTCAGCGTGGCCGGGTACGCCGGGGCCGTCGACGACCGGGTGGCCGGGCGGCAAATCGTCGGGCCGACGGTCGCGGAGTACGTCACCCAGGCACCGCTCTCCGTCGTGCCGGGGTCGCCGGCGACGACGCTGAATCTGCCGGTCGAGGCGACGCCGGCCGCCGCGCCCGACCCGGTGTCGAACTGGGCGAGTGTGACCGACTTCGGGGCGAACCCCTACGACGACGCCGACGACTCGGCCGCCATTCAGCGGGCACTCGATAGCGGCGCGAAGACGGTCTACTTCCCGAACCCGGGGCGGATCAACGCCGCCGGGCAGTTCGAGGGCGGTACCTACCGCGTCGGCCGCACGCTGACCGTCGGCGGCGGCGTCGAGCGCGTCGCCGGCCTGTACTCGTCGCTGCGCGTGATGGCCCCCTTGTTCGGGGCGGACGCGCCGGTGTTCCGCGTCGTGGACGGCCAACGCAGTGTGGTGCAGATCGACGGCTTCACCATCGGCAGCGAGGGCGGCGGCGGCGGCACCTGGTACTCCTTCGGCCACGACACCGCCACCACGCTCGTCATCAAGGACGTGTTGGCCAACGGCTACCGCAACGGCGTGCGCGGCGGCAAGGTGTTCTTCGAGGACGTCACCGGCAGCGACCTGCGGTTCGTCGGCCAGCAGGCGTGGCTGCGGCAGATCAACCCCGAGGAGACCGCCGACCGCGCCAAAATCGTCAACGACGGCGGCGACGTGTGGATTCTCGGCCTCAAGACCGAGGGCCGCTCGACTGCCGTGGACACCCGCAACGGCGGGCGCACCGAGGTACTTGGAGGCAACCTGTACCACGGCCGCTTCGTCCCGGCCGACTTGCCCGCGTTCACCACCGTCGACTCGTCGTTGTCGTTCAGCCTCGCGGAAACGAGCTTCGTGAGCTACCCGGCCACGCACAACGTCTGGGTGCGCGACACCCGCAACGGCGTTGTCCGCGAACTCACGCGGCAGAACGCCGCCATCGACGGGAGCCGCCTGGGCAGCGCCAACATCGGCCTATACACGGATCGCGTCGTCGATGCCACCGCCCCGGCCGCGCCGGCGAACCTGCGCCTGGCGAGTGCCACCACCAATAGCGTGACGCTGTCCTGGGACGCCGCCGCCGAGCCGGAGAGCTTCGTTCGGGCCTACCGGGTTTACCGCAACGGCACCCCCATCGGGGCGACCGGGCGCGGCGTGACGACCTTCACCGACGCCAATCGGCCCGACGCGTTAGTTGCCACCTACGACATCGTCGCGGAGAACGCCGCCGGGCTGCGGAGCGCGGTCAGCCCCTCACTCGTGGCGAGCGCCGCCGCCGACACCACCCGCCCGGCACTCGTCGTCGCCACGGCCACGCCGTACCTCGGCGACCGGGTCGTCGTGGCGTTCAACGAGTCACTGGCGGGGGCCGCCCCGGCCGACTTCGCCATCGACAACGGCGTCACCGTCGCGGCGGCGCTGCTCTCGGCCGACGGCAAGACGGTGACGCTGACCACTTCGCCGCTGACGCCCGGCACGCAGTACACCGTCACGGCTCTCGGCCTGCGCGACCGGGCGACGACGCCGAACGCGCTGCTGCCGACCGCGGCGGCGTTCGCCTACCGCGACACCGCCGGCGGCACCGGGCTGACCGGAACCTACTACCCGACGAATAACTTCACCGGCACCCCCGTGACCCGGCTCGACCCGGCCATCGACTTCGACTGGGGCGGCGGTAGCCCCGGCGTCCCCGGCATCGGCACCGACAATTTCAGCGTGCGCTGGACCGGCCAGGTCGAGCCGAAGTACGGCGAGGCGTACACCTTCGCCCTCTCGGGCGACGACGGCGTGCGGCTGACCATCGACGGCCGCGTCCTGATCGACCGGCCGTTCTACTCGCCCAACGAGGAAACCGCGACCATTACCCTCGTGGCCGGGCGGCGGTACGACATCGAGGTCACGGTGTTCGAGAACGCCGGCGGTGCCGGTGCCCGGCTGTCGTGGCAGAGCGCCCGGCAGCCGAAGCAGGTCGTGCCGGCGGCCCAACTCTTCCCGACGGCCGCGACCCAGACCGTCACCGTCCGCACCGGTGCCGGGCGCGGCGCGGATAGCAGCTTCCAAATCCAGGACGGCAACGTTCAGGCCGACTACTTCGCCAACAACAGCACCTCCGGCAGCCCCGTGCTGTCGCGCCTGGAGGGGGACATCAGCACCTTCTGGGGCGGCGGCGGGCCGGGCGGCGGGGTGCCGAACGACAACTTCAGCGTCCGCTACACCGGCTTCGTACTGCCGCAGTTCACCGAGGATTACACGTTCAGCGCCATTGCCGACGACCGGGTGCGGCTGTGGGTGAACGACGTGCTGGTGCTGAACCGCACGACCTACGCGCCCGGCCTGACCGACGCCACCCCCGTCCGCCTGACGGCCGGGGTGCCGGCGCGCGTCCGCGCGGAGTTCGAGGAGGACACCGGCGACGCGACGGCGGCGCTGCTCTGGCGGAGTGCGCGCACCGTCCAGGACTTCGCGCCGTTCCTGCGGCCCGAGTACCAGGACAACGGCGGCAACGACACCCTGAGTACCTACAACCGGCTGAACTTCAGCTTCTTCGAGGACGTGATCGGGCTGAAGTTCGACCTGTCCGGTGTTGACCGGGCGAACTTCCGGGTGGTCGATTCGGCACTGCTGGCGACCCTGGCCGGCGGGGTCGGCGACGAGAGTGCCGCGTACCTCACCATCGACGGCACCGACGACGCCACCGCCGGGGCCGACTGGGCCGAGTCCGGGCCGGATCGCCGCCGCTGGGCCACGTTCCCCGGCAACCAGGGCAGCAACTACGCCTTCGGCGGCCCCGGCGTCAGCAGCTTCCTGGGGTACGCGGTCCTCGACAACACCGGCTTCCGGCTCAACGCCGCCGGGCGCGACGGCGTGCGGTTCCAGAGCGACGAGTTGACGCGGTTCGTCGGGGCCGACACCGACGGGCTGGTCACACTCATGGTGCGGCGCACCATCCCCAACTTCTTCGGCAACATCAACATCTTCACCAAGGAGTACCAGGGCGGCACGTCGGCACCCGGCCTGCGGCTGACACTGGCCCCCAAGGTGACGGCCGCGCCGCTCGGCGTGGACCTGCTGCCCGGCTCCGACACCGGTGCCAGCAGCGGCGACGACATCACCGCCCGCAACAACTCGTCGCCGGGCCAAGCCCTGCGCTTCCGCGTCGGCGGCACCGCGCCGGGGGCGGTCGTGACGGTCTACTTAGACGGCGTGGCCGTCGGCTCGGCCGTGGCCACCGGTGACGCCACCGAAGTCCTGACGTTCGGCGGCAAGCTGCTGGCCGACGGCGTGCGCTCGGTGACGGCCCGCCAAACCGTGCTGGGGGTCGAGTCCGCCGACTCGGTCGCCCTCGCCGTGACCGTCGATACCGGCACCCCGTCGGGCGGCTTGTCGGCGGTCGCGCCGAACCCGCGCACCGCGCCGGTGGACGCGATCACCGTGACGTTCACCGAGGCCGTCACCGGGCTGGACCTCGGCGACTTCACCCTGAACGGCACCGCGCTGAACCTCACCGCCGCGACCCTGAGTGGCGGCGGCGGGACGTACACGCTCGGCAACTTGGCCGGGCTGACCGGGGCCGAGGGGGGCTACTCGCTCGCGCTGGTGGCCGCCGGCTCCGGCGTCGCCGACGCGGCGGGCAACCAACTGTTGGCCGACGCCCTGAGTCGCTGGGCGGTGGACCTGACCGCCCCGCGCCCGGCGATCGGCCCCGTGACGCCCGCCCCGCGCAACACGCCCCTGGCGAGCATCGGCATCACCTTCAGCGAACCCGTGACGGGGCTGGACCTCGGCGACATCGCGCTGACCCTCAACGGCACGCCGGTGTCGCTGGCCGGGGCCACGCTCACCGGTTCCGGCGACAACTACACGCTCGCCAACTTGGCCGGACTCACCGGGGCCGAGGGCGATTACGGGCTGACGCTCAACCCGGCCGGCTCGGGCATCGCCGACGCCGCCGGGAACGAGCTGGTCGAGGTCGCGGTCGCCAACTGGACGACCGACACGACGGCACCGACCGGCGGATTCGCGGCCGTGGTCCCCGACCCCCGCACCACGCCGGTGCCGTCGCTGGCCCTCACCTTCAGCGAGGCCGTCGCGGGGCTGGACCTGGGCGACTTGCAACTGACGCGCAACGGGGCGGCGGTCGACCTGGCCGGGGCCACGCTCGGCGGCTCCGGTGCCGTGTACACGCTCGCCGGCTTGTCGGGCGTCACCGGCGCGGCGGGCAGCTACGTGCTGTCGGTGCGGGCGGCCGGCACCGGCATCGCCGACGCCGCCGGCAACCCGCTCGCGGCGGCACCCTCGGCCGCGTGGACCGTGGTCGGCAGCGTCCCGCCGCGCGTGGCGTCAATCACCCGCCTGGACGCGAACCCGACGAACGCGGGCCGGGTGCGGTTCGCCGTCGCGTTCACCGAGGCCGTGACCGGCGTCGACGCCACCGACTTCGCGCCGCGACTCGGCGGGGGTCTGGCCGGAGCGTCGGTCGTCTGCGTCGACGGCTCCGGGTCGGCGTACACCGTCACCGTGACCACCGGCACCGGCAGCGGCACCCTGCGGCTGGACGTGACCGACGACGACACCGTCACCGGCGGGACCGGCACTAAGCTCGGCGGCACGGGTCTGGGCAACGGCAACTTCCGCAAGGGCGAGACGTACACCATCGACCGCGTCGCCCCCCGCGCCACGGGCATCAGCAGCGTGGCGCCCGACCCGCGCCGCACCCCGGTCGATTCGCTCACGGTCACGTTCTCCGAGGCACTCAACGCCACGACCCTCGACTCGTCCGACCTGACGCTGCGCCGCGACGGCGGGCCCGACTTGATCGGCACCGGGGTGACCATCACCCAGACCGGCCCGCGGAGCTTCCGCATCGACGGGCTGACCGCGCTCACCGCGGCCAGCGGGCGGTACGCCTTCACGGTGGACGCGGCCGGCGTCACGGACGTCGCGGGCAACGCCGGGTCGAACAGCCTGACGCGGACCTGGACGCGCGAAGCGCCGCGCGTGACCGGCGTCGAGCGGGCCGACGCCAACCCCACGAACGCCGGGAGTGTGGCGTACCGCGTCACCCTGAGCGAGGCGGTGACCGGCCTCGACGCCGCCGACTTCCGACTCGTCGCCTCCAGTGGACTCGGCGGCACGGGCGTCCGCGGCGTCACGGCCCTCGGCGGCGGCCAGTACCTGGTGACGGTGAACACCGGTGCGGGGAGCGGCACCCTGCGGCTGGATTTCGCGGCGACGAACAGCGGCGTCCTCGACTCGTTCGGCAACGCGGTGGTCGCCGACTTCACGCGCGGTCAGGTGTACGCCATCGACCGCACGCCGCCGACGGTGCGATCAATCCTCGGCGCGGGCTCCGCCGCCGCCCCCGTGCCGGCGCTGACCGTGACCTTCTCCGAGTCGATCCGCCCGGCGACGTTCACGACGGCCAACCTGGTCCTGCGGCGGAACGGGGTGGCCCTGAACGCGAGCGGCCTGCGGCTGGTGTTCCTCAGCCCCACGGCGGTGCGCGTCGAGGGACTCGACGCGCTCACCGCCGACGCGGGGGCCTACGAGTTCGGCGTGGACCTCGCCGGGCTGGCCGACCTGCCCGGTAACGTCGGCACCGGGCTGCGGTCGATCCGCTGGACGAAGGCGTGACCCGGCCGCGCGTTCCCCGACTACACTAGACGGGTGTGGGGGAGCGCAGAATTGGGGAGCCGCCGATGGCCGGGCTGACCACGTTCGCCGGACTGACAGCCGCGCTCGACCGGCTGGGGCTGGCCGGGGAGCGGCCCCACCCCGCCGGCGAGCCCGGCCAGTCGGCCGCAGAAGCCGGCGCGGCCTGGGTGGCCCTCGGCTTGCTCACGCCGTTCCAACTCGAAGCCGTCCTCGCGGGGCGGGGCGAGGGCCTGCGGGTCGGGTCGTACGTGCTGCTGGACCGGCTCGGGTCCGGGGGCATGGGCGAGGTGTTCCGCGCGCGGCACGTGCGCCTCGGCCACGAGGTCGCGCTGAAGGTGATCCGCCAGGACCGGGTGGAGTCGGCCACGGCGTCCGGCCGGTTCCTGCGCGAGCTGCGCGGCATGGCGCGGGTGAGCCACCCCAACGTCGTGCGGGTGTACAACGCCGGGCGGGACGCGCGGCACTTCTACTTCTCGATGGAGTACGTTCGCGGCCCGAGTCTGGCGGAACTGGTCCGCCGGGGCGGGCCGCTGTCGGTGGCCGACGCCTGCCGCGCGGCCGCCGACGGGGCGCTGGGGCTGGCCGCCGTCCACGCCGCCGGGCTGGTCCACCGCGACATCAAGCCCGAGAACCTGGTGCGCGAGGCGGCGACCGGGCGGACCAAGGTCCTCGACCTCGGCCTCGCGGGACTGGCGGCGCGGCAGCTCAACGACTCGGACGCCGCGACCCTGACGCGGACCGGGATCGTGCTGGGCACGCCGGACACGATGGCCCCCGAACAGGCGCTCGACCCGCGCGCGGCCGGCCCCCGGAGTGACTTGTATTCGCTCGGGTGTACGCTGGCGTTCCTGCTCACCGGCCGGCCGGTGTTCCCGGACGGCTCGGCCGTCGAGAAGCTGTTCCGGCACGTGTACGCGCCGCCGCCGGACTTGCGCGCGGGCCGGCCCGACGCGCCGCCGGAACTCGCCGAGATCGTCGCCCGACTCCTGGCCAAGTCGCCCGGCGACCGCTACCCGTCGGCGACCGCCGTGGCCGACGCGCTGCGGCCGTTCGCCGGCGGCGGTGCGGAGCCTGCCGCCGAGCCGTTCGCGTTCGCCGACCCGGCGGCCGAGGAGTTCGAGCTCGAGGAGGTCGGCCCCCCGAGCCGGTGGCGCTGGCGGGTCGCCGCCGGCGGGGTGTTGGCCGTAGTCGCCACCGTGGTTCTCGCGTTCGCCGTGGCCGGCCGGCCGGTGGGGACTCGGTCCGCGTCCGATCCCGCCGCCGCCGCTCCGGGTTCCGCCTGCCCAGAGGACAAGTTGGCCGCGCTCAAGTCCGCCCTCGGCAAGCCGGGCGCGGACGTGCCGAAGCTGCGGGCCGAACTGTACGCCCTCCACGCCGAGTGCCGGAACGGGCCGCTCGGCGTGGCGGCCGCGCAAGCCCTGCGCGCCGCGCCCTCGCCGCTGGACGACCTGCCCCTGTTGGAGGGTGGCCGCGACCGGCCGCCGCTGGTGGCCCGGCGGGTGCCGCCCGGCCCGAGGCACTGGGGGCCGGCGCACGCGGTCGCCGTCAGCCCCGACGGCGAGACGGTCGCCACCGCCGGCGCGGACCGCCTCGTCCGGCTCTGGTCGGCGCGCACCGGCGGGCCGCTCCGCACTCTGGCCGGCTTCGACGACCCGGTGTACGACGTGACGTTCTCGCCGGACGGCAAGCGCGTCGCCGCCTCCTCAAGACTCATCAGCACGAACGACGCCGAGGGGTTCGAGCGCAAGTCGCGGGTGTGGGACGTCGCAACGGGCGAACTCCTCCTGACGGCCGGAGGGGGCGGCGACGACCGGGCGGTCAGTTGGCGGTACGGCCCGGCCGGCGACACGGCCCTCGCGGGCGCTTACGACTGCCTCCAGGTGCGCTCCGCCACAGACGGAAAAGTGCTCCGCTCGCTCGCCGGCAAGGGCGGCACGAACTGGGTTGTGAAGGCCGAGTTCAGCCGCGACGGCGGGCACGCCCTCGCCGCCGCCGGCGACTTCCGCGTCCACGTCTGGAACCTCGCCACGGGCGAGGAGGTGCGGGCGTGGAAGGCGTCCGACTGGCACTTCGACGGGTTCGACCGCAGCCCCACGGCCGACACCGTGCTGACCGTCGCCGACGGGCGCATCCGGGTGTGGGACTGGACGACCGGGGCGAAGCTCGCCGAACACGAGTTCGCCCCCGCGCCGGTGCGGGCCGCCTTCTCGCCCGACGGCCGGCGGCTGCTCGCGGGGTGCTCCGACGGCGGGCTGCGGGTGATCGACGCGGCGGCGGGCAAGCCCGGCGACCCCGCGCCCGGCCACGACGGGCCGGTGCAGGGCGTGGCCTGGGCACCCGGCGGCCGGCGGGCGTTCTCCGTCGGGCGGGACGGCACCCTCCGGCGGTGGGACGCGGGCGGCGAGCGGCCGGTCGAACTCGACCCGCCGCCGGCGGCCCGCCCCGCGACGGCCCTCGCCTTCACCGACGACGACCGCAGTGTCGTGGTCGCCCGCCCCGGCCAGCCGCCGGAGGTGTGGAAGATCGGCGACTCCGCCCCGGCGGACACCGGGACGGGTCCGCCCGGCGAGGCGGGGCCGGTGGCGATCTCGCCCGACGGCAAGCGCGTCGCCGGCGCGGCGGGCGGGGCGACCGTGCGGGTGTGGCCACTCCCCACCGGCAGTGCCAAAGACCTCGAAGTCGGCCCGGCCGCGGCGCTGGCGTGGCTCCCCGACTCGCGGCGGCTGCTACTCGCCCGGCGCGACCAGCCGGAACTGCTGGTGATCGACGCCGCCACCGGGCGGGTCGGCGGGCGGCTGCCGGCGGCGGGGCCGGTGGGTGGGCCGCTGGCGGTGTCGCCGGACGGGAAGTGGGTCGCCGGCGCGCTCCAGAATGGGGACATCGCCTGGTGGGACGTGGCGGCGGGCAAGCCGGCCGGCGGGTCGCCCCGGCCCCGCCCCCAGTCGGTGGCGGCAGCCCTCGCCTTCGCCCCGGCCGGCCGGACCCTGCGCGCGTTCGGCGACGGCTGGGGCGTGACGGACCTGCCGCTCGACCCGGCCGGACAGGGGCGGCAAGTGTGGGACGCCGGCCCGGCCGTGGCGTGCGGCGGCGCGGTCTCGTTTGATGGCACCACCACAGTCGTCGCCGCCAAGACGGGCGAAGTGGCCCTGCTCCCCGGCACCGGGAACCGTGTACGCGACTGGAAGCTGCCGGGCCGCGTCACGAGCCTGGCGTTCGCAACCAACGGGCGGTACCTCGCCGCGGCCCACGCCGACGGGAGTGTGGGCGTCTACCGAGTGCCGTGACGGGACGGCGACTCCGCCCGGCGGTCCCGCCGGGCTTGCGTCGTGCGCTTCGGCCGGTAGCCGGCGTTGCCCACCTCGGCGTGGAGTTCCCCACGAATCGCGGACAGTCTTTAGCGGTGGGCTTGGTGATGCGTTCGCTCGTACTCGGCCGGGGCGACGTACCCCAGCGACGAGTGCCGACGCTCGCGGTTGTCGAACACTTCGATGGACTCGAAGATGCTCGCCGTCGCCTCATCACGGGTGGCGTAATCTTCGTCGTGGACCAACTCCTTCTTCAAGCTGGCGAAGAACGACTCCATCGGGGCGTTGTCCCAGCAGTTCCCGCGGCGACTCATGCCGCACCGAATGCCGTGCTTCGCGAGTTCGCGCTGGTCGTGCTCGCCGGCGTACTGACTGCCGCGATCCGAGTGCGCGAGCAATCCCGCCTCCGGGCACCGCGCCGCCAACGCCGTGCCCAGCGCGTCGACAACGCACCGGCTCTCCATCGACGCGGTCATCGACCCGCCCACGACCCGCCGCGAGAACAAGTCCTCCACGATGGACAGGTCCAGGAAGCCTTCCGTTGACCTTCGCGTTCGCCAGGAGTGAACCCTCCTGTCAGAGAATACACCCTTAACTCACTGTCCGCCAACCGTGGGGAGGTCCATGTCGTCGGCTCCGCGACTGGGGGCGTAGGCCGGGTACCCACGAGGGGCACCCCTACAGTTCGCCTGCGGCGGAGCCGCAATCCGGTGTAGGGGTACCCCTCGTGGGTACCCGGCCTACGCTCCCTCCCTGGGCTTCAAGACGCGACGCCTTTACCAGAACCGCTCTAAATCTGCACCCGCTTGTTGTAGACCCACCACTCGACGACGAGGGCGAGCAGGCCCAGGAGGACGGGGTACTTCCACAGGTCGCGGGGTTGCTTGCGGGGGGCGTCGGCGGCGATCGTGGCGTTGCCGATTTTGACCTCCTTGAGCACCGCCAGGTCGCTCTCCAGGCCGTCGAACAGGTTCACGGCGAAGCGGCGGGACTGCTCGCCCTTGCCGGCCGGGTCGGCCCACCGCACGACGTGGACGCCCAGTTGCTCGGTCTGCGTGACGAGGTAGTCGGGCCGGCTGCCGCGGGTCAGGGTCTGCGTGTCGCCGTCGGGCTTGGTCAGCCGCACTTCGGGGACGCTGCCGAGCCGCAGGACTTTCACCTGGCCCGGCTTCAGCGCGTCCTCGGTCGCCGCGTCGCGGACGTTGCCCAGGGCCATGACGACGTTCCGCAGGAAGAGCGGGAAGCTCACCTTCAGCGGCCAGTTGGTGTTCCACTTGTTGTCGTCGGTCATGAGCGGGAAGCTCATCACCAGGTCGGTGAACGCCTGCCTGGGGACCGCCGCGAGGAGCACCAGGTTCTGCGTGCCCTCGATGAGCCGTTGCGTGCGGGCCGGCAGTTCGGGCAGGCGGTACGCCTCGCTTACGTCCACCTCGTCGAGGGCCTGCAGGCCGCGCATCACGGGGTGCCGGGACTGCCAGCCGCGGACGCTCGGCCCGGCCACCGGCTCGGCGACGTTCGGCCCCATCGGCACGCCCTGGCCGCCCAGCACCAGCGGGGGTGGGACGGCCCCGATGAACAGCGTGTTCGCGGTCGGCAGCTTGTCCACGGCATCGGGCGCACAGCGGTCGAAAATGACGAGGTCGTACTTGCCGTCGCGGGCCGGGGTGAGGTAGTCCTTGGGGTCGGCGCTGGTCAGGGCGCTCGCCGGCAGGTAGGCGGTGTCGGCGAGTTTCTTGGTCGCTTCGCTGTCGAAGAAGTACCGCAGCGGGCGGTTGTCCGGGCCGACGATCAGGACGCGGGCCTTGCGGACGACGCCGAGGACCACCCAGGCCGTGTCGTCGAGCGGGAAGGCGTCCTTGTTGCCGTCGAGCCGGAGCCGCAGGACGATGTCGGTGTTCTCCGGCAGGTCGGGCAGGGTGAAGGTCAGGTCGGCCCGCTCGGTCCGCGCCCGCAGGGGGGTGCGGCGCTTGTCCCGGCGGCTGTCGTCGTCGTCGTAGCTGGCCGCGAGCCGGGTGCCGCCTTCGAGGACTTCGAGCCGCGGCCGCACGTCGGCGTCCGCCGCCCGGTAGTTCCGCACGGTCGCGCGGGCGATCACCTTGGTCGCGTCCTCGGGGTCGCGCTCGGCGTCGAGCCGCAGGATGCCGACGTTGTCCGACGCGCCCTGCTCGTCCGGGGCCGGCGGGACGTGGTACGTCAGGTTCAAGTTGGCCAGCGCGAACTCGGGCACCGGCGGGAACTTGCCGTCCGAGTACAGGTGAACGTCGGCCTGCAAGCCCTCGGGGGCGACGTAGGTCCGTTCCTTGCCCGGCTCGGGGTTCGGCGGCGCGGCGGCCTCGTTCTCGGTCGAGCGCAGCGGGTTGGCCAGGCTCGCCGCGAGGCTCAGCGCCTCGTCGATCTTGGTCGCGCGCTGGGTGGCCGTGACGGCGTTGACGGCGTTTCGCAGTTCGCCCCGGTTGGTCGTGTACCCCTGGCGGATTTCGGCCGCGTCGCTGAAGGCGATGACCATGCCCGAGTCCGAGTCGGTCGCCGCGTCGATCTCCTTGATCGCCTCGGCCTTGGCCCACGCCAGGCGGTCGGGGGATACGTCGGTCGCGGACATGCTGGCCGAGTTGTCGAGGATCAGGATGTAGTGCTTGCCGCCCAGGATCGCCCCGTGCAGCCGCGGCCCCAGCACGCCGTAGATCATCAGCATCACGGCGAAGAGTTGCAGCAGCAGCAGGATGTTCCGGCGGATCCACTGCATCAGCCGGTTGACGTGCAGGTCCTCGATCGACTTCTTCCACAGGAAGGTCGAGGGGACGCTGACCGGCTTCCGCTTGAGCCGCAGGAAGTACAGGAGGACGATCAGCGGCGGGATGCAGAACATGGCGAACGCGGCCGGCAGCCCCAGGGCGACGCGGTGGCTCAGCCCGAGCCGGCCTTCGAGCCAGGCGTTGATGGCGTCCCCGTACCCGAACAGGTCGGCGGCGAACACGACCAGCCCGGGGATGGCGAGCAGCACGAGCAACACGACGCCGACCGGGAAGACCGTGCGCATGGCGCGAAACCCCTGACGACTGGAGACGACCCCACGCCACGAGTGTACCCGACCGCGGCGACAAAGCCACCGCCCGGACCGGAGAGGCCGCGGGCGGCGGGGCCGATACGTTATCCCCATGCCCGCACGCACCCTCCTCGGCCTGACCCTCGGCAAGCGCCTCCCGACCGTCGACGGCGACCTCGCCGTGCCGGGGCTGCGAGACCGCGTCACCGTCCGCCGCGACAAGTTCGGCGTACCGCACATCGACGCCGCCCACGCCGCCGACGCCTGGTTCGCGCTCGGCTTCTGCCAGGGCCAGGACCGGGCGTTCCAACTCGAAACCAACCTGCGCGTCGGCCGGGGGACGCTGGCCGAACTCGTCGGCCCGCCGGGGCTGGCGATCGACCGCCTGTCCCGCCGGATCGGCTTCCACCGCAGCGCCGTCGAGCAGACCGCCGTGATCTCGGCACTGGCCCGCGACACCCTCACCGCCTTCTGCCACGGCATCAACGCGGCGTTCGTCCACGGCCTGCCGAAGAAGCCGCACGAACTGGCAATCCTCGGCGGCGAGTTGACCCCGTGGACCCCGGCCGACGTGCTGGCCTTCTTGAAGCTCACTTCGTTCCTGCTGCCCGGCAACTGGGACGTGGAACTCGCGCGATTGCGGGTCTTGAGCACCGACGGCCCGGACGCGCTGCGGGCGCTCGACCCGGCGTTTCAGGCGGTGCCCGGCGAACGCCTTCTCGGCGCGGCCGGGGTCGTCGAGGCGCTGGCCGCCGACATCGCCGCGTTCCAAACGGCGCGGCCGACGGGCGGCGGGTCGAACAACTTCGTCGTCCGCGGCGACCGCACGCTGTCCGGCCTGCCGCTGCTGGCGAGCGACCCGCACCTCGCCCCGACGGTGCCCGCCCCGTGGTACCTGGCGCACGTCCGCACGCCGGCCTGGAGCGTCGCCGGGGCGACCTTCGCCGGCACGCCGACGTTCGCCATCGGGCACAACGAGGTCGCCTGCTGGGGCATTACCGCCGGGCTGACCGACAACACCGACCTGTGGCTCGAACCGGTCGGCCCGGACGGCCAGCCGGAGGGCGTTCGCCGCCGCGAGGTGATCGCCGTCAAGGGCGCGGCCGACCACGTCGAGGAGGTGACCGTCACGCCGCGCGGCCCGGTCATTTCGCCGCTGCTGGACGGGGCGACGGTGGCGATCTCGCTGCAAGCCGTCTGGCTCATGCCGCTGCCGGTGGACGGCTTCCTGAGCGCCCAACGGGCCACCACCTTCGACGACTTCCGCGCCCCGTTCGCCCACTGGCCCGGCCTGCCGCAGAACGTCGTCTACGCGGACCGGACCGGCGTCACCGGTTACCAGCTCGTCGGCCAGTTGCCGAAGCGCCGCGGCTCGACGGGGCTGATCCCGCTGCACCCCGACGCCGCGAGTTGGGAGGCCGACCTCGTCCCCTTCGAGGCGATGCCGCACCGCGTCAACCCGCCGTACTTCGCCACGGCCAACGCCGCGCCGCCCGACGGCGACGTGTGGCTCGGGGCGGACTTCGTCGAACACTACCGCACCACGGTTTTGACCGAAGAACTCGCGGCGCGGGCCGTCGGCTGGACGGTCGAAGACTGCCGGGCGCTGCAGAAGAACGTCCGCTCGAAGCCGTGGGAGCAGGTGCGCGACCTCGTGCTCTCCCTCGCCCCCGGCGACGGCGACTTGAACGAGGCCCTCGGCCTGCTGCGCGACTGGGACGGCCACCTGCGGGCGACCAGCGGCGCGGCCACGCTGTTCACGCTCCTGCTCCACGACCTGACGATTCAGCACGCCCGACAGGTCGCCCCGAACTCGTGGCCGGCGATGCTCGGCGGCGACGGCGAGCCGCCGCTGGGGCACAACCTGTTCGCCGACCGGACCACCGGCCCGACCGTCGCCCGGCTGCTGGCCACGGAGCCGCGCGAACAGATGCGGCAGTCCCTGGCCGACACGGTGCGCATGCTCAAGGCCAAGTACGGCCCGTCGGCGGACTGGTGGCAGTGGGGCGACCTGCGGCCGCTGCACGTCACGCACGCGCTGTTCGGCAAGCACTGGCTCCTCGGCCGGGCCTTCAACCTGCCCGTCGTGCCGGTTGGCGGGGACGCGAACACCGTCAGCCAGGCCGGCGTCCGACCGCTCGCGCCGCTGGAGCCGACGCACAACTTCCCCAACCTGCGGATCGTCTTCGACCCCAGCGACTGGAACGAGACCCGGATCGACCTCTGCGGCGGCCAGAGCGGCAACCCGCTGTCCCCGCACTACGACGACCTGTTCCACCTCCGCGAGCGCGGCGACGCGGCCAAACTCCCCTGGGACGCCGATCAAGTCTTGAAGGCGACCAAGTCCACCCTGCGGCTCTCGCCCGTCTCGTCGCCCCGGTCGTAACGGTTGCGCCGCCGCCGCGACCGCTGCCGCCGGCGAAATCGGCAGGCCGGGGTCCACCGCTCCCCGCGTCACCGCCGATGCCATCGGCATGAGCACCTTCTACGTCCTGCCGCCGCGCGAAGTCGTCGAGCACCAACTCGCCGCGTTGACCGACGCGCTTCTGCCCGGGCTGCCGTCCGGCCCGCACGCCTGGGCCGGGCTGGTCGCGGCGCTGACCGCCCGGCGGGACGTGTTCGTCGTCCACCGCGAGGAGTTGCCGCGGATCGGCGACACGCTGACGGACCTCGTCGAGGGGTACGGGGCGGAACCGGGGGACCGGGTGGTGGAAGTTTCCGCCGGAAGGTCGCGCACTTATGCGATTCCCCAAACCCCCGCGGCCCGATAGTGTAACGGGAGCGACATCCCGGACACCCGCCGCGAACCCGACCCCATGCCCGACGCCACCGACAACGACCCCTGGGCCGACCTGTACGCCGACCTCGGGGTGACCGAGAAGCCGGCCCGGCCCGCGCCCGCCCCGCACGCCGAAGCCGCGCACCCCGGCGACGCCGCAGACGAGTCGGCCGAGGGCGACGACGGGGACGAGGACTCCGACACCGAAGGCGGCGACGGCGTCGCCACCGCGGACGACGGCACGACCAAGAAGCGCCGCCGGCGTCGCCGCCGCGGCAAGAAGAAGCCGGGCGAAGAGACCGCCCCCGGCTCTGAAGGCGTCACCGGCGACGGCCCGGACGAGAACGAGACGCCCGAATACGGCCGCCACGCCGCCCAACCGACGGCCCACCGGTCGCCCGCCCCGGTCGCGGACTACGAGTCCGACATCGACGCCGAGGGCGAGACCGACGACGCCGGCCAGCCGGCCGAAGTCAGTGCCGAAGCCGAGCGGCCGCTCGAAGGCGCGACGACCGAGATGACCCGCGAGCTGATCGCCAACTGGAACGTCCCGTCGTGGGAAGACCTCGTCACCGGCCTGCACCGCCCGAGCCACTGACCCCCGCGCCTCCTCGCACCCGCCCCTTCGACACCGCCGTTGACCCGTCCTCCCCGGGTGCCGCGCACGCTGGAGTCTCCCGCCGATGGCCGACGCCGTGATCGACGTGGTGGGCATGGACGACCTGCCGCAAATCGTGGACCTGTACAACCAGATCTACCGCCCCGCCCGCCCGCTCGAGTCGTTCCGCCGCCGCTTCGTCGGCCGGTACAACGTGCTGTCGCTGCTCGCCAAAATGGACGACAAGCCGGTCGGCTTCTTCATGGGCTTCGAGTTGAAGCCGGAAGTCTTCTTCGCCTGGTTCTACGGCGTCCTTCCGGACGCCCGCCGGCTCGGCGTCGGCAGTCAACTCATGGAGGCCGCGCAGGGCTGGGCCGTCCAGCACAGCTACGAGGCGATCCGCCTGGAGTGCCACAACCAGCACCGCCCGATGCTGCACCTGGCCATCGACCTCGGGTACGACGTGATCGGCATCCGCTGGGACCAGGAGCGCGGCGACAACCTCGTCATCTTCGAGAAAGCCCTGGCCGTCGAGTGAACCCCCGCCGGCCGGGTCCCGTCCCTCACAGGGCCGCCACCGACTCGCCTTGCCAAGCAGTGCCGGGCGTGTACTTTGAGAGCGTATTGCCGGGGTAGCTCAGTGGTTAGAGCGGTCGCTTCATAAGCGATAGGTCGCCGGTTCAAACCCGGCCCTCGGTACTCGTCGGAAAGTCCGTCAGCCGAAGCAGTTCCACTGACCTCCCGGCGTTCGGGAGTGCGGCCGCAAACGTCGGGTTCTGGTGGAGTCCTCCACCAAAACGCTGAGGTCCGCACGCCGCGTCCGCGAAACGGAGCACCATCTTCCCGCGCGGTCGCCGGGTCGGTGGACACCGACCCGGCGATCACCTCGACCGTCAACGAGGTTCTGCTCGCCTTCCTCCGGCACGCCGCCCAGCACGACCGCCGGCCCGACGGGACGACCACCAACGAACTCGTCGAGTTCAAGCTCGTCTGCCGGGCTCTCCGCGAACCCTACGGCCACTCCCCGGCCCACGCCTTCGGCCCGCTGGCCCTCAAGACGGTCCGCCAGCGACTGATCGACGCGGGCCTGAGCCGCGGGGTGGTGCCGTTTTCGTTGCCCGTCATGCGGCCGGGGCGAGTGTGGTGAGTAGGAGTTCCCGTACTTGGTCGGGGAGTTCCGCGAGACCCGGCCCACAACCGGCCTGTCGCAGAACGCCCTCCGACCACGTTCGCCGGCGGACGCACGCCAGCGCGTCGGAGAAGGTCACGGTCGCCTTGCCCGGCCACGTAATCGCTCCCG
>JANYHV010000370.1 GCA_025362195.1 Fimbriiglobus sp. | reverse complement strand
GCGGCCGCCGGGGTAGCCGGCGCGCTCGTTGAACAGGCGCGCCCCGACCATCTGGGCGACGCACTGGCCCAGCCCGACTTCGATGTCGCCCCGCTTCGCCTCCAGGACGGTCACTAGCGGCGCGCGCAGGCGTGGGACCGGGGCCGTGAGCGCGAGGATGTAGTCGCACTCCCCGGTCAGCCCCCGGGTCGCGTCAATGTCGAGCCGCTGGCCCGAGTAGATGGCCAACTCGCCGGCCACCAACTCCCGGCACGCCAGGAGGATCGGGGCGACGAGGAACTCCGACCGCGCCTTTTCGCTGACCAGGGCCGCGACCGCCCGGCCGCGGTCGAGTTGCTCGCTGAGCCAGACCGGCACCGGGGCCGCCGGGAGGTCCGGGAACAGGTCGCCGAGCGCCGTCGTCAGCGCGAACTGCGCCTCGACGGACTCCAGCGTGAAGTCGGCATACGTCACGTCACGCCCCGCGGTCGCTTCGACGGTCCGACCACACCCGACACCCGATACCCCACACCCGCGGTCACAGCACCGGCATTCGCCCCGCGAGCACGTCGCGCTCCCACTGCTCTTGCAGCGGCCAGCTCACGGCGCACGTGCCGAAGTCGGCGAGGTACTGGTACTTCGTCAGGCGGTCGATGGCGGCTTGCACGACCGCCGGGTCTTTGCGGAAGGCCGGGCCGTGGCTCGGGGCGATGAACGCGGCGTCGTCGGCCAGGATGCGGCGGAGGCTCGTCAAATAGTCCGGCAGGTTCGACCCGTGGTGGGCGTCGATGGCCCCGACGCACGAGTCGGCGTACAGCGTGTCCCCGCTGAACAGGACGTTGTTCAGCTTGAAACTGAGCTGGCCCGGGGTGTGCCCGGGCGTGTGCCAGACGTGCAGGTCGAGGTCGCCGACCTTGACCACGTCCCCCTCGTCGAGCTTCTTATCGACCTTGAAAGCCGGCATGTCGATGTGGAAGTTCTGGGCCGGGATGCTGGCGTACGTCTGGACCACGTCGCCGCTCAGGAGGACGGCGGCGGCGTGCGGGTGCGCGGCCGTCTTGGTCTTGAGCCGCTCCCGCGCCCCGGCCAGGGCCTGCACGTGGTCGGCGTCGGCGTGCGTGGCGATCACCATCTTGCACTTCGACAGTGGGAAATCGAGGTGGCGGAGCAGGTCGATGATGTCGTTCAGGGCGTCCGTCTGGCCGATGTCCAGGAGGACGTACTCGCTCCCCCCGTCGATCAAATAGACGTTCACGCCCATCGGCCGGCCGGCCTGGAGGTTGAGTTCGATGACGTTCGGGAAGAGGTACTTGCGGTCGCTTTTCATGAGGCTCCCCGTGCGGTGGTGGGTTCAGTTTAGCGGATCGCCGGGGCGTGGGGCGAACCGCCGGCGGAAGGCCGAACCCGTTCGCCTTCTTCACGCCTCCTTCTCCGTTCCTTCACGGACGGGTCTTAAACTTGTCAGTGCAGGATGTGTGCCAGCCCCGGAGTCCGGACCCGTGTCGCGCCTCTATTCGGACATCTTCACCCGCCGGGCGACGACCGGCACCGCGACTGCGGCCTTGGGCGGCACGACCCCGGCCGTCGGCCCGGCCGCGGCCAAGATCGGCGTCCAGAACGTCGACTTCTGGTACGGGGCCAAGCAGGCCCTGTTCGACATCACCCTGAGCATCCCGGCCCGGTCCGTCGTCGCCTTCATCGGCCCGTCGGGGTGCGGCAAGTCGTCGCTGTTGCGCCTGCTCAACCGCATGAACGACCTGATCGACGGGACCCGGCACACCGGCCACGTCTGCCTCGACGGCAAGCCGGTGTACGGCCCGGACGTGAACCTCGTGGACCTGCGGCGGCGGGTCGGCATGGTCTTCCAGAAGTCCAACCCGTTCCCCAAGTCGATCGCCGAGAACGTCGCCTTCGGGCCGCGCGTGGCCGGGGTGCGGGACGCCGCCCGGCTCGAAGGGATCGTCGAGCGGAGCCTGCGCCAGGCGGCCCTGTGGAACGAGGTCCGCGACCGGTTGTCCGCGTCCGCGCTGACCCTGTCCGGCGGCCAGCAACAGCGGCTGTGCATCGCCCGCGCGCTGGCCACCGACCCCGAAGTCCTGCTCATGGACGAACCGGCCAGCGCCCTCGACCCGAAGTCCACGAACGCGATCGAGGACTTGATCTTCGAGTTAAAACGGGACTACACTATTGTGATCGTCACGCACAACATGCAGCAGGCGGCGCGGGTGTCGGACGCGACGGCGTTCTTTTTTGAAGGCCGCATGGTCGAGTCCGGGCCGACGGACGAGATGTTCACCCGGCCGCAGCGGAAGCAGACCGAAGACTACATCACCGGCCGATTCGGCTGACCCGACGCCCACCCCCCGAGGTCGAGCGAGCCATGAGCCAACCGCGGATTCTGATCGTCGAGGACGAGCGCGGCCTCGTCCAGTCCCTGACCTGGTACTTCAACCGCGAGGGGTACGAGACGCACTCGGCCAACGAGGGCAACGAGGGCCTGCGCAAGGCCCAAACCCTCATCCCGGACGTGGTCCTGTTGGACATCATGCTGCCCGGCCTGGACGGCCTGTCGATCTGCCGCGAACTCCGGGCCGGGGACCGGACCAAGCAGATCCCGATCATCCTCATCACGGCCAAGTCCGAGGAGACCGACCAACTCGTCGGGTACAACATGGGGGCCGACGACTACGTCACCAAGCCGTTCAGCAACAAGGTCCTGTTGCAGAAGATCAAGGTGCTGTTGCGCCGCGTCGAAAGCCCGGTCGAGACGGGCGACCTGATCGAGCACCTGGGCATCCGCATCGACCGCATCCGCCACCGGGTGACCGTCCACAACGACGAAATCAGCCTGACGCCGACGGAGTTCAAGCTGCTGGAGTGCATGTTGCGGCAGCCCGGCCGGGCGTTCAACCGGCACCAACTGATGGACGCGGCCATCGGCGAGGGCCAGATCGTCCTCGAACGCACCATCGACGTTCACGTCAAGACGCTCCGCAAGAAGCTGGACGACGCCGGCGGCACGACGGACATGATCGAGACCGTCCGCGGCGTCGGCTACCGCTTCCAGGAAGACCCGTCCGTCGTCGCGGAGTGACGGCGCGAGGGTTGTGTTAGCCCGACGCGCGAGCGAGGGACGCGGGAAGACAACGCCGGTGGGGGAGTCCAGCCCAGCACCCCCTGGGAGTCTCCGCACGTCCCTCGCGCGTAGGGCTAACGTTCGCCTGCGGCGGGGCCGAAAACCCCGCCGATCGTGTCGATTGCGTACCGTCGCCCGGCGTCAGTGGCAGAC
>JANYHV010000352.1 GCA_025362195.1 Fimbriiglobus sp. | reverse complement strand
ATCCTGATGACCTCCGCCGCGTTCGTGTTGGGCGTGTTGCCGTTGGTGCTGGCGACCGGGGCGGGGTCCGAGATGCGGACGGCACTGGGCGTCGCCGTCTTCTCGGGCATGATCGGCGTGACCTTCTTCGGCATCTTCCTGACGCCCGTCTTCTACGTCCTGGTGGACCGCCTCGTCAACCGCATGGCCCTCGACGTGTCGTGGGCGCGGCAGGCGTGGCACGCCGTGCGGTACGTCGTCAAGTTCGAGTTCATGCGGCCGGTCCTGCTCCGCGCCACCGCATCCGCCAAACTGCCGACCGGCTCTTAACGGTTCCCGAGGGTTCCCCCGCGTGTTCGCTCGCTTCTTCATCGACCGGCCGATCGCCGCCGCCGTCCTGTCGATCCTGATTACCCTCGGCGGGGCGGTCGGGTTGACGCGATTGCCGGTCGCGCTGTACCCCGAGATCACCCCGCCGACGGTCGAGGTCGCGGCGGTCTACGCCGGGGCCAACGCCCGTATCGTCGAGGACACGGTCGCCTCGCCCATCGAGCAGCAGGTCAACGGCGTCGAAGGGATGCTGTACCTGTCCTCGGTCTGCGGCAACGACGGCTCGTACACACTGACCGTGACGTTCAAGTCGGGCGTGGACCTGAACATCGCCCAGGTGCTGGTGCAGAACCGCGTCAACCTGGCCGAGCGGGTGCTGCCGGACATCGTCCGCCGCCGCGGCGTGTCAGTGAAGAAGAAGTCCACCGGGCAACTCATGATCGTCAACCTGCGGTCGCCCAAGCGCACCCGCAGCGACGTGTACTTGAGCAACTACGCCACGATTCAACTCCGCGACGAACTCGCCCGCCTCGAAGGCGTCGGCGACATCCAGTTCCTCGGCGAGCGCGACTACAGCATGCGCGTCTGGCTCGACCCGGACAAGCTGACCGCCCGCAACCTGTCGCCGGCGGATGCCGTGCGGGCGGTCGAGGAGCAGAACGCGCAGGTCGCGGCCGGGCAGATCGGCCAGCCGCCGGCCCCGACCGGGCAGATGTTCCAGTACACGATCAACACGCTGGGCCGCTTGAAGGACCCCGAGCAGTTCGGCGACATCGTGTTGAAGACCGACGCCGACGGCCGGGCGGTGAAGTTGAAGGACGTGTGCACGCGGATCGAACTCGGCGCGGTCGGCTACGACCAGACGTGTACCCTCGACGGCCAGCCGTCGATCGCGCTGAGCATCTACCAGTTGCCCGGCACGAACGCCCTCGAAACGGCCAAGCGGGTGCGGGCCAAGATGGTCGAGCTGCGGCCGAAGTTCCCCGAGGACGTCGATTACGCCATCGTCTACGACACGACGCCGTTCATCGAGGAGTCGGTCCGCGAGGTGCTGATCACGCTGCGCGACGCCGTGTTTCTCGTCGCGCTGGTGATGCTCGTTTTCCTGCAAAGCTGGCGGTCGGCGATCATCCCCCTGGCCGCCGTGCCGACCGCGATCATCGGCACCTTCGGCGCGATGGCGGTGTTGGGCTACAGCCTGAACACGCTGACGCTGTTCGGCCTCGTCCTGGCCGTCGGCATCATCGTGGACGACGCCATCGTCGTCGTCGAAGCCGTCGAACACCACATCGAAGCCGGCCTCGCCCCGCGCGACGCCGCGCTCGCCGCCATGCGCGACGTGTCCGGCCCGGTCATCGCCGTCGGCCTGGTGCTGGCGGCGGTGTTCGTGCCGTGCCTGTTCATCAGCGGCATCCTCGGCCAGTTCTTCCGCCAGTTCGCCGTGACCATCGCCATCTCGACGCTGCTGTCCGCCTTCAACTCGCTGACCCTCAGCCCGGCCTTGAGCGCGCTCCTGCTCCGCCCCCGGCACGGCCGGGTCCGCGAACCGTTGCCCCGCATCGCCATCCCCGTGCTGCTGGCCGGGTTGGCACTGGTCGCCGCGCGGCGCTACGCCTTCGAACTCGGGCCGGTGGACGCCTGGTTGACGGCGACGGTCCCCGGCGAATGGCTGGCCAGGGTCGAGCCGTGGCGGGCCGACCTCGTCCCGTGGCTCGCGGCCGTCGTCGGCTTCGTCGTCGGCTTCGCCCTGCGGGTCGTGTTGAACCGCGCCCTCGGCTGGGCCTTCCACGTCTTCAACCGCTTCTTCGACGGCCTGACTCTCGGCTACCTCGCCGTCGTCCGCGTCCTACTTTTCGCCGCGCCGCTGGTGCTGCTCGCCTACCTCGGTCTGGTCGGCTTGACGGTCGAAGTGATGCGGCGGTCGGCCGTCGGGTTTGTGCCCAACCAGGACAAGGGCTACCTGATCGTCAACTTGCAACTGCCCGACTCGGCGTCGCTGATCCGCACCAACGCCGTCCTGCGAACAGTCGACGAGTACGCCCGCGGCCTACCCGGCGTGACGCACACGATCGCCGTCGCCGGGCAGTCGCAGTTGCTCGGGGCGAACGCGCCGAACCTCGGCACGGTCTACGTCATGCTCGACGGCTTCGAGAACCGCCACGACCCCAAACTCTTCTCGAGTGCCGTCGGTGCCGAGTTGCAGCGGGTCTGCCAGGCGAACATCTCCGACGCCGTCGTCACGGTCTTCGGGGCACCGCCGATCGACGGCCTCGGCGCGACCGGCGGCATCAAGCTGATCGTGCAGAACCGCGGCGAACCGGACTCGCAGTTCTTGCAGGCGACGACCGAGCGCGTCGTCGAGGACGCCCAAGCCCGCCCCGAACTCAGCGGCGTCTTCACCGGCTACCGCGCCGACACGCCGTGGCTCGAACTGCGCCTGAACCGCGAGCAGGCCGAGGCGACGGGGGTGCCGGTGGCCAACATCATCAACAGCCTGCAGGTCGAGTTCGGCTCGTACTACGTCAACGAGTTCAACCGCTTCGGCCGCACCTGGCAGGTCAACATCCAGGCCGACCAGCGCTTCCGCAACGACCTGTCGGACCCCCGCAAGATCACGGTCCGCTCCCGCCGGGGCGACATGGTCCCCCTCGGCGGCTTCCTCAACGTCGTCGAGACGACGGGGCCGGTCATGGTCACGCGCTACAACCTCTACCCCGCCGCCGCGGTGACCGCCGACCCCGCGCCGGGCGTCAGCACCGGGCAGGCGATTGCCACGCTCGAAAAGGTCGCGCGGGCGTCGCTGCCGCCGGACGCGCG
>JANYHV010000299.1 GCA_025362195.1 Fimbriiglobus sp. | reverse complement strand
AGCCCGCCGGCGGTTCGACCGACGCTTCGATCGACTCGACGACCTCCGAGCGGTCCGGTTCGGGCAACGCCAGCACGGCGTTGAGTAGGTCGGTCGCGGCTTGCGTCATGGGAACTCCTCAATCGAGCGGGGCACGACCATATTACGCCCGGTCCCGCCAGTACCCCGGCTCGCGACTGGCGTGGGCGACGGCGACCACCTGCACGTCGCCCGAAGGTAGGGCGCGATAGATGACGCTGTACGGAAACCGGGGCACGGCCGCTTCCCGGAACTCGTGGTCGAGGCGGGGGAAACGGTCGGGCTGCCCGACGATCTCGTCGAAAGTCCGCTCCAGGACGAAGTCGAACCGCCGCGCTTTTCGGGGGCTGCGGGCGTCGTACCACCTCAGCGCCGCCTTGGCCTCGTCGTCCGCGTCCGGGTGGTAACGCAACTCAGCCACGTCTCACGCCGGATTCGTCGAGGATCGCCTGCATCCCCCGCCGGAACTCCTCGCGCGTCACGCCCTGGACCTCGCCCGAGTCGAGCTGGGCCGCCCGCCGCCGCAGTTCCGGCCCCCACGCCGGGTGCAGGCCCCTCGGCGGCGGCTCCACCGAGACGGCGATCGACTCGACGACCTCGGAGCGGTCCGGTTCGGGCAACGCCAGCACGGCGTTGAGTAGGTCGGTCGCGGCTTGCGTCATCGGGAACTCCTCAATCGAGCGGGGCACGACCATCTTACGCCCGGTCCCGCCAGTACCCCGGCTCGCGGCTGGCGTGGGCGACGGCGATCACCTGCACGTCGCCCGAAGGTAGGGCGCGGTAAATCAGGCTGTACGGGTAGTCGGTCATCCCGGCTTCGCGGAACTCCGCGTCATAAGCCGGGTAACGAGTCGGGTTCGACAGTGCCTCTTCGGCGACGCGACGCACCGAGCGGGCGAAGCGCTCCGCCGAACGCCTGCTCCGTGACAGGTGCCAAAGTTGGGCGGCTTCAAACTCCTCCTCGGCGGCCTCGTGAAGGACGACTTCACTCACGGGACACGCTGGCCTCCTCCAACCGGGCGTACGCCTTCCTCATGACCTCTTCGAGCGGCACGCCTTTGACCTCGCCCGAGTCGAGTTGGGCCGCGCGGCGGCGCAACTCCGGCCCCCACGCCGGGTGAAGGCCCGCCGGCGGGTGAAGCGACGCCTCGATCGACTCGATGACCTCGGAGCGGTCGGGTTCGGGCAGTGCCAGCACGGCCTTCAGCAATTCAGTGACGGCTTGCGTCATGGGAACTCCTTGACTTGCGTCGAATCAACTCGCTGAATCGGGTCCGTCAACGTCGATTCACAGAGTCAGAGTGGCGCGCCAGTGAACCGATTGACTCCACCCTTGGGCAACTCTGTCACGACTTTGACACTCGGGTGTTTGTGACGGAACTTCGTCAGGGCCGGTCCGCTGACCTTGGTGCCTACCACGATGAACTCTTCCAGTGCCTTTAACTCGGGCAGGTGCTCCAACCCGCCGTCGCCAATGTCCGTGCCGCTCAGGTCGAGTACCTGCACGAATGGGAAGTCGTGAAACACCGTCAGATCATCGTCGGTGACCTTGGTGCCCGCGAAGGACACGGACACCATTTCCCCGTCCCAAACGCCGTGCCCGCCGAGGGCTTCGATCCGGGTCCAGGCGGCCTCCGCCTTGCGTTGAACGGACGCGCTGGCCATTGGCGAAATCCTCCGTCGCTGTCTGGGCAGGACTCTGCCGTCCGGCAAGGTTTACGTCCCCGGCTTCTTCACCCAGGTGTCGAGGAAGCCTTCGAGTTGGCGGCTTCGCACGGGGTGTTGCAGCTTGCGGACGGCCTTCGCTTCGATCTGGCGGACGCGCTCGCGGGTCACCTTGAAGATGCGGCCGACTTCTTCGAGGGTGTACGTGTACCCGTCGCCCAGGCCGTACCGCAGCTTAATGATCTCCCGCTCGCGGTAGGTCAGGGTCCGCAGCACGTTCTCGATCTTGTCCTTCAACATCTCGTTCGTCGCGGCGTTGACCGGGCTTTCGACCGAGTCGTCCTCGATGAAGTCGCCGAAGTAGCTGTCCTCGCTCTCGCCGACGGGCCGGTCGAGGCTGATCGGGTGCCGGGAGATCTTGAGGACGCGCTTGGTCTCCTCGTAGGAAATCCCCGCCTCCTTGGCCGTCTCTTCGATGGTCGGTTCGCGGCCCATCTCTTGGAGGAGTTTCTTCGAGACGTTGCGGAGCTTGGACATCGTCTCGATCATGTGGACCGGGATGCGGATCGTCCGCGCCTGGTCGGCAATGGCGCGGGTGATCGCCTGGCGGATCCACCACGTCGCGTAGGTGCTGAACTTGAACCCGCGGCGGTACTCGTACTTATCGACCGCCCGCATCAGGCCGGTGTTGCCTTCCTGGATCAGGTCGAGGAAGCTCAGGCCGCGGTTGCGGTACTTCTTGGCGATGCTCACGACCAGCCGCAGGTTGCCGCCGGACAGTTCGCGCTTGGCCTGCTCGTACTCGCCGAAGCGGAGCTTCATGATCGACACGCGCTTGCGCAAGCTCGCCGGTTCTTCGAGCGTGATGAGCATCAGGTCGAGCAACTCCTTTTCGAGGCTCGCCTTCTGCTCCTTCTCGGCCTTGATCCCCTTCAACGCCGTGGCGCTCGCGTCCAGGCCGTCCATGCGGTGGGAGATCTGCTCCAGCTTCTTCATCAGCGGCTGGACTTTTTGCGTGCGGATCGACAATTCCTCGACCAGCGTCACCGTCTTCCGGCGGCGGGTCTTCAGGCGCTTGCGGATCTCCTCGCGCTCGGTCTCGTCGGGGCGGGCGTCGGGCCGGTCGTCGATGAGCCGGTTGAAGTCGTCGACGTTGTGCTCCATCAGCGGCTCCAGGGTCCGCAGGTTGTGCGGCATCCGCTGGAGGATCTTGTCCTTCTCGAGGTTCTCCGTCTGCGACACCTTGATGGTGCGGTCGAACGGCAGGTCGCCCAAATGGACGCGCTTCAGGGTCTCGAAGACGTTCCGCAGGGCGTAGTCGCACTCCAACACCTTGCGGCGGAAGCGGCGGCGGGTGACTTCGATCTTCTGGGCCAGCGAGATTTCCTTCTCGCGGGTCAGGAGCGGGATTTCGCCCATCTGGGTCAGGTACATGCGGACCGGGTCGTCGATGTGCCGGCCGTCGCCGTCCGAGTCCTCGAAGCTCGCCTCGGCCTCGGCCGCGACGATTTCCTCTGCGATGTTGGCCGAGTCGGTGGTCGTCTCGGCGGCGTCGGCCTCGTCGATGAGGTTGATGCCGTGGGACTCAAGCAACTCGAGAATCTCGGCGAGGCGGTCCCCGTCGGAGGTGCCCTCGGGGAGCGCCTGGTTGACCTCGTCGTAGGTCAGGGAGCCGGTCAGCTTCCCCTTCTCGATGAGAACCTTCAGCACGTCGTCGGTCTTCTGGTCCATGATCGTTCCTCCCGTTCGGGCCGGCGTGCGTCATGCAGGCCGGGGGTTCGCACTCACCGCTTCCACTGAACTCGACTCCGCTTCCGTCGGAGAAACGGACTCGATGGTAGCCTTCCAACCGCCCCGGCAGCCGAGGCCGCCTTGAGGGTCAGGTGCAACGTCCACCGAATCCGCCGTCTCGCCCGTGGCCCGGTCGCCACGTCCCTTGTCCGCCCAACCGATCCTCAGTTGAACGCCTGCCCGACCCCGGCCGAGTTGGCCGGCGGGCTGGTCTTCGCCTGCAACTTCCGCAACAACTCGATCGACTGCTCGTCGTTGACGGCCCCCGCCAACTCGTGCTTGATGCCCGTCTTCTCCGTTTCGGTACGGAACTCCTCGAAGAAGTTCAACACCCGGCCGAGCCACGTCGAACGGTCGGACATGCCCCGGCCCACGTCCTGCAACCGGCTCGCGGCGTCGGCCAGGTCGGGCCGGTCGAGCAGCCGCACCCGCAGCCCGTCCAGGTCGGCCGGCATCCCGGCGTCCTGCATCGCGTACAACTCTTCGAGCATCCGCCGCAATCCGGTGTGCGTCAAACTGTCCGGCCGCACCTTGTCCCGCGCCACGGTCACCAGCGGGGCGTCGGCGAGCAGGATTTCGAGCAACTGCCGCTCCGCCTTGTCCGCCTTGCCGCCGCGGAACGGGTCGGCCCCGACGTGGGACGAGTTGCGACTGCTCGGGGCCACCGTAACCGACACGGCGGCCGGCCGCGAAGTCGGTTGTAACCGCGCCTGCTCCGCCACTTTACGCCGCGTCTCGGCCCGCAACTCGCCGAGCCGCGCCCAGACCGTCTCTTGCCGTAACCCCAGCCGGTGGGCCAACCGCGTGATGGCCAACTCGATCTTCATCTGCGCCGCCGCCGACGGGCTTTCCGCGAGTGCCAAGAAGCTCAAGGACGCATCGACGATGTGCTTCTGGCCCTCGATGCTGTTGGTCGAGTGCCGCTTCAGCAACGAGTCGATCTTGAACTCGTGAACGTCCTTGGCGTCCTTCAGGCACTGCTTGAAGACCGCCGGCCCGCCCGGTTGCGTGAGCAGGTCGCACGGGTCCAACCCCTCGGGCAGGGTGCAGACCGAAATCTCGAAGTTGTGCTGCGCCCAGAACAGCCCCTGGGACTTGTCCGTCGCACTCTCGCCCGCCGTGTCCGAGTCGAAGACCAGCACCACCTTGGGGACGTACCGGCGGAGTTGCATGACGTGCGTCATGTTCAGGGCCGTGCCCATCGTGGCGACGACGTTCGCCACCCCGCACTGGTGGGCCATCATCACGTCGGTGTAGCCCTCGACGATCGCCAAATACCCGTCGGTCGAGCCGGGGTGGCGGGCCAGGTCGAGGCCGTAGACGAGTTCCTGTTTCTTGAACAGCAGGGTCTCGGCGGTGTTGTAATACTTGGGGCCGCGGGCCGCCAGCGGCGAGGTCGGCAGGATGCGGCCGCCGAACCCGACGGTCTGCCCGCGAACGTCGCGGATCGGGAACATGACACGGTCGCGGAAGCGGTCGTAGAAGCCGCGGTTCTCGTCCCGGGCCGCGATCAGCCCCGCCTCGACCAGCAGCCCCGGCGACAGCCCCTCGGCCTCGGCCAGCCGGCACAGCCAGTCCCCCGCGACCGGGGCGTACCCCAGGCCGAACTGCTTGATCGTCGAGCCGAGCAACTTGCGGTCGGCCAGGTACTGCCGGGCACCGTCGGCCGCGTCGTCGTAGAAGGCGCACCGGCGGTACTGCTCCTCCGCCCACTTGATGACCTGGAGCAGGTGCCCGCGGTGCTGGTCTTCCGGCGACACCGTGTCGGCTTCGAGCTTGATTCCGGCGCGGCCGGCGAGTATCCGCAGGGCCTCGGGGAACGTCACCTTCTCGAACTTCATCACGAAGTCGAAGGCGTCCCCCCGGGCGTCGCACGACCAGCAGCGGAAGTTCTGGTACTGCTTGTCGATCTGGAGCGACGGCCGCGTGTCGTTGTGGAACGGGCACAGGCACTTGTAGAGCTTGCCGTTCGGCGTCACGGGGACGTACGACGCCACGACATCGACGATGTCGTTCGCCTGCTTGACCTGCTTCTTGAGTTCCACCGAAAGAGGCGGCACGAGACACCCACCGGGCTGAATACGGACCGACACTTCACCGGGGGCCGGCCCGACGAACGTCGGGCGGGCGGGGGCGGGCGGTGGAGCGAACGGTTACGGGTTCCGCGGTATGCCTCGGCAGTGGGTCGAGCCTCAAGTGCCCCCGGTACGCGGTGGTACGCAGGTGTCGCGCGGGCCGGTCGGCGACTCTCCCACTGTGACGCGGGGGGCGGGGACGGCACGGCAATCGGCGGGGCGGGAGTCTCGATCGTCGGCCGGGACGAATCCCTGTCGTGTGAGGACAGCGCGCCAATCCGTTAGCGCACGTTCAATATACAGGCCCCGCACCGGAAACGTCAAGCGGGGCGAACCCTGCCCGTTTTTCCGGCGACGCCGCGCACGCATTTCATTCTTCGACCGCCGCGGCGAGTGACGTGGGCCAAACCCGCGCCGCCGGCCCGACTTCCGCCCCGCCCCGCCCGCGCCGTGCGACCCCTCCGCGCAACCGCGCCGCCCCCGCCCCCGCAAGTCGCCGGGCTTCGCCGACCGGCACACTTCCGCCGACCGGCACGACCCGTCTTTCCGGCCGACCGTTCCCCGCTGAACAATGGTTTTCGCTCAAGTCCGGGGCCGGACCGGCATTAGGATTCGCACGTCCGGCACGCCGCGCACAACCGCCCCGACCCGGCCGACCGCCCCAAGATTGACCACCGGAGTTCCCCGCATGGCCGCGCGCCGCCCGCCCCCCCGCCTCCAGTCCCTCGAAGACCGCGTCACCCCGTCCGCCGGCGTCGCCCCGGACCGCCTGCTGGTCACGTTCGGCCTGATCGTGCCCGAAGCGATCCGCACCGCCGGGTTGCGCGGCACCCCCGGCGTCATCGACTTCGAGGCCGTCGGCTTCGGCGTCTACGCGGTCAACCTGCACGAGGGCCAGTCGCTCGCCGTCGCGCAGTCGAAACTGGCCGCCCTGTCGGGGGTCAAGTCGGCGACCCCGGACGCGAAGATCACTCTTGCCGCGACCCCCAACGACCCCGACTTCGCCGGCCAGGACTGGCTCCGCGCCGTCGGCGCGCCGGCCGCCTGGAACGTGAGCACCGGCACCGGCCGGACGGTCGTCGCCGTCATCGACAGCGGGATCGACGTGACGCACCCCGACCTGGCCGGCAACCTGTGGACCAACCCCGGCGAGGTCGCCGGCAACGGCCTCGACGACGACGGCGACGGCATCATCGACGACGTCCACGGCGTCAACTTCGTCGCCAACACCGGCGACCCGTCCGACGCCCTCGGCCACGGCACGCACATCGCCGGGATCATCGGGGCCGTCGGCAACAACGGCGTCGGCGGCAGCGGCATCAACCCGCACGCCCGCATCATGCCGCTCAAGTTCATCGGCCCCGACGGCGGCCTGACGAGCAACGCCGTGCGGGCGGTCAACTACGCCGTCGCCCACGGCGCGAAGGTCATCAACCAGAGCTGGGGCGGCGGCAACTACGACCCCGCGCTCGCCGACGCCATCACCCGCGCGGCCCACGCCGGCGTCATCGTCGTCAGCAGCGCCGGCAACTACGCCTCGAACAACGACGCGGCCCCGTTCTACCCGGCCAATTACGTGACGCAGGCCGACAACGTCGTCACCGTCGCCGCGGCCAACGCGGCCGGCGGCCTGTCGAACTACTCCAACTTCGGCGCGACGACGGTCACCCTGGCCGCGCCGGGGGACAACGTCCTGAGCACTCTCCCCGGCGGCCGCTACGGCCTCCTGTCCGGCACGTCGATGGCCGCCCCGATGGTGAGCGGGGCGATCTCGCTGCTGTGGGACGCGCACCCCGACTGGACCTACCGCCAGGTGCTCGCCAAGTTGCGCAGTTCAGTGACCGCCGACGCCAGCCTGATCGGCAAGACGGTCACCGGCGGCCGGCTCGACCTGGCCCGCCTCCTCGACGCCCCGACCAGCCCCCCGCCGGTCGTCGTTCCGCCGCCCGCAACCCCGCCCGCCACGCCGCCCGCAACCCCGCCCGTGGCCCCGCCCGTGACGGTGACCCCGGCGGTCGTCAGCGCGACCTTCGGCGGGGCGCGGGCCGGCCAGTTCGACCGCGTCTCGGTGACCTTCGGCCGGCCCGTGAATCCCGCCGCGATCGGGGCCGTGGTGACCGGACCAGGGGGACCGGTCGCGGTCTCGGCCGTAATCCCCGTCGGCGGCTCGAACGGCACCCGGTTCACGCTCATGTTCTCGAAAAACCAGTCCGCCGGCGGCGTCTACACACTGACCGTCGGCGCGTACTCGACGACCGCCGCGCTGAACGGCCCGCCCGTCAGCCCGCCGACCGTGCCGCCGGCCAGTCCGCCGCCGGCACCCGCACCGGCCCGGGCGACGTACACTGCCGGGACGCCGCGGGCGATCCTCGACCGGCGGACGACGCGAGTCGAGATTTACGTCCCGGACAGTCAAGTCGTGAGCAACCTGGCCGTGACCCTGGACGCCGTCCACGGCCGCGTCAGCGACCTGAGCGTCCGCCTCACGGCCCCCGACGGCCGCAAGGTGACGCTCGTCAACCGCCGTGGCGCACAAGGGTCGAGTCTGAGCAACGCAACATTCCGCGACGACGCGGCCGGCAACAGTTACCGCCCCGAGCAGCCGCTGAGTACCTTCGACGGCGCGACCGCCCGCGGCCTGTGGGTGCTCGAAATCTTCGACCTGGTCGCCGGCGTCAGCGGCACCCTGACCCGGGCTAGCCTCAGTTTCGGCGGATGAGAACTCCGGCGGAGCCGCGGACCGCGGCGTATAAGAAACATCGGTGAAACTGGACCGGTTGGCGTTTGACGCCGGCACTCGCCCCGCTTAGTCTCACCGGTGTGGTACAGACCCCGGACAGGACAACCCGGCACGGTGACCGATGCGACCCACGACCAAAACCCGCGTCCTCGGCACGACGCTTTGCGCGGCCGTCTTCCTGGCCCTCGCCTTGGCCCGCGGGGCCTGGCAGGGCGAAGCCCGCGCCGTGGACGACAAGGCCCCGCCGCCCGCCCCGACGGCCGTGGAGTTCGCCGTCGGCCCGTACTTGCAACACGCGACCAAGACGGCGATC
Source organism: Fimbriiglobus sp. (assembly GCA_025362195.1). GTDB lineage: Bacteria > Planctomycetota > Planctomycetia > Gemmatales > Gemmataceae > Fimbriiglobus. The sequence continues at coordinate 10,557 of JANYHV010000299.1, read as the reverse complement.
ACGGTCATGGCCGAGACCGCCGCGCCGCTGACCTGCACAGTCCGGTACGGCTTGACGGCGGCACTCAAGGGCACCGCCACCGGCCAGCCCGGGACCATGCACGAACTCCGGCTGGAGAACCTTCAGCCGGGCACGAAGTACTTCTACCAGGTGACCTGCGAAGCCGCCGGGGCGGCGACCGTCGCCAGCAAGTTGCTCACCTTCACGACCGCCTGCGACTCGTCGCAGGCCTTCAGTTTCACGGTCATCGGGGACACGCAGAAGAACCCCAAGGTGACCGGCAAGCTCGCCGGACTGATGTGGGAGCGGCGGCCGCACTTTGTGCTACACATGGGCGACGTGGTCGATAACGGCCCCGACCGCAAGGAGTGGACCGACGAACTGTTCAAGCCGTGCGCCGAACTCTTCAGCCGCGTGCCGCTGTACCCGTGCATCGGCAACCACGAGAAGAACCACGCCAACTACTACCAGTACTTCAGCCTGCCCGCGCCCGAAAACTACTACCAGTTCAGCTACGGCAACGCCGACTTCTTCTCGATGGACAGCAACCAACCGATCCTGCCCGGCACCAAGCAGTACGAATGGCTCGACAAGGCCTTGAGCGCCTCGACGGCGAAGTGGAAGATTTGCTACCACCACCACCCGTGTTACACGTCGGACGCGGACGACTACGGCGACACCTTTAAGGGCGGCTCGACGCTCGGCGAGTTGAAGGTGAAGGCGTTGATCCCGCTGTACGAGAAGCACAAGGTCGATCTCGCCATGAACGGCCACGTCCACTTCTACGAGCGGACGCACCCGGTCAAGGACGGCAAAGTGGACCGCAGTGGCGTCGTCTACCTGACCTCCGGCGGCGGCGGTGGCAAGCTCGAACCGTTCGGCCCGACGCCGACGTTCTTCAAGAACCAGAACCGCGTCGATTACCACTACTGCTACTTCAACGTGTTCGATAACGTGTTGGAGGGTAAAGTGTACGACCTCGAAGACCGCATGTTCGACGCCTTCGAGATGAAGAAGTAGCCCCCGCCGGTCGTTCCGCCCGAAGGATGTTGGTCGTGAAAACCGTGACCGCCGGACCGAAGTACGCGTCGATCGCCCTCCTCGTGGAGGCGCGAATTCTGGACGGCGAGTGGGGCGACGGGCGGATGCCGAGCGTCCGCGGGGTGGCTGCGCAGTACAAGGTTTCGGTCGTCACCGCGTCCCGGGCGCTGCAGGTCCTCCGGGACAAGGGGCTGATCCAGACGGTCGAGCGGTCCGGGTGCTTCCGGGTGCCCCCGGCGGACGTCGAGCGGTGGGCGCTGTGCCTGCGGCTCACGCCCGGCCCGTGGCGGTCGCTCACCGAGACCGTCGTCCGCGGCGGGTTCGAGGCCCTGGCCCGCCGCGACCCGATGCAGTTCGACACCGACGCCTTCGACCTGCGCCCCGGGTTGACGCCGGCCGACGCCGAGCGGGCCGCGACCGCGGCGCTGGAGCGCGGCACGCCGGGCGTCGTCCTTTTGCCCAACCGCGTCAGCGAATCCGAGACGCAGGTCGAGCGGACCTTCCTCGCCGGGTGCCGGGCCGCCGGCCTGCCGGTCTGCCTGATCGAGCGGAACCTGGAAGGGGCCGACGGCCTGCCGTGCGACCTCGTCACGATGGACGACTTCGGCAGCGGGGTCGCCGCGACCCGGCACCTGCTCGGCCTCGGCCGCCGCCGCGTCGGCATCGTCGTGGCGAGCGCGACCAGCAGCCACAATAGCCGCCTGGCCGGCTACCTGTACGCCCTGCACGGGCAGATCCCGGCCCCCGCGAACTTTGTCCTGCGTGCGCAGTACAGTACCGACCACAAGGCGTCGTATCAGGCCCTGTGCGACGGCGTGTTGCGGCACAAACTCGACGCCGTCGTCTGCTTCTCGGACTACACCGCCGTCGGCCTGATTGTCGAGTTGATGCACCGCGGCAAGTCCGTCCCGCAGGACGTGGCCGTCGTCGGGTTCGACAACCTGCCCGTCGGCGAGTTCCTGCCGGGCGGGCTGACGACCTTCTCGTACCCCGGCGAGGCGATGGCCGAACAGGCCGTCCGCTTGCTCCGCGACCGCCGGGTTCATCCGACCCGCGCGGCCGTTCAAGTCGTGATTCCGAGCGAACTTCTCGTGCGCGGCAGCACGGCCGGCCGGTCTTGAACGCGGAGGACCGGGGCATGGCCGTGGACTACGAAGTCGGCGTGATCGGCGGCGGCATCGTCGGGCTGGCGTTCGCCTGGGAAGCGGCCCGCCGCGGCCGTGGCGTCGCCGTGTTCGAGCGGGACGGCCACGCCCAGGGGGCGACGGTCCGCAACTTCGGCATGGTCTGGCCCGTCGGCCAACCGCCCGGCCCGGACTACCGGCGTGCGCTGCGCAGTCTCCGCCGCTGGCAAGAACTGGCCGCCGAGGCCGGGGTCTGGGTCGAGCGACGCGGCTCGCTGCACCTGGCCCGGCACGCGCTCGAAGAGCAAGTACTGCACGAGTTCGTCGAGCGCTCGCCGGAAGTCCAGTACGAGTGGCTCGACGCGGGCGAAACCGTCCGCCGCTTTCCGATGGTGCGGGCGGACGGCCTCCGCGGCGGCCTGTCCAGTCCAACGGAACACGTCGTCGAACCGCGGGCCGTGCCGGGGCAGTTGCGCGCGTTCCTCGCCGCACGCCACGGCGTGGCCTTCTTCCCCGGGACGACCATCGTCCGCGCCGACGTGCCGACGCTGACCGCGGCCACCGGCGCGGCGTGGCGGGTCGGCCGGGCGTTCGTCTGCTCGGGCGCGGACTTCTCGACGCTATTCCCGGCCGAGTACGCCGCGTCGGGGTTGCGGCGGTGCAAACTGCAGATGCTGGCGACCGCCCCGCAACCGGGCGGGGCCGCACTCGGCGTTCACGTCGTCGGCGGACTGACACTGGCGCACTACAAGTCCTTCGAGGTTTGTCCGTCGCTCGGCGCATTAAAGACTTGGCTGAAAAGTGAGTACCCCGAATACTTCCAGTTCGGTATTCACGTCATGGCGGCGCAAAACTCGGCGGGCGAGATCGTGATTGGGGATTCGCACGAGTACGACGGCGACATCACGCCCTTCGACAGCGACCGGATCGACCGCCTGATTCTCGACTACCTGGGCCGCCTCATCGACCTGCCGGACCCGGGGATTGCGCGGCGCTGGTCGGGCATTTACGCCAAGCACCCGACGCAGGGGGTGACGTACCTCGAACCGCGGCCGGGGTGCGTGATCGTGTCGGGGGTCGGCGGCGCGGGCATGACGCTCGCCTTCGGCCACGCCGAGGACTGGTGGGCTTCCCACGACGCACCGAACGCCACGAATACGAGTGAACTATGAGCCTGAACGTCCGCGCGGTGGTGTTCGATTGGGCCGGGACGACGGTCGATTTCGGCTGCTTCGCGCCGACCGGGGCGTTCGCGTCCGCGTTCGCCGCGCGGGGGGTCGCGGTGACGGTGGCCGAGGCGCGGGGGCCGATGGGGCTGCACAAGAAAGACCACCTCCGCGCGATGCTCAAGTTGCCCGGACTGGCGGCGCGGTGGCGGGCGGCTCACGGCCGGGACTGGGGCGAAGCGGACGTGACCGACCTGTACGGACTCGTCACGCCGCTCCAAGTCGAGGCGGCCGCCCGGCACTCGACCTTGATCCCCGGCGCGTTGGCCTGTATGGAATCCTTGAAGGTCACCGGCATCAAGATTGCCGGGACGACGGGCTATTTTCAGGCCGCTGCCGATGTCGTGTCCCGGTTGGCGGCGGACCAAGGTTATCGCCCCGACTTTGCGATTTGTGCGGACGAAGTGCCGGCCGGCCGGCCCGCGCCGTGGATGATCTTCCGGGCGATGGAAGCCGTCGGCGTTTACCCGCCGGCCGCGGTCGTTAAAGTCGGCGACACGGTCGTGGACATTGCCGACGGGTTGAACGCCGGCGTCTGGACCGTCGGGGTGCTCGACAGCAGCAGCGAGATGGGGCTGACGGAGGCCGAGTTCGCCGCGCTCGACGGCCCGGAGCGGACCCGCCGGCGGGAGGTCGTCGCGTCGCGCTTCCAACAGGCCGGGGCGCACGCCGTGGTGCGGACGGTCGCGCAACTCCCCGCGTTGGTCGATCACTTCAACGCCCTGTCGGCCGCCGGCCAGAACCCCGGTTCGGTGACGGCCGCGCTCAAGCCTACGCCGTGAGGAGGCGGTCCCGGGCGGCAATCGCCCACGCCCCGACGACGCGGCCGCCTTCGGCGATCAGGGCCTCGCGGTGCAGGGCGCACGTCGGGCAGACGTGGCCGGGCAGGGCGTAAACGACTCGGCCGATGTCGAACGCCGCGGCGTGGGCCGTCTCGATCATCAGGTGCTCTTCGCTGTGGCCGACGACGGTGTGGTCCGGCACGCCCAGCAGGCGGACGCGGTTCGCCAACAGCGGGTCGGCGGCGACGGCCTTGTGGCCGAGGTCGAGGGTCACCCGGGTCGGCGTCGGCTTCGCAATCACGCGGGTGAGTAGCACAGCGGCCGGCGTGATCCCGGTGAAGTCGGGGTAGCGGCTGCCGTAGCCGTGGTCGTGCAGCACGTAGGTGCCGGGCGAGCACTCGAGGCCGGGCACGGCGGTCAGCGCGGCGTACATCGGGAAGTTCGGCGTGCCGCCACAGACGACGACTTCGCAGGGGGCGACCTCGCGGTGCAGTCGGTCGCGGAAAGCCAAAACAGTGCGGAGCGTGGCTTCGACGGCGGCGGCGCGGTCGGCCGGTAGACCCTGGTGGTTTTGGCCGTCGTAGGCGTGCAGGCCGCGCGGCGTCAGGTTCGGCGTGGCGGCCGTCCGGGCGTACAAGTCGGCGGCCGCGTTCCCGATGATGACCCCGGTGCGGTCCATGCCGACGTTCAAGTCGAGGAACGCCCCGAGGGGGTGCGCCCGGGCTGCGCTGCTCAACCCGGCCAGGCTTTCTGTGCCGTCCACGAGCGCCGAGAATTGGGTGCCCGGGAACAGCGCGGCGAGCTTGGCCAGGCGGTCCGCGGTCGGGCCGAGGACGGGGTACGCGAGGAGCACGTCCGGGGCACCGGCCGACGCGAGGACTTCGGCCTCGGCGATCGTCGCACACTTGTGCTTGGTGACGCCGGCAGCGAGTTGCAGGCGGACGATTTCGCGCGACTTGTGCGTCTTCACGTGCGGCCGCAGCCGCGCCGGGTCGCCGGCCATTTCGACGACCCGCGCGACGTTCCGCCGAATGAACTCGGGGTAGAAGACGAGCGCCGGCGAGGGGATGGTTGCTTCGTCGGCGAGTCGGTACGGGTGGGGCATGGCATGTCCTGCAGATTTAAGATTGGAGATTGAAGATTGAAGAATCTAAACCGCCCGACAAATCACCACTCCGTTCCGCAATCTTCAATCTTCAATCTGCAATCTGCAATTTAAGATGTTAGCGCGGCTTCTCGATCTTGGCGACGGCGGCGATGGCTTCGGTTTCGATCTTGCGGAGGGCGGGGGTCAGTTCCTTGATCTGGTCGATGGTCGGCTTGTCGCTGTCGGTCTGGGGGTCGAGGCGGTCGAGGGCGTCTTTGAGCTTGGTGTACGTCTGGTCGAGGGCGGTGAGCAGGTTGCGCAGGCCGAGGCGGTCCTGGTTGTCGGTCATCGTTTTGGCCGCGTCGGCGAGCCGGTCGAGGTGGGCCGCGTGGGCCGCCGGGTCGGCCAGTTGCCGCCAGGTGTTGAGGACGAAGTCGCGGGCCTTCTTGTGCTCGGGGGACCGCGGCTTCCACTCGGCTTCGAGCTTCGCCTTCAGCTCCTTCGTCGCGTCCTGCTTGGTCAACTCGTACAGCAGGTCGTACTCGGCCAGGGCCTGGTCGATGTCCCCCGCTTCGACGGCCCGGCGGATGCTCAAGGCCCGCTCCTTGGCGGCGAACGCGCGCTCGAAGTTGGCCGGGTCGGTGGTCGTGCCGATCGACTTGCGCAGCTCCTCGACCTTGGCGGCGATGCCGGGCCGGCCGTCGCGCAGGGCCTTCAAGCCGGCGTCGGCGTAGGCCAGGGCGGCGGCGGATTCGGCCGCGGTCGCTTCGGGCGGCAGGCGCAGGGCGGCGAGCAGGGCGGCGAGTTCCTTGTCGAGGCCTTCGAGCGTGAGCAGGCCGGTGACGGCGCGCTCGAGGGCCTGCGGGTTTTTGCCGGCGACGATCAGGCGGGTCAACTCTTCGACCAGCGTCCGCTGGGTGTCCTGGGCGGCCCGGAGGCGGCTGGACAGGCCGTCGAGGCGGTTCTCGTACTCGACGAGGGCGGCCAGCTTGGGATCGACGGGGAACTTCAGCGTCACCGGCTGGCCGTCGAGGATCGGCACGGGGAAGTACTGGAGTTGCTGGGCCGCGCCGACGGTGACGACGACGCAGGCGACGTTGCGGAGGGGCCGGCCGGAGCGGAACAGGCCGTCGCGGAAGTCGAGCCGGTCGCGCGGCTCGGCGGTCGGCAGGAAGCCGACGTCGCTGGCCCGGACTTGCAGCAGGGTGCTCGCGGCGGGCGGGCGTCCGGACTGATCGACGATGCGCAACTCGACGGGGGCCTCGGTCGTCGCCAGCTTCATCGCGCGGACGCCGAGCAGCGTGCGGGCGATGGTGAACGCGGTGCTGAACCGGGTCAGCACGCGGCAGCGGGCGACGCCGGCCTCGGGCATCGTTTCGAGGCGGAGCAGGGTGTACTCGCGCGGCCGGGCGACGTGCAGCGGGGGCAGGGTTTCCGCGACCTTCGGGCGGGTCCGCGAGGTCAACTGTGGCGGGTCGGGGCGGCGCTGCTCGTACACTTCGCTGACGACCAGCACGTCGCCGATCTTGAGGTGCCGGTCGAGGCCGGGCAGTGCCCCACCGCGGAAGCGGACGGTGACCGTGTCGGACTCCTTGTCGGGCACTTCGACGGTCGCCGTCGGGCCGAAGTCGCGGGCGAGGAGCAGGCCGGCGAGGCGGTTCACGGTCTGCGGGTCGCGGGTTTCCTTGACGCGCAAGACGGGCAGGGCGAGGCCGGTGCTGCCGTCGTGCTGGCGGGCTTCGAGCTTGATCGCGCCGCGGTCGGCGGCGAGCTTGAGGAAGTGCGTCTTGACGCCGGTCAGCTCGCGGAACTTGGGCGAGTCGAGGGCCGCCCAGCCGGTCAGGGCGAACTCGCGGGTGAGCGGGTCGCGGGCGGCGTCGGGGACGGCGGCGAGGTCGAGGACTTCGACGGTGCCGAGTGCGCCGAGGGTCGGCTGGAGGGCGGCGCGGGTGTCCGAGAGGAGTTGGGCGCGGAAGGCGGGGGTGAACAGCGGGCCGGGGGCGAACTGGACGACGACCCGCCAGCGGTACGGCACGGCGAGGTCCGGATCGAGGCCCGACCCGATGCCGGCAGCGCGGGCGGGGCCGGGGGCGAGGAGCAGGCCGGCGAGGAGGGTCAGCAGGCCGCGGGACATGGGCAGACTCCGGGAGGGCGGTACGGTCATGCTACACGCCCGGCCCCGTCAACGAAAGAACCCCGGCCGAAACCGGGGTCGATCGGAGGCCGGCGGGTGTCACACCCGCCGACCGAAGTTGGTTAGCTTAGCTGCACCCGCCGCAGGCCGGGGCGGCCGGGGCGGAGCAACCGCAGTCGCTGCTCTTGTGGCAGAGGCCGCCGAGCTTGCCCTTGAGGCCGGCGAAGATGCCCTTGATCCGCGAGCCGAAGGCCGGCCGGGCGCAGGGGTCGCAGGCGTTCGAGCCGCAGCTCGCGGCGGCGGACCCGCAGGCGTCGCCGTTGCCGCAGCCGTTAGCGGCCCCGCAACCGTTGCCGCAGGCCGGGGCCGCGACGAACACTTGCTTCTCGACGACCTTGGCGACGCACTTCGTCACCATCTCCGTCACGCAGGTCGGGACGCTGACGCAGACCGTCCGGGTGGCCTGGTAGGGGACGCACTTGGCGACGCACACGTTGACGGTCGTCGTGACCGGCTCGCACACGATGCGGGTCTTGCAGACCGGGACGGTCGTGGTGCACGGCTCGCACACGATGCGGGTCGTGGTGCAGGGCACTTGCACGCACTTGGTCACGCACTCGTAGGTGCAGATCGTCTTCGTCACCGGGGTGCAGACGGCGACCTTCTTGCAGACCGTGACCGGCTCGCACACCGTCTCGCACGTCGTGACCGGCTTGCAGACCGTCCGGGTGCGGGGGCACGGGCAGTAGCACGGGTGGCCGAACGCCTTGAAGCGGTCGAGGATGGACGGCCCGAGGTTGATCTCCTCGGACACGTTGCTCGTGCTCTTCACGACGCGGGACCGCATCTCGGCCACTTGCTCGGTCACGTAGCTCGTCTCGTTCACGGTGACGGTCTTGGTGACCGGCACGCGCTCGGTGACGTTCTTCGTCACCATGTGGGTTTCCGTGACCGGCCGGCGGACCATCGTGGTCCGGGTTTCCATGACCGTCTCGGTCACGGGGCGGCTGACCATCTTGGTCACCGTGCGGGCTTCGGTGACGTTCTCGGTCTTGTAGGCTGTGTACGTCTCGGTGCGGCTTTGCTGCTGCATGACGGTGCGGGTGACCGGGACCGACACGTTCTCGTACACCGTCTCGCGGACGGTCACGTAGCTACCGGCCGGGGCGGTCGAGCCGCAGCCGCCGGCGGTGCCCATCGTGGCCCCGCTGACGCCGCAGGGGGCCCCGCAATCGGCCGCGGGGGCGGACACCATCGGGGCGGCGACGGCGGCCGGGGCGGCCGCGGCCGGAGCCTTCTCGTCGGCGGCGCTCACGCTGCTGACGAAGCCCGCCATCACGGCGGTCAGCGTACACACTTTCAGTTGGCGCATGGACATTGCTATCTCCAGAAAGACCGGGGTTCCACACTTTCACCGCCGCCGCGACGACAATCCTGGTCGCCGCAAGTCCGAGCGTTCGGTGCGTTGTGCTTACCGTTAAGATGCGCCATGCACGGGGAGTAGGTAGGAAAAGTGATTCAGGCAGGGGGCGAAATCTCGCGCCTTTGCACCCGTTGACGACGGTTGCGCCGGTGCGCTTAAACGTGCCAATCGGGCGAGCGCGGCAAGCCCCGAAACGCCCGCCCCGGCAAGTTGGGCAAAAGGTGCCGGCGACCCCCCGGCGGGGTTCACGACATGTTGGTCGGCCGTTCGGCGGGGGGCACGTCAACCCGTCGCCGGTTGTCGGCCGTGAACCGGTACTCCATGTACTCGGCCGTTTGCCGCGCGACCGTGTCCCCGCACAACCGGGCGACGACCAGTAGGGCCATGTCGATCCCGGCGGAGATCCCGGCCGACGTGACCAGGGTGCCGTCGGTGACGACGTGCTCGTCGCGGACGACGCGAGTCGCCGGGAACGACTGCTCCAACAAGTCGAGGGCCAGCCAGTGGGTCGTCGAGCGTTTCCCGTCGAGTAACCCGGCACGCCCCAAGAGGAGTGCCCCCGTACAGACCGAGGTCACGAGTTCGGCGACGCCGGCCCGCGAGCGGACCCAGTCGATCATTTTCGTGTCGGCCAACAGAGGCCGCGTGCCGGAGCCGCCGGGGACGACCAGGATGTCGATCGGCGGGCAGTTGTCGGTCCCGAAGTCGGGGAGCACCCGCAGGCCGCCGGTGGCCCGCACCGGGTCGAGCGTGGCGGCGACCAGTGACACCACGAACGGCTCCTCGCGGCGCGTGTCGGGGTCGAGCCGGGCGAGGCTGAACACTTCGAACGGGCCGCAGAAGTCCAGCACTTCGATGTCCGGGAAGACCAGGATGCCAACAGTCCGACGCTTCACCTCAGTACCTCCGTTATCGGTCGGCTCCGCCGCGGGCGAACAAAACCATCTCGCTCCACTTACCGGACTACGCCCGGCACGTCCAGGACCACGGCCGACGCGAGGCTGTCGCCGAAGGTCTTGAAATCGCGGAAGGTCCAGACGACTTTCTTCTCGCGCGTCACCTCGATCAACTGTGGGTTCTTCGGGCCGGCGTGGCAGTTGCCGATGACCACGTTGCCGTTCGGCAGCAGTTGCAGCGTCGTCACCCAGGCCAGCGTGATGCCCGGCAATTCCGTCTGCTCGACCGACCAGGCGACCTCGCCCTTGGGCGTGACTTCGATGACGCGGTTGGCGTTGCCGCCGGCGATGAGCGTGTTGCCGCTCGGCAGGCGAATCGCCCCGTACACTTCGGTCCCGTGGCCCTCGACGCCGTGGCCACCGGACCGCGGGCGGTTGTTGAGGTCGAGCTTGTACTGCCAGACCGTCTTGCCGGCCGGGTCGTACTCGCGGACCGTGCCGATCGACTCGTGGCAGACGAGGTAGTTGCCGGACGCGAGCTTGCGGACCATGCGCGTGTCGCGGTGGGCGTCCGGCTTCGGCAGGTCGAGCGGCATCTCGAAGACGATTTTCCCGGCCGCGTTCACCTCGACGATGCGGCAATTCCCCGACTCGGCGATCATGGTGCGGCCGTCGGGGAGGCGTTGGAAGGCGTGGACCTCGATCCGCTTGACGCCCGGCTTCGGCTTGGCCTCGTAGGTCCAGGCGATCGACTTGTCTGGCGCGACCTCGACGATCGTGGTGGGCGACGTGTGCGTGAGGACGTTGCCGTTGGGCAGCAGTTGCAGGTCGTGGACGTCGTGGC
>JANYHV010000281.1 GCA_025362195.1 Fimbriiglobus sp. | reverse complement strand
GGGCTGCAGAGCCGTTGAACCTCGGAAAGCCGTCACGCCCCGGCGGTCTGCTGCAGCGCCTGGTTCGGCGTCTGCGGCCCACCCAAGGAAGGCGACCTCGCCCCTCCCGGCCCGCGCGGGCGAACCGAATCTAGGACATGGCGAGTACGAGTTCCGTGCCGACTGTGGGGGGATTCGCCGCCTCCCCCGCCACCGCGTGCGAACCGCGACGGACTCGGTTTCGAGGGCCTGTTCGAGGCACACCCAGCCGCGGCAGGCACCGCTGGCGGACGCGAGCAGTAGGGCCGAACGGGCGGGGTCAGCCGTCCACGGCGGTCGTACGAGCAAAGTTGCGGGCGCGCAGGTCATCGGCCCGGATGTGCCAGAACAGCGGGTGGCCGTCGCCCCAGCCCAGGCCGGTTGTGTCGTCCGACCCGAACCGGGCGAGCAGCAGCCAGTCCGGGCCGGGGATGATGTCCTCGGTGACGCAGACGGTGCCCCTTGTGTGTCCGAACAAGTGATGGGGGAATGGACCCGGCCGGTCCGGCCCGAACCGCGCGTCTCTTTGCGGCCCGGGAAAGCCCTCCCCACGCTGGTAAGCGGCGATCGACTCGGTCATGTGTTTATCTGCCACGTCCTTGGGGTCCGGCGCGTCGAGCGCGTCCGACAGGGTGACCCGGCAGACCGGCCGATCGCCGCCCCTGTCGGCGTCTAACTCGTCCGGAGCCTCCAGTCGGGACAGGCCGGCTCCGGGGTCGGTGTGGACCACCCGCGCGCCGCCGGCGGTGCCGCGGCCGGTGTCCCCAAGTTCGTCGTTGGCGTAGTCGTTGTACAGGAAAAACGACAACAGCCCGTCTGGCGGAAGTTGTCGGCCGGCGACCGTCCGGGCGACTTCGCTCAAGTCGAACTGGGCCACGAAGCTGAGCGGGCTGCCGTCGTCGGCGCGCGGCCACTCGGCCCCGGCGGGCAGGTCTGGGCGTCCGCCGAACTTGGTCCCGCCGGGCGGAATTTCGCCCTCGTGGCACATCGTAACGGAGAGCGCGACCATTGGCAGGGCGGCCGTGTGGTACTCCGACCGGCGGGCCGTCAGGCCCGCGAGCCGAAGGTCGGCCTCAAGCGCGACGCCGGTGACGGCCAGCCAATTGGCCGGCAGCCCGTCCGGGTCCGGAACCTCACTATTGCTACGGACGCTCTGGACGAACCGCCGCAAGTAGTCGCCGCGCGGGTCGTCGCGCTCGTCTAGCCAGTCGGCGTAGACAAGCCTTCGCAGGTCGTCGCTCAGGTCGGCGACGATGGACGCCAGGAACGCGGCTTCGTCCGGCGACCGCGCGGCCAAATCGAGTCGAGATGTCATGCTTTACCACCACGGAAGTTCGGGGATTCAGGTGCGGCCAGCTTACCCACCCCTGCTCATCACTGCGCCCCGAGTCGCAACAGCAGATTCACGTTGCCGCCTTGCGGCAGGATGACGTTACTTCAAGCGCGGGCGAACTCGACCCTCCCCTGCCGAACGACCCAGCTCAGCCGCGGCGGGGGCGGAAGAGCCGTCAACGCACGCGAAACCTGCTGCCCCCGTCGTCGGCTGCAGCGCCTGGTTCGGCCATCGCGGCCACCGCCGACGACCCGCACGATGGAGCACGATCCTCGCTCCGCGCGGGTCAAGCGCCCGCCGCGCACTCTTGCTCCGCTCTGCCTGCCGAACGACCAAGCTCAGCCGCGGCGGGGGCCGAGTGAGCTACGAATCTGGGAAAGCCTACATGCCCCCGCCGTCTGCTGCAGCGCCTGGTTCGGCGTCTGGGGCGCTGCCGATCACTTCGACCTCCCCGAACCTCGACACCCACGGATACCCCGCCAGGGTCGTGCCCTCGGGGTGCCGGAAGTCGTACCGGTGATCCCGGCGGACGGTCCCAGGCCCGACCTTGAAGTTGGCCGAACTGGACGACTCGACCCGCCAGTCGCTCCCGTCCGCACGGGTGAGGATCGAGCACACCAAGCCCCGGTATCGGTCCGGCCCATCCGCAACCGGGCCATGCAGCCCGTACCGGATGTGCCCGTCCTCAAGCCAGCCCTCGACCCGGAACACAAACGGCGTCTGGTCGGCGACGAACTCGCAGGCGGCGTCAGGGCCAGGCCGGTACTGGAGGTCGTCCCACGGTGTGACGCGGACCAGCGTCCCGACAGTTGCCAGCGCTGCCACCGGTGCGTCCTCCGCCGCCGAACGACCCAGCTCAGCGGCACCGGGGGGGCGGCTGGGCTAGCTGTCACGAGAATCAGTTACGCCCCCGGTGTCGGCTGCAGCGCCTGGTTCGGCGTCTGCGGCCGCTAGCCATCCCGCAGCCCGGCCCACGCCCGCGCCGCCCCGATCAGCCGGCCGGCCGCCATCCCGGCAGCCCCGACCAGCAGCCCGCCGACCATGCCCATCGCCGCCCCGACCCGCTCCGGGGTGCCGACCGGGTGCGGGTGGGCGAGTACGTCCATGAACTCGGGCGACACGGCCCCGACCAGCGCCCCGAACCCGGCCCCCAGGACGGAGCCGACGCCCCCGCCGGCCAGGATCAGCAGGAACTCGCGGAACAGCCCCATCGGTCGCCCTCCGCCGCCGAACGACACAGCTCACCTGCGGCCGCCGCTTTGGGCGGCCGTCAGGTGCAGCGCCTGGTTCGGCCTGCTTTACTTCTTACGCGCCAGTGTGATGACCATGACATCGTGTTTCTGTTTCAGATCGAAGCTTACGGGCCGTTTTCCAGGGGCACTCGTCCAGCAGACTTTCAGGACATCGTTCTTGAGTTCGTAGATGCTCTGAACGGCCGGATTGGTCTTGGACGTGAGCGGTCCGATAATGGCTTCGAGGATGGTCCAGTCCATGGTCTTGATCGTGGCGGACGGATCGAGCTTCAGCGCCGCTGCCTGGTTCTGGCTGACAACGCCGTCGCTGACGCTCTTGATTACGAGCGATTCGCCTTCGATCACGAACATGCACAGACCCTTGAGCCGTTCAGGGTCGTCGTCCAAGCCTGTGCACTTCATGCTCGTGAGTACCCAAGTCCCCTCCAACTTCTTGAGCTCATCTTGCGGTTCCGCCGCTCCGACGTTGAATGCCGCCAGAAGGAAGCCGAGGGTGAGAACCATTCCGTCAGATCGCATCGCTGTTCCTCCCTGAACGATTAACCGGCATTCATGTAGCGACTGTGCGAGTAAGTCGCAAGCCGGACCGCCACTCCTGCCGCCGAACTAGTAGTAGACAGAAGCGGTTTCTGCCTAATCGGGCCGACCGCAGCAAGGTTAGCCACGCGGCGGCCTTGGCCTCCGCTAGGCTGAACGGCCGCACGACCGAACGCAACAGTGGAAAACCCAGAACCCTGGATTCGCGCCCCAGCGGAGTTGCCGAACGACCCAGCTCAGCCGCACCCCGCCTTGGGGGTGTCGGCTGCAGCGCCTGGTTCGGCGTGCTTAGCGTTGGTCAACTCGCTCACCCAACTCTACCAGGAACTGTTCCGCCAGGCGCTGGGTGCCGAGCCGGTTATGGTCCGATCCATCCATCGCCCGGCGGCAGTACGCCCGGAGTCGCTCGCCAATCGCACGAGCGGCTGAGTCCCCGAGTTTGCCCCGTAGCGATTTCGCTTCGTCCGCCAAAGCTAGAAGGGCTTCGGTCTCCGGCCAGCCGGGCCAGCAGTTGGGAGATAAGCTGTACGCAGCAACATCGAAGACCCTTGTGTGCTTGCCTTCGGCTGCGGCTCGCAGGGCGGGCAAGAGGCGCGAGCGTATCTCGGCCTCCAACATGTCGAGTCGGTGGTACAGCTTCTGAGTACGCGGCATCGACGCCCTCCGCCGCCGAACGACCTAGCTCAGCAGCGGCGGGGGCTGCTGAGGCTATGAATCCCAGAAACCAATCGTGCCCCCGCCGTCTGCTGCAGCGCCTGGTTCGGCGTCTGCGGCTACGCCTCGTCGCTGACCTGCGACACCGCCCACTTGGCCGCGAACCGGGCGGCCACCTCGTACTTCAGCCGCATCACCTCGCTGCCCAGCCCGTCGTCGAGCGCCTCCAGCTCCGGGCACCGGGGCACAAGCGCCTCCCGCACGAAGGTGTTGATCGCGTCCACGATGGCGTGGCCGATGATCTCTTCTTCCACCCGCACCTCGCGCACGCCACGGCCCTCCTCGACGCCGCCGAACGCACAAGCTCAGCCGCACCGCCGCTTTGGGCGGTGTCGGCTGCAGCGCCTGGTTCGGCGTGCCTTTGCCGGCCGGGGCTGATTACCCGGATCAGTTCCGACGCTCGGGTAAGCCCTGAACCTCCGCGTCGTCCGGGAAGGCCTCCTTCGTCAGGGCGAGCAGCTCCGCACGGGCCGGGTCGAAGTCCTGCCACTCGTGGTGCGGGGCCGCGGCCTGCGAGCCCACCACGTGCGGCCACAGGACATCGCAGTTGAAGCAGACGAGCACTTCAACCGCGCGATCCCCGCTCCACAAGCGGTACGCCACCCCCGGCTCCAACCCGCACTTCTTCTGGTTTCGCGTCACGCCCCCGCCGCGAAGTACTTTGGACAGACGAGCCGCGAAGTCCGCTCCCAGCTCCTTGCCCGTGGCGAGGATTGGGTACCCCCCGATCGCCTCCCCTGCGCCGCTTGCAGCCGGCTCGGACCCCACGCGGAATACCTCCACTCGGTCGGCTTCGCGGATGATCGAGTCGCCGGGTATGTTCTTGGTGGACGAACCGCACCCCATCGCGGCCAAGACGACAGCGGCTGACAACGGAATGAGGCACCGATACTTCCTCAACGCATCACCTCCGGCCGCCGAACGACCCAGCTCAGCCGCGGCGGGGGCGAAGGAGCCGTCAAACCCTGTGAAAACTGCTGCCCCCGCCGTCGGCTGCAGCGCCTGGTTCGGCTCGGCCATCGCCGCCACCGCCCAAGACCCGCCCGCTCTTCGCACCCATCGCTCCGAGCCGCCCGCGCGTCAACCGCTGGCCGCGCGTTCTTGCTCCGCTCTGCTGCCTGCCGAACGACCCAGCTCAGGTGCGGCCGGGCTTTGCCGGCCGTCGCCTGCAGCGCCTGGTTCGGCTGCTGCCCCTGCGCTGCCCCCAAGATGCACTCCGCCCGGCGGAGCCACGCCGCGCGGGCCGGGGTCCGCCGCCACCGCGGCCGGAACCCGCAGTCGCCGCGTCCGGGCGGAGCGGGCTTGCCGCCGAACGACACAGCTCAGCCGCGGCGGGGGCGACTGGGCTTCGACGCGCGCGAAAACTGCCGCCCCCGCCGTCGGCTGCAGCGCCTGGTTCGGCCATCGCCGCCACCACCGACGACCCGCACGATGGAGCACGCTCCTCGCTCCGCGCCGGCCGCGCATCAAGCCCTGGCCGCGCACTCTGCTCCGCTCTGCGTGCTGCCTGCCGAACGACCCAGCTCAGCGGCAGCAGGGGCCGCGAGTGACAGCTTAGTCATGAGAACCAGAACGGCCCCTGCTGTCCGCTGCAGCGCCTGGTTCGGCGCTACAGCGTGGGCAGCCACTCGGGCCGGCCCGCCTCGACATCCACCGCCACCGCGCAGCCGCCGGGCGACACCACCGTGTCCGGCGGGTCCACCATACCGAAGCTCACCAGCCACCGCCCCGCGTGTTCGGTCGCCCACACCTCGCGGAAGACGATGCCCGGCTCCTCGCCCACGAGGAACCGCGTCGCAATGGCCACCGCCTGCAACTGGTCGATCACTTGCGACTCCTTCTGTCTCGCAAACGCCGAACGACCCAGCTCAGCCGCGGCGGGGGCGACTGGGCCTCAACGCACGCGAAACCTTCCCGCCCCCGCCGTCGGCTGCAGCGCCTGGTTCGGCCATCGCGGCCACCGCCGACGACCCGCACGATGGAGCACGATCCTCGCCAACCTACGGCCTCGGGTCAACCACCA
>JANYHV010000431.1 GCA_025362195.1 Fimbriiglobus sp. | reverse complement strand
ACTCGTCGTTGACCGTGAACGGCTTCACCCCCCGCGTCGTCGGGTGGGTGGGGAGGCTGCGCACCTCGGCGTCCCAGTGGGGGTTCGTGCTAATGCGCGGGTCGTAGTAGCCGCCCATCCAGCCGACGACGGTGTCGCCGTGGCGCGGCTCGTAATCGACGGCGTAGTGCAGGTTCACCCAGCCGGTGCCGGCGTCCATGAGCTTCTGCATCTTGGCCAGGCGGTCCTTCTGGACGACCGGGTGCCCGCCGCGGCCGTCCATGTAGAACATGACCGTGGCCGCGCCGTCGAACACGCTTTCGTCCTTCGGCCAGCCGTCGCGGACCATGACCGGCCAGACGCCGGGGGTCTGCTTGAGCAGGTCCATGAGGATGGCCGTGCCGGCGAAGAACTCGTGGTCGCCGGGGCCGTGGCTCTTGGCCCCGGCGACGAGCACGATCTTCTTGCCGGTGAACCCGGCCGGGGGCGGGACTTCGAGGGGCACCTTCGACTGGTCGAACGGGTCGGCGGCCGCGCCGGGGAGGGCGGACGCGGCCAGGAACAGGGCGGCGAAGACGTGGCGCATGAGGAGACCTCGCGGAAGGGTCGGCGGGGAGAGAACCAGCCCTCCCAGTAAACAGGTTCCGCGGCCCGGAGCAACCGTTTTCCGCTGAAAGGCCGGCCGACCCGTGCCGGTATTCGATTTCACACCCTGAGGCCCGCGGCCATGCTCACCCTCGACAGTCTCTTCGCCCTGTTCCCGGGCGACCGCTTCCACGTCGTCGCCGAGCCGGTGTCCGCCGACGGCGTGCCGGAGCCGTACCGAGGGCTGCTCGTCCACACCCAGCACATGACCGTGACGGTCGAGGCGTACTTCAACGACGCCGTCGAGGTCGAGGTCCACGAGGTCGCGCGGTCGGGGCACGAGTACGCCCGCAAGATCGCGCTCCGCCTCCGGGCCGGCCGGCGGGTGGTGCAGTTCGGCATGGTCGCGGTCGCCCTGGACCGGCTCGACCCGGCCGTGGCCGCGGAGATCGTCGCCGGGAAAACGCCGCTCGGCCGCGTCCTGATCGCGCACGACGTGCTCCGCGAAATCCAGCCGGTGCAGTTCTTCCGCACGGCCCTCCCGGCCGACCTGGCCGAAGTCCTGGGCGTGCCGGCGGGCAGCGTGACCTACGGCCGGCTGGGCGTCATCACCGCCGACGGCCACCCGGCCGTCCGCGTCGCCGAAATCCTCGCCCCACTTTGACGACTCCCGGCGAGCGGCGGAGCCGAAGACGATGGCTACAGCAGTTTGAGCGCGACGAAGGCGATGGCGGCGGTCAGGAGCATCCCGGCGGTCAGGCCGGCGAGGAGTGGGCCGGCCACCCCGGCTTCCTCGGGTTCGGGGGCGGTCGGCTCCGGGGGGGCCGGCTCGGCGACCGCGGACGGCGGCGGGACGGCGAGGTTCGGCGGGCGGCGCGGGGTCGGGACGGCGGTCATCGGCGGGGTCGGCCGCAGGGCGTTCGCCAGGCCGGCCGTCGGCGCGGCACCCGAGTTCGCCGGGGGCAAGTCGAAGATCACCGACGGCGACGAGACGCGGTAAAAGTCCTGGCGGAGCCGCGTCACCGTCAGGGACGTGGTCGTCGTGCCGCTGTCCAGCCGAATGCTCGTCAGGGAGGTCGACGTGCCGGGCAGACTCGACGGGCCGGTCATCCACCGCCGCTGTGGGACGGTCGGCATCAGCCCGGCCGGGGGCGGCACCCGGACCCCGTCCGGCGGGCCGAACGGGGCGAGCGCGGCGGCGAACTCGACGGCCGACTGGTGCCGGTCTTCCTTCCGCTTGGCGATGGCCTTCGCCACGACCTCCCACAGGCCCGGGGGCAGGTCGGGGCGGAAGGTGGCGAGCGGCTCGGGCAACTTCCACTGCTGCCACATGAGCTTTTGCGCCGCGCCCCCCTCCGGGAACAGCGGCCGGCCGGCGAGCAGGAAGTACAGCGTCGCGCCCAGCGAGTACAGGTCGGCCCGGTCGTCCACGGTCGAGCTGTTCACGGCCTGCTCGGGGGCGACGTAGTCGGCCGTGCCCAGGATCGCACTGCCGTACTCGGCCGTCAGCCGGGAGTCCACGTCGGCCTCGGACCGGACCAAGCCCAGGTCGAGGAGTTTCGCCGTCCCGGTCGCGTCGAGCAACACGTTGGCCGGCTTCACGTCCCGGTGGACGAGGCCGCGCTCGTGCGCGTGGGCCAGGCCGTGGCAGACCTGCGCGGCGACGCTGACGGCCGCCTCCACGCTCAACGGGCCGTCCCGGGCGACGAGTTCCTGGAGGTTGACGCCGATCAGGTATTCCATCACGAGGTAGAGCAGCCGGCCCTCGCGGTTCAGGTCGAACACCTTGATGATGTGCGGGTGGTCGAGGGCGGCGGCGGCGCGGGCCTCGCGGAGGAACCGCTCGCGGGCCAGCGGCTCCTCGGTGAGCGGCACCGGGAGCACCTTGACGGCGACGAGGCGGCGCATCTCGGCGTGCTCGGCCAGGTAGACCTGGCCCATGCCCCCGCCCCCGACCCGGCCGAGGATGACGTAACTGCCCAGCACGAACCCCTTGTACTTCCCGGCGGCGATGCGGTCGGCCTGGAACGGCGTCAGGACCTGGTCGCGGACCAGGCGGTCGAGCAGGTCGGGCGGGGTCCACCGGCCGGCCGGGTGGTCGGCGGCGGCGGCGGCGATCGCCTCGACTTCGGCCATCGGGGCGAGGCCGCTTTTGCGGACGCGGTCGAGCAGTTCGTCGAGGTCGGCGGGAGGCGGCATCGTCGGGACTCACCGTCGGGGCAATGGATTTCGGCCCAAGCCTAGGACAGACTTCCGGGCGTCGGGCACGGTTCCCGGGGAGATTTCGCCGGACTTACCGATTAACCGGGGGGCGCGGACCGGTTGCGGGAGTCAGGGGGTCTTGCCGACAGGGGTTCGGGGCGGCGGGGGGGGCGGGGGCGGGGGCCGGCCGGACCGGGGGTAACAAGCGACGGCCAGGAGCGCGACGACGGCGAGCGCGGCCAGACCGCCGGCCACGCCGCACACGACCCGGCGGTGCCGCCACCACGCCGCGCCGCCGAACGGGGCGACGAACCCGTGCGGCAGATCGACCCGGGCCACGACGGCGGTCGGCGACTCGTCGGTAAAGTCGAAGTCGCCCGGTGGGGTCGGCGGGGTCTCGACGGTCGGCAGCCGGACCGTGCGCAAGGCGTCGAGCGGGACGGCGTCGGTCGGCGCGCCGCTCCACTCGTCCAGCGTGCCGGCCGTTTCCGGACCGCGGTCGCCGCCGGCCGCGGGGCGGAGCGGGGCGGCGGCCGGGCGGGTGTCGGCGAACAGCTTGACGAGGAAGTCCGGGCCGACCGTGGCGTAGGGGGCGAACGCCGCGGCCGCCTCCGCCGCCGCCCCCGGGCGGTCGTCCGGCTTGCGGGCGAGCAGCCAGTGGACGGCGTCCGCCAGGCCGGCCGGCAGGTCGGGCCGGAGGCGGTCGATCCGCGGCGGGTCGCGGTACTGCTTGGCCATGAGCTTGCCCAGCGTCGAGCCGTCGGGGAACGGCGGCGCGCCGGCGAGCAGGTAGTACAGGGTGCCGCCGAGGGCGTACAGGTCGGCCCGCCCGTCCACGCGGGAACTGTCGATCGCCTGCTCGGGGGCGAGGTAGTCGGCCGTGCCGAGGATCGCCCGCTCGTCCCCGGTCAGCGTCAGGCCGGCCGCCCCGCCGACGAGCACGATGCCCAGGTCGAGGAGCTTGCACTGGC
>JANYHV010000255.1 GCA_025362195.1 Fimbriiglobus sp. | reverse complement strand
GATTGCGAGTCGGGGACGATGTACGTCCTGCCGCGGGCCAAGCGGTTGCTGCCGCTGTGGGGCGGCCGGTGGGAGTGTACGGGCGGCGAGAAGGACGGCAAACCGATCACCGACGCGGCCACGCGGGGGCTTTTCGTCCGGGACGACCTGACGGTCGAGATCAACGCGATCGGGCAGTCGTGGCGGGGCGCACTCCACCCGACGCGGTACGGTAAGCGCGACCTGTTCCAGGTGTCCATGAAGAACCCCGACGGGCAGTCGTACGCCGGGATCGAGGGCATCTACCGCCTGAAGGACGACGAACTCACGCTCTGCGTCACCGACAACGCGGCCCGGAATGCCCCGGTCGCGCGCGTCCACAAGGGCCTGCCGACCGAGTTCAGCGCGGCCGAGGGGTCGGGGTACGTCGTTTATCACTTCCAGCGGAAATCGGTCAAGCTGCCCGCCGACCCGCCGAAGAAGTAGCCACCGCTCAGTCGAAGCTCTGGCCGGTGAGCTTGAGGAAGGTGGCGTCGCGTCACGGCCCGAGGTCTGCGGGGGCGTCGGCCCGTTTCATGACCTGCATCACCTCACCGTACTCCCCGCCGGCGATAACTTCCGGGGTGTCGTGCTCGATATCGATCAGTTTACCGAGCTTACTCGTCCACTTTCCGGACGGCAGTTGGCGGGCGGCGTGAGTGCCCTCAAAAGCACTGGTCGCGTAGAGCGCGACTTTGGCGAATCCAGGCTCAAGCCCGTCGTCCAGGTTGCAATCGACGTACCCGAGCGTCGAGAAGAGGCTCTCCAAGGCTCCGAGACTCCGGTCGTCGGTCGGCCAGTCCTGCGGGACCCAGTAGAGGCCCGGTTCCCACCACTGTTTCATCTCCCCGACGGCCCAGGCGATGCAGTTGTACGCCTTGTCGCGCGGACTCGTTTCCCGGTGGTTATCCGGCGTGAGGCGGGGGAACTCCGCACCCGCTTTCATGACGCGAGGTGTCCCGACCGGACGCCCCAGTCGATCCATGCCGCGGCCATCCGATCGAGCCGCCCCTTGTCTTCGGGGGGGACGGGGTCTTCGAGCGTGATCGCTTCCAGTGCGCGGAACCAGTAGTCGGGGTCCCGTTTCAACTCTTCCAGGAGGAGCGGGACGGCCGGCTCGCCGATCCCGATGATGCCGAGGTAGGACTTCAACAGCGTCATCTGGCCGGTGTTCGACATGTACTGCGACTCCTCGCGCCACTGCCCGGCGAGTCGTTGAAATCGGTCGCGGAGGTCGGGGCGAGTGGCGAGCGTAGCGTCGGTCGTCATGGGGTTCGCCCTGATTTCGTGTCTCTTCGGCACAGTTCGTGCGCCCGAATGAGCAACCCCGATACCACCTCAAGGCTTTCCCTGCTGAGCTGCGGAACTTGACTGAGTGCGACAACTTGCGGCAATTCAGTCGTGTCGCACATCTCGGTAAATACTACACGGCGTAGCAAATATTACAGCACCATACGCTCCGTCTTCCTTCAGTCGAAGCTCTGGCCGGTGAGCTTCAGGAAGGTGGCATGGAAGTCGAACTCGCGGGTCTTTAGGCTGACCGCCGTGCCCGACCGCACCACCTCCGCGAGGGCCTGGCGGTCGGCGTCGGCCGTCAGGTCGAACGTCCGGCGGGTGCCGTCGGCGGCGACCACGTCGGCCTTCCGCTCGGTGTGCGCCGACCGCAGGTTCAACGGCGAGTCCAGCGCGACCAACTTGCCCTTGCACACGATGCCGACGCGGTCGCAGATCTTCTCGACCTCGTCCATGTCGTGCGTGGTCAGCACGACCGTCGCCCCGGCCGCGACCCGCTCGCGCAAAATCCGGTGGACGACTTCGGCCGAGTGGATGTCGAGGTTGGCCGTCGGCTCGTCGAGGTAGAGGACCCGCGGTTCGTGCAGCATGGCCCGGGCGAGCAACAACTTGCGGCGCATGCCCAGGCTGTACGCCCCGACGGCGGTGTCCCCCGAGTCGTCGAGTTCGACCATGCGGAGGCAGTCGCGCACGCGGAGCCGGGGGACGCCGTACAGGTCGGCGAAGAACTCGAGGTTGCGGCGGCCGGTGAACTCCTCGAAGTGGTTCTCGCGGTCCGGCACGTACCCGAACAGCGGCTTGACCTGCGCCCACTCGCGGACGATGTCCCGGCCCAGCACCCGGACCGCCCCGCCGGTCGGCCGCCGCTGGCCGATGAGCACGCGGATGGTCGTCGATTTGCCCGCCCCGTTCGGCCCGAGCAGGCCGAACAGCTCGCCCTTGCGGATCTCCAACTCCAGCCCGTCCACGGCGACGAACCGCCCGTACTGGACGCGCAACTTGTCGATGTGAATCGCGGTCTCGGGATTCATCACAAGAAATACCATTCACCGCAGAGGGCACATGAGGGCGCGGAGAAAAACAGAATACCAGTGTTAGAACCACTTGTGCAGGACGCGAGGGCAGTCGGTCAGGGGAGAGGGCGCAGAGAAAACCCACTCGGTTTTAGCCCTTTCGATTTTTGCCTTGCTCTGCGCCCTCTCGTGCCCTCTGCGGTAAATCGGTTTTACTCCGTCGACCCGACCACCTCGGCGGTGCGGTTGACGTTGAAGTACTTGGCGGCGGGGTGGTGGAAGACGATGGCCGTCGTCGATTGCTCGGGTTCGAGCAGGAACTGCTCGGTCAGGGTGACGCCGATGCGCCCTGGGTCGATCAACGAGAACAGGCCGGTCTGGTCTTCCAGGTTCGGGCAGGCGGGGTACCCGAAGGCGTACCGGCGGCCGCGGTAGTGCCCCTTGAACAGCTTGTTCACCGGCACGTCCGGCGAGTCCGGGATGCCCCACGCGGTCCGCATCCGCCGGTGGAAGCACTCGGCCAGCGCCTCGGCGAACTCGACGCCCAGGCCGTGCAGGTACAGGTAATCGGTGAACTGGCCGCCGTCGTACAGCCGCTTGGTCACCTCGCTCACGGTCTGCCCGGCCGTGACCGCGAACAGGCCGAGGCTGTCCACCGCCCGGCCGTCGGACGCCGGTTCGAGGTAGTCCGCGAGGCACAGGTTGTCGGCGAAGTCCTGGCGCGGGAAAGCGAACCGGTGCAGTTCGGTGACGCAGTCCTCGGCGAAGATGGCGATGCTGTTGCCGACGGACGCGGCGGGGAAGAAGCCGCACACCGCGGCCGGCCTCAGGATGCCCTCGGCCAGACACTGCGCCTTCAGCCGCGCGAGGGTCGGGACGGCCACGTCCCGCATTAACTTCTCGTACTCGGCCGGCTTCATCTTGGCCTTGGTGAACTGCCACTGGCTGCTGAACAGCGTCCGCTCGTTGACGTACTCGAATACTTCGGCCACGTCGAAATCGGTGAACACCTGCGAGCCGATGAACGGCGGCTTCGGCAGGCTCGGGGCGTGCGGCAGGGTGTGCGAGCGCTCGGTGCTGGCGGACGTGCGCAGGCCCTCGCCGGCGAAGGCGTCGTGGTGGCCATTGCGGTTGGCATTGGTCGAGACCTTGGCGGCGGCGCGGGCGCTGGCCTCGGCCTGCTTGGCCGCGTTCGCCCCCTCCTGGGCCTTGCGGATCGACGGCGACACGCTGGCCAGCCGCTTGTCGGCGGCGATCTTGTCCATGACGCGGAGGCCCTCGAAGGCGTCCTCCCCGTAGAAGAGTTGGCCCTTGTAGATGGCCCGCAAGTCTTGTTCGACGTACCGCCGGTTCAGCGCCGCCCCGCCCAGGATGACCGGCGGGTTCAGGCCCCGCTCGTTCATCGTGATGAGGTCTTCGCGCATGATGACGGTGGACTTCACGAGCAGCCCGGACATGCCGATGGCGTCGGCCTTGGTCTTCTGCAACTCGGCGATCATGTTCTCGACCGGCTGCTTGATGCCCAGGTTGTACACCTTGTAACCGTTGTTGGTCAGGATGATATCGACGAGGTTCTTGCCGATGTCGTGAACGTCCCCCTTGACGGTAGCCAGGACGATCTTACCCTTCTCCTGACCGTCGGCCTTGGTCATGTACTGTTCGAGGTGCGCGACCGAGACTTTCATCACCTCGGCCGACTGCAAGACGAACGGCAATTGCATCTGGCCCGCGCCGAACAGGTCGCCGACGACCTTCATGCCGGCGAGCAGGATTTTGTTGATGATGTCGATCGGCGTGTACGTCTCGCGGGCCAAATCGAGGTCGGCGACGAGGGTCTCGCGGCGGCCCTGGATGATCGCCTGGCGCAGGCGTTCTTCGACCGTCTCGCCGAGGCTTTCGGTCTTGCTGGCCGTCGATTTCTTGTCGGCGTAGTGCTCGATGAGCATGACGAGCGGGTCTTCGACGCAGTCCCCGGCCTCGTTGAAGACGCGCTCGTCGAACAGCAACCGGCGGCACAGTTCTTTGCCCTCCGCGTC
Source organism: Fimbriiglobus sp. (assembly GCA_025362195.1). Classification (GTDB taxonomy): domain Bacteria; phylum Planctomycetota; class Planctomycetia; order Gemmatales; family Gemmataceae; genus Fimbriiglobus. The sequence continues at coordinate 3,498 of JANYHV010000255.1, read as the reverse complement.
AATACTCGCCAGTGGCATGATCTTGGCGGCGTGCAAGATGGCCGAGTCCAGCCCGGCCTCGACGGCGTAGTGCAAGTAGACGGAGTTCAACACTTGCCGCGTGTACGGCAGCAGGCCGAAGGAACAGTTCGACAGGCCGAGGTGCGTCAACGCCCCGGGCAAATGTTTCTTGATGAGGCGGATCGAGTCGAAGGTCGCCATCGCCGACTTGCGCGTCTGCTCCTGACCCGTGGACAGCGGGAAGGTCAGCGGGTCGAACATCAAGTCGGTCGGCGGGATGTTGTACTCGTCCACGACGATGCGATAAATCCGCTCGGCGACCTCGAACTTCCATTGCGCCGTGTCGGCCTGGCCGACCTCGTCGATGGTGAGTGCCACCAGGGCCGCGCCGTACTTCTTGGCGAGGATCGTCTTGGGGTCGAGGGTCTTCCGGCCGTCTTCGAGGTTGATCGAGTTGATGACCGTCTTGCCCGAGCAGAGCTTCAGCGCGGCCTCGACGACGTTGACTTCCGTCGAGTCGATCATGATCGGCTTTTGCAGCACCGCGTTGTACCGGCGGATGACCTGCTTCATGTCCGCGACGCCGTCCCGGCCGACGTAATCGACGCACACGTCGAGCAAATGCACGCCCTCGCGCTCCTGGGCGCGGGCCATCTCGGTCAGGCCGTTCCAGTCGTGCTTTTCGAGCAGTTCCTTGAACTTCCGCGAGCCGTTGGTGTTGGTCCGCTCGCCGACCAATAGCGGCCGGTTGTCGATGACCGTCTCGGTCGTGCCCAGCAGGCTCGACACGGCGGCGACGCGGGTCGGCGTGCGCGTCGCAGGCTTGCGGCCGTGCAAGCGGTCGCACACCGCTTTGAGGTGCTCCTTGGTCGTGCCGCAGCAGCCGCCGACGATGTTGACGCCGAAGTCCTTGACGAACCGGTCGAGCCAGTCGGCCAGCCCGGCCGGTTCCAGGGGGAAGTACGCCTCGTCGCCGCGCGTCTCGGGCAGCCCGGCGTTCGGCAGCACGCTGATGAGCTTCGGCGAGTACTGCGCCAAATGCTTCAGGCTCGAAATCATCAGGTCCGGGCCGACGGCGCAGTTCATGCCGATCACGTCGATCTCGTCGAAGCACTCGAGCGTCGTCAACGCCCCGGCGATGTCGGTCCCGGGGAGCATCTTCTGGTCGGCCTGCATGATGGTCACTTGGACCATCAGCGGCACCTTCACCCCGCGCTTCTTCATTTCTTCGACGGCGACGATGGTGACGATCTTGGCCTGCAAGATGTCGAAGCAGGTCTCGATCAGGATGGCGTCCACGCCCTCGTCGAGCATGACGGCGATCTGCGGCCGGTAGGCTTCGGCCAGCGTGTCGAAGTCGATGTAAATGGCGGGGTCGTCGATCGACGGCATCTTGGTGCCCGGCCCGACGCTGCCGATGACGTACCGCGGACGGTCACTCGTCGAGAAGCTGTTAGCGACTTCGCGGGCGATCTTGATGTTGGCGCGGTTGATGTCGTCGAGCTTGTGGGCCATGCCGAACTCGCCGAGGCCGATGCCGTTGGCGTTGAACGTGTTCGTCTCGACGGCGTCGCACCCGGCGGCGAAGAAGCCGGTGTGAATTTGCCGGATCCAGTCCGGGTGGGTGTAGACGAGCGAGTCCGACAGGTTGAGCAGCGACTTGCCGGCGTCGTTGTACCCCCAGTCGGCGTCGGTCGGGCGGAACTTGTGCAGGCTCGTGCCCATGCCGCCGTCGAGGATCACCACGCGGTCCCGGGCCAGGTCGAGTAAGTTACGGGGCATCGCGGTCGTCCTTCGGTGAGGCTCACACTAACACTATCACCATACCGGATGCGCCGGCCGCATCCAACCGCACCCCCCGGCCCGGCCCCGAATGACCCGCGTCCCGTTGACCATCGCCGGCACCGCCCGCAGCTACCTGTTTGCCGCGCCGGACGCCCCCGGGCCGTGGCCGGTCGTCGTCTTCTTGCACGGCACCGGGGGCACGGCGGCCTGGTGCAACAGCGAGACCCGCCTGCGAGAGCCGGCGCTCGCGGCCGGGTTCGCGCTGGCGTACCCGGACGGCCTGCCGGTCCACCCGGCGAAGGAGCCGAAGTTCCTGACCAACCCCGCCCGGTGGAACGACGGCGGCACCCGCCCGGGCAACCCCCTGCACACCGCCACCGACGACGTGGGCTTCCTCGCGGCCGTCGTCGAAGACCTCGTCGCACGCGGTTGCGACCCGCAGCGGGTTTGCGTGTCCGGCTTCTCGAACGGGGCCGGCATGGCCTTCCGCTTCGCCGCGGAACGGAGCGATCTCGTCGCCGCCGTCGCCCCCGTCGCCGGGTACTGTTGGACCGACGCGACGCCGGTCCGCCCGGTGCCGACGCTGTACCTCGTCGGCGACGCCGACCCGCTGATCCCGTGGGCCGGCGGGTCGGTGCGGTTGCCGTGGGGCGGGCCGCCCGTCGAGCGGCCGAGCGTGCCGGCGACACTGAGCAAGTGGGCCGCGGCCAACGGCTGTTCGCCCGACCCGCAGGCCCTCGGAATGATCAACTACTACCCCGGCCCCGTGCCGATGGTCGCCGTGCGCGTGCCGGGCCTGGGGCACCACTGGCCGGGCGGGGCCGGGCAGTTGCACCCGAAAATCGGCGGGCGGCCGAGAGACATCATCGACGCCAGCGACGCGATCCTCCGTTTCTTCGCCCGGCTCGGGTAGACTGCCCTCAGGGAACCGCCCCGCCTCCCGCCGCGTCAGAAGTTCAAACAATCCCCGGAGTTGACCATGCGCCGAAGTTTCCTGGCCGCCCTCGCCCTGTTCGCGTCCGTCGTCGCCCTACCGCTGGTGGCGGCCGACAAGAAGCCCGACCCCAAGGAGGGGGCCGAGAAGGCCGCGCTCAAGAAAGTCGGCGAGTACGTCGGCGAGTGGAAGGCCAACGGCAAGACCAAGCTCACCGGCAAGGAGACCTACTGGAAGGAAACCCTAACGATGGGCTGGAAGTTCAAGGACGGCACCTCGGCGCTGACCCTGGAGATCAAGGACGGCAAGTTCTACACGTCGGGCGTCCTCGGGTACGACGCCGAGAAGAAGGCGTACAAGCTGACGATGACCGACAAGGCCAAGAAGGAGACCGCCTTCGACGGCACCCTGGTGAAGGGCAACCTGGTCTTCACGCACACCGACGCCGACACCGCCGACGTGCAAAAGCTCACCCTGTACACCATCGCCGACGGCGCTCGGCTGGTGATGAAGTCCGAGCTGCAAACGAAGGGCAAGGGCCTGTTCAGCGAGCAGTTCTCGCTGGCCGGCAACAAGGAAGGCGAGAGCTTCGCCGGCGGCGGGTCGAAGAAGCCCGAGTGCATCGTCACCGGCGGCGCGGGCACGATGGCAGTGAGCTTCGCCGGCAAGACGTACTACGTCTGCTGCTCCGGCTGCCGCGAAGAGTTCGACGCGAACCCGAAGAAGTACGTCGACCTCTTCGAGAAGAGCAAGAAGTAGCCGGCCGGCGAAGGCGGGCG
>JANYHV010000249.1 GCA_025362195.1 Fimbriiglobus sp. | reverse complement strand
AATTCCTCGGCACGACGATCCCCGAAGCAGTCCTCAACCGCGTCTTGAAGAACCCCAAGGACGTGGCCGTCGCCGACGACCTGGCGGGGGTCATGACCTACGAACGGCTGCTGCTCGGCGCGACCCTGCTGGCCGACCGCTTCGCCGCCATCGACGGTAAGCCGGTCGGCCTGATGCTGCCCGCGTCAGTCGCCGGCGTCACGTCCCTGCTCGGGCTGCACCTGGCCGGGAAGCTGCCGGTGATCTTGAACTGGACGACCGGCCCGGCGAACATGGCGCACGCGGTCAAGGTCGTCGGCGTGACCGTCGTCGTCACCTCGCGGCAGTTCATCGACCGCACACAAATCACCGTCCCCGGCGCGACCTTCTACTACCTCGAAGACGTGCGCCAGTCGGTCACCAAGTTCGAGAAGGTGTGGCGGCTCCTGAGCGTGACGCTGTTCCGCACGCGGACGGTCCGCCGGCGGCTGGCCCGGCTGGCCACGCAGCCCGACGACCCGGCCGTCGTACTGTTCACCAGCGGCTCGGAGAAGGAGCCGAAGGCGGTGCCGCTGACGCACGCCAACGTCATCGAGGACTTGAAGGGCGCGGCCCCGCTCTTCGAGATCGACCGGCACAACTCGGGCCTGGTCTTCCTGCCGTTGTTCCACAGCTTCGGCCACACCGTCACCGGACTGCTACCGCTGTTCATCGGCCTCAAAGTCGTCTACCACCCCGACCCGACCGACGCCGGGGCGCTGGCCGGCAAGTGTGCTGCGTACCAGACGACGATCCTGGCCGCGACGCCGACCTTCCTCGGCTACCTGTTCGAGAAGGCCAAGCCGGGCGAGTTGAGCAGCCTGCGGGTCATCATTCTCGGCGCGGAGAAGTGCCCCGACTGGATGTTCGACAAGGCCAAGCAACTCGCCCCGGACGCCGTGATCCTCGAGGGGTACGGCATCACCGAGTGCGCCCCGGTCGTGTCGCTGAACCCGCGGAATGCCCCGAAGCGCGGCACCATCGGCAAGCCACTGCTCAACGTCGAAGTCGCCGTCCGCGACCTGGAGACCGACGAGCGGCTGCCGAACGAGCACATGGGGATGTTGCACGTGAGCGGGCCGAACGTCTTCCCCGGCTACCTCGGCGGGGACGTGCCGCCGCCGTTCCGGGAGTTCGACGGCAAGACGTGGTACGTGACCGGCGACCTCGCGGAACTCGACGCCGACGGGTACATCGTCTTCCACGGCCGGCTCAAGCGGTTCCTGAAAGCCGGCGGCGAGATGATCTCGCTGCCGCAACTCGAGGAGCCGTTCGCCCGGAAGTACCCGCCGACGGACCAGGGGCCGCGGGTCGCCGTCGAGGGGATCGAGACCGACACCGGCCGCCGCGTCGTCCTGTTCACGACCGAGGCCCTCGACCTGAAGGAGGCGAACGCGCTGCTGCAAGCCGAAGGCTTCCGCGGCGTCATGCGGCTCGACGCCGTCGAGCGGATCGACCGCGTCCCGACGCTCGGCACCGGCAAGACCGACTACAAGGTGCTCAAAGCGCGGCTGACGGCGGGCTGAGCCGCAACGCCCCGTTCCACACGCCCGGAGACGCAAAATGTCGATTCGCCCGATCGAGAAGCGTTCAATGACAGTGAGGTGAAGTATGAATTACGGAGTCAACGTCGGGGTTACGTCGATGGAGGAGTTCGTGGTCACCGCGATTCCGCTGCCCCTCCCGGGCGAAGCCGTGCCGGGTCCGGTGAAGGGTCGGCCGGACGCGGAACTGCCGCTCGCCCAGACTGGCGACTCGCTTCCCAAACCGGGCGACGCATCGCCGCGCTGACCGGCTACGGCTTCGCCGCGGGGACGGTGACGGCCTGCACGGTTTCGAGCGTCGTCGTCGCGGTCTTCTCGACGGTCATCGTCTGCTTGGCGATGCGGCCGGGGACTTCCGGGCTGACCCAGACGGTGATTTTCATCTCGCCCGCTTCGGTCGAATCGGTCCACTGGTAGACCGTCGTCGCGTACTTCTTGCCGGCGATTTCGACCACTTCCTGTCCGGTCAGTTTCGCGGTCATCGACGGCTTCTGGAAGTCGTCCGCATTCATCCCCGTCGGCAGGGCGAACGACTTCGGGAACTTGCGGGTGTCGCTCGGGTTGGCGACCGTAGGCGATCCGTCACTTCGGCTCGTCGTGTTCTGGCGGTCCACGGCAATCTCGGACTCGCCGACCTCGGCCAGGCGAAAGGTTTCGACGCTCGTGGTCGAGTGGCCGTCGCGCGTGGTCACGGCCTTGCGGACGACCGTGGTGCCGACGGGGAACTGCTTCCAGTTGGCGTAGTCCGCGTTCTGGACCTGCGGCTGGTTCGGGTCGGCCGCCGCGACCGCGACCGGGGGGCTGCCGGCGGGCTTACTACTGCACCCGGCCGTGACGGCGAGTGCGACGAGGCAGACGATTCGGCGCATAATGGCTACTCGATGACGGGAATGAAAAAAAAGGACGGACCGGTTTCCCGGCCCGTCCGTTGGAGCGTCGATCAACGCTTCTTGGCGGGCTTCGCCTTGCCGACGGACCCCTGGCTTTCTTCGTCGGCGACCTGCTTGTCTTCCGCTTTCACTTTCTGATTCTGCTCGTCCGTGAGTACCTTCGGCTCGAACTTCTTGTCGCCGCAGCCGGCCACGGCGATCAGCACGGCCGCGATCCCTAATCGTTTCATCGGTTCGCCTCGGGGTGGGTTACAGGTCGGCGGAGTTCGGCATGCCGTCGTCGGCCACGACGAAGTACATGAACGCGACGGGGTCCACGCCGAAGCGGACGAACTTGACCGACCCGTCGGCGAGGACGGCGTTCAGGCCGCCGGTGTGCGACGACCCGAAGTACCGCCGCCAGACGCTACTGTTCGGGTCGAGAGTCCCGCCCATGCCGTCGGGGCCGCCGCGGTACAGGGCGCGGGGGTCGGTGTCGGCCATCGGCGGGAAGTGGTAGCGGATGACGCACTCGTCCCAGCCGGCGTTGTTCCACCGCTCGTTGTCCCCGCCGTCGCCCCCTTGGACTTGCGGGGGCAGGCACTTCTCGGCCGCGAGCATGGTGTTCGACAGGCCGTCGGTCACGTCCGCGATCCGCCGCTTGGCCCCTTGGGCCGGCCAGACGATCATGCCCTTGCGGCCGGGCGTGTTGCCGAAGTTTTCGGGCGTCCGCTCGTTCCGGCGGGGGGACATGCCGAGCTTCAGGGTGCCGACCGTCGGCAGGACTTGCGACGGGATGTCGCCCTTGTTCTCGTGCATTTCGCCCTGGTAGTACCCGGCGTTCCCGGCGTAGTCGCACCGGCCGAATACTCCGGTCCCGTACCCGGTCGGGGCGCGGCGGGACGGGCAGTAGTAGGTCTTGATGAGCGCCTGGGCGACGCTGTCCTCGCCGTTGTAATTCGCCGGCCGGGCCGAACCGTGGATCGGCGGCAGGTCGAACCGGGCGAGCCGGTAGACGTTCTCCTGCTCGATGTACGGCGTGATCTTGAACCAGTGGCTCCAGCCCTCGGGCGAGGCCGCGTTGCAGCACGTCGTGCCGCTCTCGTAGGCCGGGGCGACTTCGTTGTACACCATGCCCGGTAACCGCGGGTCGCCGTCGAACGGCCCGGTCGGGAAGAACGCCAGGGCACTTTCGTGGTTGTGGAAGGCCAGGCCGATCTGCTTCAAGTTGTTCTGGCACTGCATCCGCGCGGCCGCTTCGCGGACCTTTTGCACGGCGGGCAGGAGGAGCCCGATCAGGATGGCGATGATGGCGATGACGACGAGCAGCTCGATGAGCGTGAACGCCGACCGCCGCGGGGACTGGACCATGGTGAACCCTCGGGACCAACAAAAACGTCCGGTGCGTGACGCAGAGACATCTTGCCGGCCCGAGATGAAGAACCGCCGCACGGTCCCGCTAAGAATTGGTGAAGCTGAAAGTTGCCGCCCGCCATCCGGGTCACGCCCGCCAGCCGGCGGCGTCTTCGCCGTCGAGGCGGAGGGTCAGGCACTTCGCGCTGCCGCCGGCTTTCAGGAACTCGTCGAGGGGGACGGGGATCGACAGGTAGCCGTGCGCCTCCAGGGCGGCCGCGAGGGTCGGGCAGCCGGCGTTGTGGACGACCGTCTTGCCGACGACGACGGCGTTGCAGCCGAACCGCAGGGCGTCCGGCTCGGCGACCGGGATGAGCGTCGGGACGTGGGTTTCGAGGACGCGGCGGCCGTACCCGTCGAAGGCGTCCGGGTGGTACAGGGCGACGCCGGGGGCCAGCGGGCAGAAGCACGTGTCGAGGTGGTAGAAGCGCGGGTTGACCAGTTCGACCGGCAGGCACCGCACGCCGAGGTGCGCGGCGACCCACTGGTGCGCCGTCGCGTCCGACCGGGTGCGGTACCCGGCGAACAGGGTGTCGCCGCAGAACAGCGCGTCGCCGGCCCCCTCGTGGAAGGTCTTGTCCGGCATTTGCTGGACCGCGAAGCCGTGGGCCGCGAACCACGCCTCGAAGAACGGCGACTCCTTGGCCCGGACCTCGTGCTTGAACCGGCTGCTCAGGAAGGTCGTGCCGAAGACCAGCCCGGCGTTGGCCGTGAAGACGAGGTCGGGCAGGCCCGGTTGGGGGGGGAGGATTTCGACCGCCACCCCGAGGCCGGCGAGGGCGTCGCGCAGCCCCCGCCACTGGCCGTCCGCGGCGGCGCGGTCGGCCCCCTGCGCGCGGCTCATCCACGGGTTGATTTCGTACTCGATGCCGAAGTAGTCCGGCGGGCACATCAGGATTCGCGGCGTCGCGGCGGGCATGACCATGTCCCCTCGGGAGTGTGCCTATCATGATATTTTACCGCCCCGCCCCCGGCCGGACGCCGCCATGCGCCGAATCACCATCGACCCCGACCGCACGGCCGCCGAAGACGCGGTGCGCGGGCTGAAGTTCTCCCCGGACGGCAAACTCCTCGGCGGCATTTTGGGCCACGGCGAGGCGACGCGGGCCTGGCGGTACGACCTCGACCGCGACGAACCGCTGCCCAACCCGGACGACGACGACTACACGATCGAGCGCGAAGTCGAGTCGCCGGACCCGGTCTGGAGCGACGACCTCGAACTGCTCGCCGAATCCCTGATCGACGGCAGCGGCTACCCCGGCCTGCGCGTCACCGACCTGTGGTCGAAGCCCCTCGAATCGGCCTGGCTGATGACCGGCGGCGCGTCGGTGCCGACGGCGTTCGCGTTCTCGCCCGACGGCGGCGACCTGTACGTCGCCCGGTGGGGCGAGGAGCGCGGGCCGGTCTCGCGGTACTCCGTCGAGCAACTCTTGTCCGGGGGCGACCCGGCCGACGCCCACGCCGGTGAGGTGTCGGACGAGCACAAAGTGTCCGCGCTGGCGCTGGGGCCGAAGTCGCCGTGGCTGGCCTGCGGCTACTACGGCGAGGCGGTGAAACTGATCGACCCGACCGGCGACCGACTGCCGCGCTGGCTGCGTGCGCCCGTGGCCGGGGAGGATTATCCGGTCGAGGGCTTGCAGTTCTCTCCCCGAGGCGACCGGCTGTCGGCGATCGGCGGGAATTGCTTCACCGTCTGGCGCGTCGAGTCCGGCGACCGCCTGCTCTACGAAGGTGCCGGCCAACAAGTTGCCGCCGCCTTCCGGCCCGACGGCGGCCTACTCGCGGTCACGAGTCGGGGGGACGTGGTCTTTTACGACGCCGCGTGCGCCGAGGTCCGCCGGCTGGACTTCGGCGTCGGCCCGCTGCACGGCGTGGCGGTCGCCGCCGACGGGCTGACGGCGGCCGTGGGCGCGGCCGGCGGCCAGGTCGTGCTCTTCGACCTGGATTGAGCTTAAACCGCCTCGCGGTGGGCGACGACTTCGGCCAGGTGGGGGCCTTTGACCGGGGCCGGGCCGTGGGCCTTCAGTTGCTTGCCGGTCTCCATCGCCACCGCGCCGTAAGTGATCGTGTCGGCGTCCTCGAAGTCGGAATCGTAGTCGTCGTACCGGCAGACGTACCCGGGGTGGCGGGCCTTTTCCTTCTCGTCGCCGTAGGCACGCACGACGGCGACTTGCATCATTTCCCGGGACCCGGCGTGGATCGGGTGGGCGATGTCGGCGTGCAGCTTGGCCCGGCCGTTCTCGGCGAGCCGCATGGCCCGGGTCTCGTCGAGGCGGCTGCCGCACTGGTTGCAGAAGCCGGCCCGGAGGTGGTTCTTGCCGCCGCACCGCGGGCACCGGTCGGTCAGCTTGCGGCTGGGCATGGCGACGAACGTGCCGCGCGTCCCCTCGATGATCTTCAAGTCCCGGACGACGAAGGCGTTGTTGAACGTGACCGAGCAGAACGCGAGCAACCGCTCGTTGTTCTCTTCGCACAGCTTGATGCGGACTTCCGTGATGGTCACTGGGTGGCTCCTTGCGGCGTGACAGGGGGGCGGGCGGAGTTGCGGCCGGGCAGGCTCCGGACGACGAACAGGCGCGAGCCGTCGTCGCCGGAGTGGGTCGAGTAGTCGCGGGCGATGCGGGCGGCGTCGGCCGGGTTGCGGGCCAGCGCGAACAGGCTCGACCCGCTGCCGCACAACAGCACGCCGAGCGGCCCGCAGGCGGTCAGGCGGTCGCGGACGGCGTTCAGCCGCGGCTCGGCGGCGAACGCCGGGGCTTCGAGGCGGTTGTGCAAGTGCGCGGCGACGGCCGTCCCCGAGTTGATGGCGGCGCGCATCCCCCGGCTGGTCACCGGCGCGGCCGGGGGCGTGTGCCCGCGGTAGACGGCGGCGGTACTCAGGCCGTAGGGCGGCTTGACGATGACCAGGTCGAGCGGGTCGCGGACTTCGGTCGGTTCGACCACTTCCCCGCGGCCGGTACACCAGCCGGCCGACCCGCCGAGGAAGACGCCCACGTCCGACCCGACGGCCCCGGCGATCTCGACGAGTTTCGCCGCCGGGTGGTTCAAGCCCCAGAGGCGGTTGAGCGTGTACAGGGTCAACGCGGCGTCGCTGGAGCCGCCGCCCAGGCCGGCCGCGTGCGGGATGCGCTTGGTCAGCCGCAGGGTCGCGCCCCACGGCCGGTCGCCGCGCAGGGCTTCGGCGGCCTTCAGCACGAGGTTGGTGCCGTCCACGGGCACGCCGGGGGCGTCGCACGTCAGGTGCAACTCGCCGTCCGGGCGGGCGCGGGCTTCGAGCGTGTCGAACAGGTTGACCGCGACGATCAGCGTCTCGACGGCGTGGTACCCGTCGGGCCGGCGGCCGGTGACTTCGAGGAAAAGGTTGACCTTGGCGGGGGTCCAGCCGACGACGGCGTCGGGGCCGGCCGCGAGGACTTCGCCGGCGAACGTGGGGGCGGTGCTTAACACGGGGTGTCCCCCGCGCGGTCCCATCCGTGGGCCAAGGCAACCATCGCGAACCATCCCTGGCGCGAGTCCCGTCGGCGGCGAGAGTCGCCGGCGGGAGCGTGGGTAAAGCAGGTAATTTAAGACCTGTCCGGACAGTAACGGTTGTAACGTTCCAGGTCAAGACCTGGCGTCAAGAGTTTCCCGAAATTTCCTCGACACCTCAGTCGAGACTGGCCGGAGCGATTTCCGACGGATGATTCGATGAGAGGCGGGGCCGTCTTGTTCTGGTGCTCGGCCACTGTGAGAGCACGTCGTGAACCCGTTGGGCGGCAGACCACCCTCGCCGGCGCGGCGAGCGAGGCGATGATCTCCGCCGCCGTGACCAACTCGATGGTCCGCTGGGTGGACACGACCGACGCGTCTTGAAACGTACTCTAACAACACGGCCGGTCGCCCACGCATTTGGGTCGCCGAAGCAACGAACACTTTGACAGGGGCCACCACGATGGGCATGGAAAACTTCAATCGCGCCCAACAGGGCATCATCAAGCGGTACTACCAGAACATCGACAGCATCCAATTGCAGCGGCTCGCCGACCTGGCCGGGGA
>JANYHV010000425.1 GCA_025362195.1 Fimbriiglobus sp. | reverse complement strand
CGCGGTCGTCAAGGCCGGCTACTTCGAGATCAGCGAGGGCAAGGACAAGATGTTCCGCTTCTCGATCCGCGACGCCGACGGCAAGTTCCTGGCCAACTCCGGGGCCAACAAGTTCGACACCGAAGCCGAAGCCATCAAGGGTGCCGAGTACTTCAAGAGCGTCATCAAGGACGCCAAGATCGAGATGAAGAAGGACGAGAAGTAGTCACAGCTTGGTCACGACGAACGGCACGGCGGCTGGCTCCCATCAAGGGGCCGGCCGCCGTTTGCGTTACCGCCTCGTCGTTACTTCGCGCCGGGCGGCAGGCCGGTCGCCTTGAGGTTCGAGTGGTACACCTTGGGCATGTACGTGTACAGGTCGAACTTCGGGTCGTTCTCCCCGTCGTGGCACTTCCGGCACAGGCTGTACACGTTATCGACGACCGACCGCTGGGCCGCCGTCAGTTTGCCGGTCAACGGGCCGCGGTCGATCTCCTTGACCTTGCCGATGGCCTCCATCGTCGCCGGGTCGGGCAGGCGGTCGCCCGGCTTCGCCTTCCACGGACTGAGGCTGGCGAGCAACCCCTTGTCGTTCGGCTTGGCCGCGTGCGCACTGCCGGGGCCGTGGCAGTTCTCGCAGCCGTTGTTTTTCAATTCGGGCGTCTTGACCGCGTCCTTGAAGCCGGACTGGTATTCCAGGCCTGTCGTGTGGCAGACCAGGCACTCGCCGTCGAACTGCCGCAGGCTCGGCCGCGTGGCCTTCTCCAACGCCTCGTAGGCGTGGCTGTGCTTGGTCGTGCTCCACTTGGCGAACTCGGCGGCGTGGCACTTCGCGCAGGCCGCGGCCCCGGTGTACGTCGGCTTGGCCTCGGGGTGTTGAATCTGCGTGGCGTGCTGGATCTGCTTGCCCGTGTGCAGCGCGAGCAGGTTGTCGTCCTTGACCGCCTTGGTGTACTGCTCCAACAGTTGCAGCACGGCGTTCTTCTTCTCGGCCTCGTCGCCCGGCGGGGTCAGGTGCTCCTCGCCGAGCGGCACGAGTTGGTACTTCAACTCGAACCCGGTGGCCGACTTGAACAGGCCGATCACGCCTACCGACTGGCCCTTGTGGCCGACCTGAACGATCTGCGTGCGGCCGTCGTTGGCCGGCGTCGGGTACGTCGGCGGCTCGGAGTCGTCGGACTGGCAGAGCACGAGTTGGAATTGCGGGAAGGCGGCCGCGGCGGCCTTCGCCTCTTCCATCTTGCCGACGTAGAGCAGGACCCGGAACTGCGGCCGCGCGGGGTGCTTGTCGATCTTGGCGAGCGCGTCCGCGATGATCCCCCCGTTGGTCGCGGCCCCGTCGGCGTCACGGGGGAAGTCGAACTGCTTGTCCGCGGCGACGACCTTGTTGGCGACGGCCGGGCCGATGACGCTGACCACGGCGAACGCCGGGCGGGCCGACTGGGCGACGACTTCGAACGCCTCGACCATCGGCCGGTCCTTGGCGTCGCCGCCGGGGAAGAACTCGCCCAGGCCGTAAGACTTGGTGATCTTGCCGCCCATGTCCCGCTGTACGCCGAGCAGGTTCGCGGCCAACACGACCGGCGGCTTGTTCGGGTTGTTCAGCGTGTACGTCGTGAGCAACTCGAAGAGTTGCGTCGAGAAGTCGTACTCGCCCAGGCCGACGGCGACGTAGCCCATCTCGGCCAGGGACTTCATCGTCGTGCGGTACTTGAGCAGGTTCTGCTTGTGAACGCCCTTTTCCGGGGCGATGTCCCCCAGGTCGAGGCCGACGACCGGCCAGCCCCTGGCGCGGAGCGAGTCGATGAAGTTCGCCCGCCGTTCGAGGCCGCCCTTTTGCGGCGACGTACACCCGCACGGCGACACGTACCCGTAGGTCTGGCCGGTCAGCACGAACGCGAGGTCGGGGGCCTGGTCGGCCGGCCACGTCGAGAACAGTTTCAGCCCGCCGACGGTCGGCTCTTTCTTCGCAGGGGCTGAGTCGGCGGGGTCGCCGGCGGCGAAACCATTGCTCGCGTCGGGACTTTTCTTGACGAGAATCAGCGCCGCGGCGAGCACGACACACGCGAGGAGCATCGCGCTCAAGAGTTGCCACAGCGAAATCTGTGGGGAGTACGGCGCGACGAGCTTCGGTTCGGGCATGGTCGGGTGGCCTCCGAAAGCGGGCGCGAAGAATTCGATCAAGTGCGCGGCGGGCGCGGTGGGCGGGTTAGTACGCATAACCCACTTATCGGCGCGGGCGATTCCCGCCCTTGACCGTTACGCGGGAAACCGCGCGACCGCCGCTGCTCTATCTTACCCGGCCTCACCGGCCGCGGACAAACGCGCGGCCTTTGACGGGCAATTTCACCTTGATCGTCTCGCCGCCCGTCTTGCCGCGCAAGACTACCGCACTGTCCGGCGGGAAGTCTTCCTGGCAGGCGTCCGGGGGGACGACGAGCTTGACCGCCCAGAACTTCCGGCCGTTCGCGGTCGTCGGCGCGGCCAGGGTGATTTTCACGTACTTCGGCACGCACTCCTCGGGCACCACTTCCAGGTCGAGGTCGGCCCGGTCGGAGACGATGGACACGGTCCGCTCGACGCCCGACCGGCCGTTGAAGTCTTTGAGGTTGATGACGCCGCCATCGACCAGCCCGACGACGCCCGTGACGTTCGCCGTGACGGCGACGGCGAGCACGGTCGCCCCGGTCGTGGCGATGCCGATCTGCCGTTCGTACGGCCCCACGTCCGGCTGGACCGGTGCGCCGGGGGCGACTTCGGTCGCGGGAACGCGACGGAGTACGGTGACCGGGATGCGGTAGCCGCCCTTCACCCGTTGGGCCGCCCCGGCACCGAGTCGCTCCGTGTAAATGCGCTCGCGTTCCAGTTGCGTCAGGGGTACCGGAGTGCCGAGTCGAATGAACGGGTCTTTGACGTTCACGTTGACGCTCGGCGGCGGCAACTCGTCCTGCTCGCGGATCGAGGACCAGCAATACAGGTCGGTGACGCGCGGGGCGGACCCTTCGGCGAACTCGCCGATGTCGATCTTCTTGGGGGCCACGTCCAGCACCGCCGTGCCGACGGTCGCCACGGAAAAGACCTGGCGGACCGTCGGCGACTTGCCGACGGCCATGCCGACTTCGGCCGACAGCTTCTTGTACCCGACGGCCGTGACCTTGATCACGACCTGGAAGACGCCCCAGGTCGGCGTGTCGTCGTCCGGCGCGGCGGGCACGGTGACGCCGTTCTCGGGCTGCTCGAAGTCGAGTGACTTCCACTGGAGTGAGTTCGTCAGGGCCAGGTGGGCCAGCGGGGTGAGCAGGTCGGGCACCGGGCCGACGCCGACGCCGAACCGGGCGAGTGCCGTCTGGGTCTCGAACCGCTTCACCGCCTCGGCCGAGACGACGGCGACGTTCGCCGACGTGCAGGCGCTGCAACTGCGGCCGCGGACGGTGAAGAACACCGGCTGCTTGTGCGGGTTCTTGAACCAGAAGTTGACCTTGAGGAGTTGGTCCGTGACTTCAAAGAAACCCTGGAAGTACTTCTTGTCGAGGTCCTCGGACCCCGGCTCGAAGGCCATTTCATTCTTGGCGAAGAGCAACGGGACGCCGGCGATCTCGGCCGGCGTGTCGGACTTCGCCACGTCGTTGACCGGGCTGCCGGCGTACTGCGAGATCACGGTGACCCCGAAGACGATCAGGAGCAACATGCCGACGCCGAGGACGGCCATGAGGTTGGAACGCACGACGGACGCCCTCCGGGAAGACTGCGATACCCATCCTACGCCGGCCGGCCGGCCGGCGTTCGGTGGTCACTTCTTCGGCGGGGTCGGCGGAGCTTTCAGAGCCTGGCCTTCGGCGTCGATCGGGCCGACGGCGGTGATGACCAGCTTGCCCGGCTGGAGGTGTTTCTTCGCCACCCGCTGCACGTCCGCGACGGTCACGGCGGCGACGGACTTCTTGTACTTCTCCAGGAAGTCGAACCCCAGCCCGTAGCGTTCGGCGGCGAGGAGTTGCCCGGCCACGGCGTCGTTGGTCGTCACGCGGAACGGCAGGCTGCCGAGCAGGTACTTCTTGGCGTCCTCGACTTCGGTCTCGGTCGCCGGCTCCTCGCGGATGCGGTTGACCTCCTTCAAGAAGCCGTCGCGGACCCAGGTGTACTTGTCCGGGAAGGTGCCGATGTACCCCTGGAAGGTGCCCGGTTGTTCGCCGGCCGACGCGCCGATCTGGGCGGTCACCGTGTACGCCAGCCCCTGCCGGTCGCGCAAGTTGGCCGACAGCCGGTCGGTAAACCCCGGGCCGGTGCCGAGGACGTTGTCCATCACCACGAGGGCGTGGTAGTCGGGGTCGTTGCGGGTGATGCCGAGGTGCCCGAGGAACACGTGCGTTTGCGCCGCCGTGGGGTCGCTGACGATGAGCGTCTGCGGCTTGTCCGGGGTCGGCGGGGCGGCGGGCGCGGGCTTGGCCCCGTCGACCGGCTTCCAGTCCGCCGTGAGCTTCGTAATCGCGGCGATCATGTCGGCCGTGGCGAAGTCGCCGACGACGACCACGGTCGTCGCGTTCGGGGCGAAGGCGGCGGCGTGAAACGATTTGCAGTCTGCGGCGGTCAACTTGGCCACGATGGCCTTGTCGCCGTAGACCGACCGGCCGAACGGGTGGTCGCCGTAGACCGCTTTGGTGAAGGCCGCGGACGCGCGGTTGCGCGGCTGCGTCTCGATCTCGTCGAGGTTCGAGAGCTGTTGTTCGCGGACCCGGTCGAGGGCGTCTGCCGGGAAGGTCGGCCGGATGAGCGAGTCGAACAGCAAGCCGAGGCCGAGGGCCGTGTCCGGGGTCAGGACTTTGACCGACCCGCCGCTCGACCCCAGCGACAGACTGCCGCCGGCGTCTTCGATGAGCGTGGCGATTTGTTCGCTGGTGTGCGTCGTCGTCCCCTCTTCGAGCATCCCGCCGACGAGGGTGCCGACGCCCGCCTTGGTCGCCGGCTCGCGCAACCGCACGTCGGCGACGAACGCGCTGGCGACGAGGATCGGCAGCCGGCGGTTCTCCAGGGTGACGACGGTCAGCCCGTTCGGCAGCTTCGTCCGCTTCGCCTGGGTCAGGTCCAACCCCGCCCCGCCGGCGGTCGGTTCGACGCGGGACGACCGGCGGGACGCTGGGGCCGCCTGCGCGTCCGTCTTCGCCCCGCCGCCGGTCTTGTCGGCGGTCGGCATCGACCAGACGACGACCGACTTCGCCTGCGGGAAGTACGCCGCCGCGGCCCGCTGGATGTCGGCGGCGGTGACGGCGACCGTCTTGTCGAGGTAGGTCTGCAGGTACGCCACGTCGTGGACGGTGACGCTCTGCGAGATCACGTCGGCCAGGGCGTGGACGTCCTCCTTCGAGAAGACGAACGCGGCCAGCCGCTGCCGCTTGGCCCGCTTCAACTCGGCCTCGGTGACCGGCTCCTTGGCCAGCCGCGCGAGTTCCTCGAACACGATCGCCTCGGCCTTCGCCCGGTCCTTGCCCTTGAGCATTTCGAGCTGCACGGCGAACCACCCGGCGTAACGGCCGGTCGAGTTCATCGTCGAGACGTTGCCGCACAGCCGCGTGTCCTCGACGAGCCTCTTGTACAGCCGCGAGGTGCGGCCACCGGCCAGGATGCTATCGAGCAGCGACAGGGCGTAATCGTCGGCCGCTCCGGACTTGACCGTGTTGAAGCCGATCATCGCCCGCGGCACCTCGAACTTCGAGGCGAACTCGGCGCGGACTTGCTTCTCGCGCGGCCCGGCCGTCGCCTCCGCCTTGCGCACCGGCAACTCGGCCTTGGGGATGCCCTCGAACAGCTTCTTGACAAGGGCGAGCGTGGCGTCCGGCTCGAAGCCGCCGACGATCACGAGTGCCGCGTTGTTCGGGTGGTACCACTTGTCGTAGTACCGCTTGATCGTATCGGCGGTGGCCCCGCGGACGTGGGCTTCCTCGCCGATCACCGGGTGCGAGTACGGGGCCTGCTTGGCGTACAGGAGCGGTAAAATCGCCTTGTATTCCAGCTCGAACGGCCGGTCCTCGCCGCCCTTCAACTCGGAGATGACCGCGCCCTTTTCCTGCTGGAATTCGTGCTTGGCGTCGATGCGGACGTTGCGCATCCGGTCGGCCTCGATCTCCAACGCCTGCTGCCAGCGGTCGGCCGCGAAGTCGAAGTGGTAGACGGTCATGTCCTCGGACGTGTAGGCGTTGTTGCGGCCGCCGTTCCGCTGCGTCGCGCGGTCGATGTCGCCCGGCAGGAGCTTGTCGGTCCCTTTAAACAGAAGGTGTTCGAGGTAGTGCGACAGGCCCGTCTGGTCCTTGTCCTCGTCGCACGCGCCGACCTTGTACGCGACCATCGTCGTCACCGTCGGACTCGACGGCACCGGCAGCAGGTAGACGCGAAGGCCGTTGGCCAGCGTGTGCGGCTTGAGGCCGGCGAACATCGCCGAGGCCGTCCGCGCGAGTTCGGCGTCCGATGGGGTCGGCTCGGCGGCGCGGACGGTTGAGGCGAAGAGCAGGGCGGCGATCGCCCCGAGAAGTGGCGTCCGGGTCGGCATGGGTTCGGTCCCGAGGGGGTTGAAGTCAGCACGCGAGCGTGCCGCCATCTTAGCGAACCCCGCGCGCAGGTCTTCAACCGGCCGGTGCGATTGCCCGGATTGCGCGGGCCGTCGTTTCGCAGTCCGCGCGGCTCACGTCGAGGTGGGTGACGAGGCGGACCATGTCGTGCCCCAGCGGGGCGACGAGGACGCCCTGGGCCTTCCACTTCGCGGCCAGGGTTTTGGGCGTGCCGAGCTTCGGATCGACCCGGAACCAGACGACGTTGGTGTGGACCTGCGGCGGGTCGAGCGTCAGCCCCGGCGTCGCTGTCACGGCGTCGGCCAGCAACCGGGCGTTAGCGTGGTCGTCGGCCAGGCGCTCGACGTGGTTCTCGACGGCGTATAGGCACGCCGCGGCCAGGAACCCGACCTGCCGCATCGCCCCGCCGAACAGCTTGCGGTAACGGCGGGCCAGCGCGATGTCCGCCTTCGACCCGGCGAGTGCCGAGCCGACCGGGGCACCGAGGCCCTTGCTGAAGCAGACCGAAACGGTGGCGAACGACTCGGCCCAAGCTGCGGCCGGAACGCCCGTCGCGGCGACGGCGTTCCAAAGCCGTGCGCCGTCGAGGTGCATCGGCACGCCGGCGCGCGCGGCCCAGGCCGCGATGGCCTGAATCGACGCGAACGGGTGGATCGTGCCGCCGCCGCGGTTGTGCGTGTTCTCCAACCAGACGAGCCGCGTTTGCGGGCTGTGGATGTCGGCCGGGGCGAGTTGGTCGCGGAGGGTGTCGAGCGAAAGGATGCCGTGTGTGCCGTCGAGCGGCCGGACGGTCACGCCGCTGAGTGCCGCCGGGGCACCGCCTTCCCACAAGAGGACGTGGCTAGTCCGCTCGGCCAAAATCTCTTCGCCGGGGGCGCAGTGCAGGCGGACCGCGATTTGGTTGGCCATGCACCCGGACGGCACGAAGATCGCCGCGTCCTTGCCCAAAACTTCGGCCACGCGGGCTTCGAGCGCGTTGACCGTCGGGTCTTCGCCGTACACGTCGTCGCCGACCGGGGCCGCGAACATTGCCTCCCGCATGGCCGGCGTCGGGCGGGTGACGGTGTCGCTACGCAGGTCGATCATGGCGGGCACTCGAGAAGCGGGGTCGGTCACTTCTTTTCTACCGGCTCCGGCCCCTTGCGGTCTTCGAGGTGCCAGCGGGCGCCGACTTTCCGCAGGTTGATTTGCTCCTCTTTCACGTCCTTTAACGTGACCGTCGCCGCGTCCCCGGCATCGACGACCACGCCGTCGCGCAGGTAGCGGCGGAACTCCTTGACCGATTCCGGGTACTCGCTCAGGTGCGCCCGCACGTCCCGGGCGACGAGTTTGAACGCCCGGGCGCTGGCCTCCTGGCGGACGACGGCGGCGAAGTCGGCGGCGTCGCTGGGCAGGCGCTCGCGACGGGGGACGCCCTGGCGGAGTTGTTCGTCGCGGGCCAGCCGCAACTCCTTGTCGATCACGTCTTCCATCTGCTTGGCCCGGTCCTCGACGCGGCCGTCGATGAACTTCGGGTCGAGCAGGTGCGCGGCGAGGTACTCGAACCGGTCCTTGTCGATCGCCTTCACCGCCGACGCGAGTGCGTCCTTGACGGTGCCCTGCGGGTACGCCTCGGCCGAAATCACGACGCCGTACCGCGCCAGGGGGGCCGGGGCGTCCTGGGCGAGTGCCAGTGTCCCGACGCATAAGAGTGCCATCCCGCACAGCTTGGCCCGCATGTCCCGCCCTCCGCGTTGTCGATCACCCCATCGTCAGTTTCGACGCTTCCGCTTCCCCGGACAAGCGCGACCCGACTTTTCCGCCGGCCCCGACGGCGGGCGGGGTCGCGCCGCGCGGGCATTCGGTATAATCACCCGCATGGCAGGCAACACATTCGGCAAACTCTTCCGCGTCACCACCGCCGGCGTCAGCCACGGCCCGGGCTACCTGTGCATCGTGGACGGCTGCCCGGCCGGCCTCGAACTGAGCGTGGAGGATTTGATCCCCGACTTGCAGCGCCGCAAGCCGGGCCAGTCGAAGTTGACGACGCAGCGGAAGGAAGACGACGCCCCGGAAATCTGGTCGGGCGTCTTCGAGGGCAAGACCGACGGCACCCCCGTCGGCATCCTGTTCCGCAACGCCGACCAGCGGAGTGGCGACTACTCGGACATCGCCGACAAGTACCGGCCCGGCCACGCCGACTACACGTTCGACGCCAAGTACGGCCACCGCGACTTCCGCGGCGGCGGCCGGACCAGCGCCCGCGAGACGGTCTCCCGCGTCGCCGCCGGGGCCATTGCCAAGAAACTGCTCGCCCGCGCCGGCATCCGAGTCCTCGGCTACGTCAAACAGGTCGGCGAGATCATCGCCGACATCCCCGACCCCACGGCGGTCACCCTCGACCAGGTCGAAGCCAACCCGGTCCGCTGCCCCGTGCCGGAGACGGCCGACCGCATGGCCAAGCTGATCGACGACACCCGGCTCGACCGCGACTCCATCGGCGGCATCGCCGAACTCGTCGCCGTCGGCGTCCCCCCCGGCCTCGGCGAACCGGTCTTCGACAAGCTCAAGGCCGACCTCGGCAAGGCGTTGTTGAGCCTCCCGGCCGTGGTCGGCTTCGAGTACGGGGCCGGGTTCGCGGTCGCCACGGCCCGCGGCAGCCAGAACAACGACGTGTACTTGCCGAGTCCGATTCACACGGCGACCAACCGCCACGGCGGGATGCTCGGCGGCCTCAGTTCCGGCGAACCAATCGTCTGCCGAGTCGCCATTAAGCCGACGAGCAGCATCCCCCGCCCGCAAGTGACCGTCACGCGGTCCGGCGAGCCGACGGAAATCCTCGTCCGCGGCCGTCACGACCCGTGCCTGCTGCCCCGCTTCATCCCGATGGGCGAAGCGATGATGGCCCTGGTCCTCGTCGATCATTGGCTGCGGAACAAGTCGGCCCGCCTGGACCCGCTGGGTTAACTCCCGGCGTTCGCCGGGACTCCGAGGACTGCCCATGACTCGCCGAATCGTCGCCGTGACACTGACCCTGACGGCGGTCGCGCTCTTCGTCGGGGCGCAACCGCCGGTGAAGAGCGTGCCGGCCGAGTTGAAGCGGGCGGTGATCGGCAAGGACGACTTCGAGTACCTCGGGTCGTTCGCGCTGCCGCGGACGGCGTGCGGGCACTCGACCGCTTACGGCGAGTCGGGGTTGGCGTTGCGGCACGCGGCCGGTGGGAAGATTCACCTCCTGACCGGGACGCACCGCAACAGTCAGGACGCGATTTACGAGGTCGAGTTTCCCGGGTTCTCGCTCGACCCGGCCAAGCGGCCCGACGCGAAGGTGGTCAAGGAGTACGGCACGGCGATCTACGGCGACGCCAAGCGAATCAAGAAGGGCAAGGAGGTCGGCTGGACGCACGGGCTGACCTTCGACGAGCGGCGGAACCGCTTCTACTTCTCCTACGGCTCGTGGTACAACATCCCCAACGACAACGACCCGTCCCTCGCCTACGCGCAACTCGACGACGACAAAATCCTCGACGTGGTCGGCGGCTGGAACGCCCCGGCCAAGCTCGCCCACAACCAGGCGATGCGCGGCGGGTCGCTGCTCATCCCCGACTGGTTCGCCGCGCAGTACACCGACGGACGGCGGCTCGGCGTCGGCTTCGGCGGCTACTATTCCGGCGTCCAGTCCTGTTCGCGCGGGCCGTTCCTCGCCGCCGCGCGCGAGCCGGCCGACGAGGACTCCGGCGGGACGCTCGACGTTCTGCCGCTGATTAGCCACGACGACAAGCACTACGCCGAGCGCGACACCGACTACCGCAGTGAGGTCGAGTGGTCGCCCAACCCCAAGAACGGCGTCGGCTGCTGGGGCCTGTACGACGAACTGTTCGGCGCGGCGGTCTGGATCGACCTGCCGGACAAGCACGGCCTGCTCATGGCCTCGAACATGGGCCACGGCCGGGTTTGGTACGAGGAAAGTGACCGGCACTGCGAGCGCATGGAGGCGTGGTGGTGGGTGTACAACCCGGCCGACCTAGCCGACGTGGCGACGGGCCGCAAGGCGGTCTGGCAGCCGCGGCCGGCGTACTGGAAGGTCGAGTACACGCCCCGGCAGAACCGCGTTTTGACGACCGGGCTGGCCTTCGACGCCGACACCCGGACCCTGTTCGTGCTCACCCCCTTCAGCGTGAAGGGGGAGGTCGAATTCTTCCCAATCGTCCACGGCTACCGCGTCAAACCGTGATCAACAGCCCGGCGTCAGGGCCTTGTCGATCTCGGCCTTGACCTGGTCCATCGGCACGCGGCGTTGAATCGTCGTGTCGCGGTCGCGGATGGTGACGGTGCCGTCCTTCATCGTGTCCCCGTCGATGACGATGCAGAACGGCGTGCCGACTTCGTCCTGCCGGCGGTAGCGCCGGCCGACGGCCCCACTGGCGTCGTAAAAGACGTTGAAGTACGGCTTCAACGAGCGGTACAGTTCGGTCGCCTTCTCCGGCATCCCTTCCTTGTTGACCAGCGGGAAAATCGCCGCCTTGATCGGGGCGAGCCGCGGGTGAAACTTCATCAGCGTGCGGGTCTCGAGCTTGCCGTTGGCGTCCGGCACGCTGTCCTCGGTGAACGCCTCGCACAGCACCGCGAGCGTGAAGCGGTCGGCACCCGCGCTCGGCTCGATGACGTGCGGCAGGAAGCGGTACTTGGCCGCGAGTTCGGCCGGGGGGTTGGTCTTCAGCCACGCCTCGTAGGAGTTGGTCGTCCGCGACGGGGCGTCGGCCATCCAGGCGTCCTGGTCGAAGTACGCCAGCTTGTCGCCGAGGCCCGAGTGCTTGGCGTGCTGCGTCAGGTCGTAGTTGCCGCGGTGGGCGACCCCTTCGAGTTCCTGCGGTTCGTCACTAAACGGGAACATGTATTCGATGTCGGTCGTCCCGATGGAGTAGAACGCCAACTCTTCTTGTCCTTGTTGCCGCGGAATCAGGTTGGCGGACTTGATGCCCAGCGTGCTGTACCAGTTTTCACGCAGCTTGCGCCAGTAGTCGTACCACTTCATCGACTCGTCCGGGTGGCAGAAAAACTCAATCTCCATCTGCTCGAATTCGCGCGACCGGAAGGTGTAGTTTCGCGGCGTGATCTCATTCCGGAAGGCTTTGCCGACCTGCGCAATACCGAACGGGACTTTAAGTCTGGACGAATCGAGCACGTTCTTAAAGTTGGCGAAAATGCCCTGAGCCGTCTCCGGTCGCAAGTACACTTTCGACTCTTCGTTTTTTTCAGTTCCGGTGTGGGATTCGAGCATGAGTGTGAACGGCTTAGCTTCCCCAAGCGGCCCCCCGCACTGCGGGCATGGGTCCTGAAGTCCTGTCGCGTGCAACTGTTCGGTAGCAATGTACCTGGTAAGTTCCATGAGACTTGGTGGTACGTCCGGCTGGCCGTTGATCCGTGTGGCGAGGTAGCTAAGGACAATCTGGGGGTTCTTCACCAAGGCGAGGTTGGGTGCAAGTTTCTTCCCTTTGCCCTCCGCCCATTTCATTAACACTTCGGTGTTGTACCGACCGGCGACCGGGGTAAACTCTTGAATCAGCGAGTTCAGCCACACACTCGACTCGGCGATGATAGCCCAAAGCTGGTCGGCCCGGACGAATCGGCCGCACCCTGTACATTTCCGGGTAGGGTCTGCGAACGTCTCGACGTGCCCCGACGCGACCCAGACTTTGGGGTTCATGATGATGCTACAATCGAGGCCGACCATGCGGATTTCTTGGCCGTCCGGCCCCGGCGGCGGGTTGCGGACCATGTCCTGCCACCAGGCGTCCTTGATGTTCTTCTTCAACTCGACGCCGAGGGGGCCGTAGTCCCAGAAGCCGTTGATGCCGCCGTAGATTTCGGACGACTGGAAGATGAACCCGTTGTCCTTGCAAAACTTGGCGAACTTCGCCATGTCGATCTTGGCCACGTCGGTACTCCACGGCCGTCGCCCTTGGACTGGGCAGCGGCGAATTTCAGAACTCGGGCCGCGGCGGGGAAGTCCCGACGCGACCGCCTCATCATACGACATCGTCAGCACCGCGGGGGTTCGCTCGTCGGCTCGGCTTGCTTGTTGACCCCCAGCACGCGGATGACCAGCGGCAGCGTCAACCCTTGCACCACGAGCGTGGCGAAGATGACCCAGAAGGTCAGGAACTGGATCAGGTCGCGCTGCGGGAAGGCGGACCCGTCGGCCAGGTGCGTCGGCAACGCCAGTGCGCCCGCCAGGGAAACGACGCCGCGCATCCCGGTCCAGGCGACGACGGTGACCGTCTGCCAGGGCGGGAACGGGTCGGTGTTCAGCCCGAAGACGCGGTCCATGACCCGAGGCAAGTAGGCCCCGGGGTAGACCCAGAGGAGCCGTGTCACGATGACCACCCCGGACACGACGGCGGCGTCGAGTGCCAACATTGTCGGGGAGTAGTCGGCACTCAGCCCGTTCAGGATCGCCGGGAGCTGGAAGCCGATCAGGATGAAGACGAGGACGTTCAGGACGAAATCGACCGTCTCCCAGACGGCCCGGGCCTCGACCCGCAGGCCGTCGGGGAAGAGTCGCCGGCGGTTCGCCCCGACGATCAGCCCGGCCGTGACGACCGCCAGAACCCCCGAGACGTGCAAGCGCTCCGCCGGCAAGTACAGCGCGTAGGGCGTGAGCAGCGTGATGGCGATGGTCGTCTTGCTGTCGGCCAGTTTCTTGCGGTTGAGCCAGGTGTGCAGCCCCATGACGAGCAGCGCCCCGGCCACGCCGACGGCGACCCCGCCCAGGGAAATGACGGCGAACTGCGTCGCGGCATCGGCGAGCGAGAAGACGCCGGTGACGACGGCGGCGACGGCGAGGCGGTACGCCACCAAAGCGCTCGCGTCGTTGACGAGGCTCTCGCCTTCGAGCAGGGTCGAGACGACGGCCGGCACGCGGACCCGGCGGGTGATCGCCAGGGCGGCGACGGCGTCCGGCGGGGAGACGATCGCCCCGAGGACGAACGCCGGCCCCCAGCCGAGGCCGACGAACTCGTGGGCCGCCCACGCGACCGCCGAGGTCGTGAAGAATACCAGCCCGACGGCGAGCAGGGAGATCGCCCGGATCTGTTGCCGGAAGCGCGCCCAGTTCGTGTTGTAAGCCGCGGCGTACAGGAGCGGCGGCAAGAAGGCCAGGAACACGAGTTCCGGCGGGAGCGTGTAGTGCGGTGCCCACGGCTGGAGGCTCAGAACCAGCCCCCCGACGACGAGCAGAATCGGGTACGGGACTTTCACGAAGTCGGCCAACATCGCCAGGCCGATGGCGACCGCGAGCAGCAGGACGACCACCTCGAACTCGTTCATCCGCGACTCCTTCGCCGGGCGGTCTTGCGTACCAGTGCGTCATCCTATCGCGCCCCGGCGGGGTCGCGCCAACGCCGGGCCGGCGGGAGCGTATGATCCCATGAGACCCTCCGCCGCCGCCCGCGAGATTGCCTAGCCGGCACAACCCGTGCGGCCCCGGCCGCGTCTGGCGTCTCGGCGACCTTTTGCGTTGACACCCTTGGGGTGGCATTTAGACTCGAAGAATCGGCCGACTTTCGCCGCCCGGATATCGTTGACCCCGAACACACTCACTCCCGAACTCACTCCTTGAGGTAGCGTCATGGCCAAGGCCAACCCGGCCGGCGAATCGAAGGCCCCGATCGTCGTCGCCCTCGTCTTCTTCGTGCTCACCACCCTCGGCCTCGCGGTCATGGTTTACATGAACCAGGAACAGATCGCGGCCGCCCGCGACCTGTCGAAGGCGGATACCGTGAAGGCCACCGAGGCCGGCAAGCTCCGCCGCGCCGACCAGGAGCGCGTGTTGCTTTACCGCGAAATGCTCGGCGTCAACTCCCAGGAGGAGTCGTCGCAGTTGAAGGGCATGACCAACAAGAAAGAAGTCCAGGACGAGCACAAGAAGGTGATGCAGGAACTGCGCGATCGCATCGCCGGCGCGCCGAACACCCCGAGCATCGTCGCCGACGCCGCCCGCGAAATCCCCGGCACGAAGTTCGACGTGAAGCAAGAAGACGTGTTCACCTGGGACTGGCCGGACGGGGCGGAGTTGAAGGACGGGCCGAAGAAGGGCCTGTTCGCCGTGGTCGTGACGGCCTACGCGAAGCAACTCCTCGCGTCGCAGAAGCAATCGACGGCCGAGAAGAACGCCGCCGCGGCCGCGGACAGCTATCAGAAACTCAACGCCGAGTACACCGCCGCCGTGCAGAACTTGCGCGACGTGGCCAAGGCGTTCCCCGCCGAAGTCGCCAAGGAGAAGCAGATCGAGAAGACCCGGATCGACGCCGAGGTTGTGAAATTCGACGCGGCCACGATCAAGTTCCAGACCGACTTGAAGGACAAAGAGGGTGCGTTCAACAACCTGACGGTGCTGACCGAGCAGCAAGCGGAAGCGATCAAGAGCGCGAAGAATCGCCTCTTGCGCATGGAGGAGACGGCCGAGAGCCGCGTCGATCCGTTCGCGTTCGAGAAGAGCCACGGGTCGATCACCAAGAAGAGCGACCGCACGGTGTACATCAACCTCGGCAGCGCCGACAAGGTTCGTCCCGGCCTGACGTTCACCGTCCAGCCGTCCGACACGCCCCAGCGCGGCATCGACACCCGCAAGTACGAGCGGGCCACCGGCACCAACACGAAGGAAATCGCCGTCCGGACGAAGGGCTCGATCGAGGTGACCGAAGTCCTCGGGCCGAACCTGTCGCAGGCCCGCATCACCAGCGAGCCGGACGCCATCCGCGAGGCGATCCTGGTCGGCGACACGCTGTACAACGCCGCCTGGCGGCGGGGGGCGGCCGACCGCGTCGCCCTGTTCGGCGTGTTCGACGTGGACGCGGACGGCACGGACGACTTGAAAACCGTCGTCAAAGACCTGACCAAGATGGGCATCGTCGTGGACGCGTACTACGACATCGAGCAGAAGAAGTGGGTCGGCACGATCAGCAACCTGACCACCTACGTCGTCGAAGGCTACTACCCGTCCAGCGGCCCGGCCGACGCACTGGCGGGGGCCAAGTCGGCCGTCGGCAAGCAACTCGACGACGCCAAGCGGCTCGCCCAGGAGAAGGGCGTGAAGGTCGTCAAGGCCCGCGAATTCTTCCCGCGCATCGGCTACAAACTGCGGCTCGACATCACCCCGGACATCGTCAACCGGTCGTACAACCGGTACCTGCAAGTGACCCCGGCCGGCGACGCCCCGGCGGCCCCCGCCGAAGCCCCGAAGAACTAACACGCCTCGCCGCGCCGCCGCGCCGGTCACCCGACCCGCCCGGCGGCGTTTCTCGTCGCCACCGCGAGGGCCGCCAGCGTGTCCGGCGTCGGCTGCCAGGTCAACAGTTGCCAGCCCCCGGCCGTCTCCGCCGGGCCGTGAATCGCCGGCGGCGCGTCGGGGTGCAGTTCGACGACGCACCGGTCGAGTTCGCGCACCCCGCAGCCGATCCCCTTCAAGACCGCTTCCTTGCACGTCCAGCCGCGGAAGAAGCCCATCGTCCGGGCCGACGCCGGGAGGTCCGCGAACTGCCGGCGTTCGGCGTCGCTGAAGTAGCGTTCGACCAGCCCCGCCGCCCCCGGCATCTCGCGCAAGCGTTCGACATCGACCCCGACGGGGCGATCCGCGACCGCGACCAGCACGACGCCGTCGGTGTGGCTGACGTTGAACTGCAAGTTTCCGCCGGGCAGCATCGGCTTGCCGTCGGCGTTCGGCACGATCTCGACTTCGCCCGGCCCGCACGCCAGGCCCGCCCCGAGGATTCGCCGCAAGGCCGCGCGAGTCCGCACGAACTGTTCGCGCGCCCCGGCGTTGCGGTAGCGGGTCGCCCGCTCGCCCTCGTCGGCCGTGAGGTCGCGCCGCAACTCGGCTTCTTCGCCGTCGGCAAAGCCGGCGTGCCCGAAGGCCCACGTCCAGACGTGGACCTCGCCGGCGGCCCGCGCCGCGAACGGGTCGTCGGGCCACGAAAAACGCCGCACGACCACTCGGTCTTGCGGCGTCGGCTGGCACTCGGTACGTCTCGCGGTCATGAACCTCATCCTACTCGCCCTCCTGTTCGGGGCCAGCGACCCGCCGCCGCCGCTTCAACCCGCCGGACCCACCGCCATCGACCGCGGCACCGCCCGCACCGGCCCGAGTCTGACGGCGAGCCTGACGCTGACGCACCGCGGCGGGCCGGGCACGGTCACCGTTACGGCCGTCGAAGCCTCGTGCGGCTGCACCGCCCCGACCGTCACGTCCCGCCGACTCCGCCCCGGCGACGCGACGACTTTCACGCTGAGTGTCAACACCCTGACCCAGCCTGCCGGCGTCCACACCTGGCGCGGCACCCTACGCTACCGGTTCACGCCCGACGACGCCAAGGCTACGCCGCATGACTTCGACGCGACGCTCGCGGTGAAGGCCGACCTCGTCCGCGAAGTGAGCGTAACCCCGCCGGTGCTGGCGATCTCGACGGCCACCGAGGCCCGGCACACCCTCACCGTCACCGACATCCGCGCGAAGCCGCTGACGATCCGTGCCGCGACCACCGCCAGTCCCCACGTCGCGCTCACGGTCCGGCCGGCCGCGACGGCGGACGGCGTCACGACGACGGCCGTCGAGTTGCACGTCACGCCGGACTACCCCGCCGGCAGTTCGCAGGAGACGATCACCTTCACGACCGATGACCCGACGTGCCCCGAGTTGCGGGTTCCCGTCCGCATCGTCAAGCGGCACCCGGACGCCCTCGTGCCGTCGCCCGAACTCGCCGTCGTCCGGTTCAGCCCCGGCCTGGCCGCCGCCTCGACCCTCGTGCAAGTCCGCAGCCCGGCCCGTGGCCTCCTCCGCATCGAAGCCGCCGACTGCGACCACCCCGCAGTCGGCGTGAAATTCGCCGCGGCGTCGGGCCTCGTCGGCACCCTGCGCGTCGTCGTCGATCGCGCGAAAGCCGACGGCCGGCCGGGCGAAGCGCTCGTCCGCGTCCGCTTCGCCGAGCCGGCCGGCACGACGCTAACGCTGCCGGTGCAGTGGTCGTTCCCGGAATAAGTACCCACCGTATCACACCCTACAACTCTGGCACTTCGTCAAAAACCAATAATTCGCTGATACATGTCTTGACCTGTCCGCCTCGGTGACAATATACTCTACATAGTCGTGGCTGGTTCGGCCGGTCCTTGCTGTAATCAACTAGTGTCCTGAATCGGAAGTCCGTTCATGAACTCAGAGCCTTAATTCCACGTGTTTAAGTCGAATTCACTGGCATGGGAATGCACCGAACTTCCGATTCAGGACACTAGCTTACTCAATGGGCTAGCATTTCAGGAGACGGATGCTCTACACATTTGTATATTAATACTTGCAATATATAAATGTGTTCACGAGTTGTAGTCTGCAACTGTTCGACTGGGTCTTTTTTTTCACTACAGGAGTCTGTTATGCGTATTTTTCGTCGCGGATCGTCTCGTGATTACGGTGTCACTGAGGTCGTACGAGACCGGCCCCTCAACTCTCTTCCTGGTCAGCATTTGTCTAACGGCGTTTTTTGTGACTCCAATTCCAAACTGGTTTCGGTTCACCTACCTTCCATTCCTAAAGGGGGAGATTCTACCCATCACGACTACACCGTCTGTCTCTCGTTAGCTGACATTTCCGCGATACTTGAAACTGTCGGGCGGGACATGTATACGAGTAGCCGTGTGCATACGGATGACGGCACGCGATTGATTCACAAGGCCATTGCAAAGTTTCTTACATACGCCAGTGGTTATGCTGCTACCGTGTTGCCTCCGCCAAAGATTTGATAAGTTGTGAACTCCGGCCAAGATCATCAGTTGTACGCCGGGTTCGCTTCGGGGATCGCGGAGAAGGGGATGCGCATCGGGGCGGTTTCTTCGGACCCGCTCAGTGCCCCGAAGTAGACGGAGTTGCGGCCGAAGGTCTTGTTGATCGCGTCCATCGCGTGCGACAGGGCGTTGCGGTCGCGGTCCTCGTCGAACAGCGACGGCGTCGCCGCCTGCGTCGGCTTCAACTTCGTCAGCACGATGTCCACCTTGAGCGGCGTCAAGAATTGCGGGCGGCGCTCCCACAAGACGGCGAAGGCTTGCAGGAGGGTGAGCGTGTCCTGGCACAGCGACAGGCCGGTGCCGGCCTCCCACCGCTGGTGGCCCAGGTACGACACGCCGACGCTCAGGTGCCCGGCCCAGTGGTCGATGTCGCGCAGCCGCCCGGCCGCCTTGTGGATGAGCCGGACGAACACCCCCCGCGCGCCGATTTCGTCGCGCAGGTCGGGGGCGAGGACGTGGGACTGGCCGAGCGTGCGGCGGACCGTCGGCTTCTCGTACACTTCGTCCCCGCGGAGTTGGTGGAACCAGCGCTCGCCGTGGATTTTGCTCCCCCAGACGAGCGACAACTGCTTCACGGTCAGCGCGTAAAGCTGCTCGACGCTGAAGACGTTGTAGACGTTGAACCGCCGCTCCATGCGCGGGCCGATGCCGGGGAAGTCGATGAGCTTGAGCGTAAACATGCGGTGCGGCAGGTCCTCGGAGTGGAGGAGCGTCAGGCCGTCCGGCTTCTGCATGTCCCCGGCCATCTTGGCGAGCAGGCCGTTCGGCGCGACCCCGACCGAGCACCGCAGGTAGTCGCCCACTTTGTCGAGAATCTCCCGCTTGATCGCCCGGCCGATGCGGGTCGCCTTGGCCGGCTCGCGCTCGTCGCCCAGGAGCTTGCACGCCATCTCATCGACCGACAAGATTTTCTCGACCGGCACGCACCGGCCGACCGCCTTGACGATCTTCTCGTGCAGTTCGACGTACCGGTGCGGCCGGGCGGCGATGCAGGCGATGCCCGGGCACATCTCGCGGGCGCGCCAGACCGGCGTGCCCGTCTTGATGCCGAACTTCTTGGCCTCGTAACTGGCCGCCAGGCAACTCGTCGTCTCGGCGTTCACCGCGACGACGGCGACCGGCTTGCCGCGCAGCTTCGGATTGTCCTGCTGCTCCACGGAAGCGAAGTACGCGTTCATGTCGACGAACAGGTAGCGCAACGGCACGGTACGGCCTCCCGGAATGAAGTGGAATTGTGTCCACTTCAGGGAGATACTTGATATTTTGTACACTATCAAGCCGCGGGGCCGCAAATCCCGCCGGAAAAGCAAGGTCGGCGCGGCCGGTTGTGTCGGAAAACGCGACTGCGCCGCCCGGCGGAGCGATTTGTCGGGCCGAGACCGGCCCAATTTCCGACAATCGTGCTACACTGTTTTTGAGCGTGATCCGCTCGCCTGAACCACCGCGCCCCGACCCCGCCGACTCACCGTGCAGGACTTCCATGGCAGATCCGAAGATCGACCTGACGGGTTCGGTAATCCCCGGGATGGACGGGGCGGTGAACGAGTACGCGTACAAAGAGGCGGTGAACAGCGGGCAGTTCAACCGCACCCGCAAGGTGATTTTCGTCAACGGGATGAACAACTCCGGGGAGGACCACGCCGAGTCCGCCCTGGCCCTGTCGTGGGTGCAGATGTGTACGGTCGTCGGCGTGTACAACGCGTCCGGCGGGGGGATGACCGACTTCCTCCAGTGCATCGGCGACAAGAACCAGTTCGACGGCCCGCTGTCGTTCACGGCGCAAAACAAGGTCGCCATCGGCACGATGTTCACGAACCGCACGCCGGTCGAAGTCGCCCGCAAGGCGCTCGGCCGGAACCCCGCGCAGGTCGCCCTGTTCGACCTCCTGCGGCGGACCAAGCGGGGGGACATCTTCGCGCACAGTCAGGGCAACTTGATCCTCAGTAACGTCCTCCAGGCCATCGCCGCCGTGGACGGGCCGCCGGGGATCGCCGGGTACAAGGTGTACACGTTCGGGTCGCCGGCGGTGAACTGGCCGGCGGGGGTGACGAAGTACGAGAGCGGGTTCACCTGGGACCCGGTGACCTTCCTGGCCGGGTTCGACGCGAGCTGGTCGATCTCCAAGGTCGGCATGCCGAAGGGGTCGATGAACCCGATCACGCACGGCTTCCTGGAGTACATCAAGTGCGACCCGGCGTTCGTCGTCAACCGCTTCCGGTGGGGCAGTCTGGGCGTCACCTTCGACATGGACGAGGAAGGCCTGGCGGACGCGCTCGTGGCGATGGGCGGCAACACCCGCCGCGTCCTGGCGATTTTCGAGCACCTGAACGACAAGCACAACAGTGACGCCGACGACGTGGCCGTCCTGTACGTCGAGCGGGTCAAGAAGTCGCCGATCCTGAGCG
>JANYHV010000112.1 GCA_025362195.1 Fimbriiglobus sp. | reverse complement strand
CGTCAGCGCCCGGAGTCTACGCTGTGACACGGAAAAACTCCGGGCGCTGACGCTTCCGGCTCGCCGGTAACTTCATTCAGAAACGGACCCATGCAAGCCCTCCTGACGCTCATCAAACGCGAGTTCACGGCGTACTTCCTGTCGCCGATCGCCTACGTGACGCTGGCCGTGTTCCTGTTCGTCACCGGGCACCTGTTCTACCTGACGATGACGGGGCTGACCGAAGGCGGGCCGCAGGGGATCGAGTACCCCATGCAAGGGTTGCTCGGGGACGAGAAGTTCTGGCTCGTCTTCCTGCTCATCCCGCCGCTGCTCACCATGCGGCTGCTCGCCGAGGAGCGCGGCACCGGGACGCTCGAAATGCTGCTGACCGCGCCGATCCGCGACTGGCAAGTCGTCGCGGGCAAGTACGTCGGCGCGCTGCTCTTCTACGTCGTTTTGGGCCTGCCGACGCTGTTGTACGTGCCGGTCCTGGTGAACCTCGACTGGGGTACGATGCACGCCCGCATCGACCCGACGCCGGTGCTCACCTCCTACGTCGGCTTCTTCGGCGCGGGGGCGATGTTCCTGGCCATCGGGCTGTTCGTCAGCAGCCTGGTCAAGTCGCAACTGGTCGCCGCGCAGATTTCGCTCCTGATCTCGCTGGTGTTCGTCGTCGCCGCGTTCTGGCGGGCCGACCTGGACGCGAACTCGCTCACGGCCAAGGTCATCGCCTTCATCAGCGTGCCGGAGCACTTCCGCCGGGACTTCACCCGCGGCCTGATCGACAGCCGGCACCTCGTGCTGTACGGCAGCGTGACCGCGTTCTGCCTCTACCTGACGGTCGTCTCGCTCGAAGCCCGCCGCCTGCGCGCCTAACCCGGACACGGACCCCGACCTTATGAAACCGACCCGCGACGAGCGCCACCGCGCGACCCTGGGCAACCGCCTCCGCTTCGCCGCCCGCGTCTTCGGGCTGCTCGCGCTGCTGGCCGTGCCGACCGGCCTGCTCCTGACCCACGGCGTCCTCCCGCCGCTGGACGCCGGCATCGAGGCCGCGAAAGACGGCTGGCCGCCGGTGCTGCGCGGCGAGTCGGGCGTCGCCCCGCAAGTCGGGGCCGTCGCCGTCGTCGCCGGCGTGGCGCTGTTGGCCTTGTGGCTACTCGTCGAGTTCGTCGGCGCGGCCTTCCTCGTCACCGGCAAGCGGACCGCCATCGGCCTGAACACCGTCGTGCAGGTCGCCGCCGCGACGGTGCTGCTCGTCGCGGTCAACGCGATTTCGTTCACCAACTACTGGCGACAGGACACGACCCGCGACCGCCGCTTCACCCTGGCCCCCGAACTCGTCGCCGAGTTGAAGCGGCTGCGGGCCGAAAGCCCGACGACGATCGTCGTCCTGCGGCAGGGCGCGCAGGCCAACCTGCTCGCCGGCGCGCCGGACGCCTACGACGACGCGGCCCAGAACAAGGTCGTCGAGAAGGTCGGCGACCTCGTGGCGCAACTCCGCGAGTTCGGCCCGCGGTTCAACGTCGTCGTCCTGGACACCAAGAGCACGAAGTTCGAGCGGCAGTCGGCCGAACTCACCCGTCGCCGGCCCGGCCTGGCCGCGGCGATTGAAAGTGCCCCCGAGAACTCGATCTTCTTCTACGCCGACGAGAAGGTGGTCGCCAAACCCCGCGCCGAGGCCGACCGCTTGCAGGCCGGCACCGGCCTCCGCCCCGCGGTCAGCGGCGACCCGGACGACGCGGCCAAGTCGCTCGTCTACCCCGGCACGATCGCCCGCATGGCCTTCCGCGACTTCTACCAGCTCGACAAGACCGCCAGCATCGCCGCCCGCGGCCCGGAAGGCAGTGTCGAAGGCCAGGGCAACCTCGTGCTGCTGACCCGCGGCCCCGAGGCGTTCGTCAAGCGGCTGCTCACACTCGAAGCCCGCAAGCCGCGGGTGGCGCTGGCCGTCATCCACCCGTTCCTGACGAGCCGCGAGACGATCAACGACTACAGCGCCGCCGGGCTGCGGCTCGCCCTGGAGCGGAACGGCTTCGACGTGACCGACATCATCCTCAAGAAGTGGTCGCGCGGCGGCCCGCCGGCCCCGGCCGCGACGACCTTCGACGAGAGCGAACTCGACCGCAGTGAGGCCCGGGACAAGCTCATCAACTCGGGCATCGCCAACCGCGAAGCCCTGATCCGCGAGATCGCCCGGGACACCGCCGCCGCCGACGCCCTGATCCGCACCGCCGACGCCGCGAAGGCGACCGACGACAAGCGCAAGACGCTCACGGACGCGGCCAAGGTCGTCCAGGGCTACTTCCGCACCCGCATCGCGTCGGACGCCGACTTGCGGTCGGTCGTCGCCCAGCTCAAGACGCAGGTCGAGCTGTTCAAGGCCGAACTCGCCGAGTTGCAAGCGCAGGTCGGCGAGGCGTCCGCCAAGTACCGCGACCTGCTGCGGAACGAGCGGGCCGTCGAGAGCCGG
Source organism: Fimbriiglobus sp. (assembly GCA_025362195.1). Classification (GTDB taxonomy): domain Bacteria; phylum Planctomycetota; class Planctomycetia; order Gemmatales; family Gemmataceae; genus Fimbriiglobus. Next base: position 1,917 of record JANYHV010000112.1, on the reverse strand, counting down.
CGGGTGACCGACGTGAAGGCGAAGTTCCAGCAGTACACCGCCGACGCCGACGTGCTCATCGTGCCCCGCGTCAGCGTGGTCGATATCGTCCGCGGCAACGTCATCCCGTCGTCGCTGTTCAACGTGAGCAAGGAGCAGGCGGAGGTCGTCAAGGAGTTCCTGAAGGCCGGCAAGCCGGTGCTCTTCGCGCTCGGGCCGGTCGTCACCGAGCCGCGCGGCCCGGCCGAGGGCGCGGACGACGTGGAGAAACTCCTGCCGCAGTTCGGCGTCATCCCCGGCCGGCAGACGATCCTGACCGACGAGGAAGCGACCGCCATCGCCGAGCGGCAGGGCCAGGAGTTCGGCGTCGCCGAGAAGCTCACGCCGCTGAACTTCGACCACGCCGACGCGGCCGGCAAACTGCCCAACCCCGTCGCCGCCGCCTTCCGCACGACCGCCCGCGCCGTGGACAAGAAGCTCGACCTGAAGCGCGGCGGCTACCGGCCGATCTACCTCGCGCCGGGCGTCGCCGAGCGCAGCCCGTTCACGCCGGAGATCATGTTCACCGGGGCCAACAGCTTCAACGAAGAGAACCCGGTCCCGGCCGACGACGCCCCGCCGAAGTACGAGCCGACGCGGCCCGACGACCCCCGCCGCGGCACCCGGGACGAGGAGCGGCGCGGCCCGTTCACCGTCGGCGTGGCCGTCGAGGCGAAGGTCCCGGCCGACTGGTTTGACAAGCCCGACGCCAAGCTCTCGACGGTCGAAGTCGAGTCGGCCGCGGCGCTCGCGCTGCCGTTCGACGGCGGCCTGACGGCGGCCCTGACGCACCTCGCCAACGACGCCGTCGCCCGGCCGACGGTTCGCCTGGTGGTCCTCGGCCACGGCGGCCTGTTCAACGGCCTCGTCCTGGACGGCGCGCAAGAGACGCTGCTCGTCGATTCGCTCAACTGGCAACTCCGCCGGGACGACGCCCTGCCGGTCGCGCCGGCGGCCGAAACGACGTGGACGTTCCCCCGGGCCGACTTGACCCCGCGGCAGTTCTTCCAGTGGCGGTGGGGCACGTTCGTCGGCCTGCCCGCCGCGATCGCCGTGATCGGCCTGATCGCGCTGATGATCCGCAAGGTGCGGTAACCGACCCGACCCCCACCGAGACGACACACGCCATGCGCTGGTTCTTCACGCTGATGCTCGCGGCCGCGGCCGCCGTCGCCGTCGCCCTGTTCGCCGTCCAGGACCGCCTCCGCCCCGCCAAGGCGGCGACCGGCGGCGGCAGCACCGACCGCCTGGCCGAACTCGCCGACGCCGCGACCGTCCGCAAGGTCACCCTGACCCGCCCCGGCGAGTCGCCCTTGGCCCTGACCCGCGCCGCCGACGGCACCTGGAGCCAGCCGGGCAACTGGCCGCTGCGCGACGGCGAAATCGCCGCGCTGGTCAACACGCTCTCGGGCTTGAAGTCGCGGATGACGCCGGTCGCCTACGCCGCCGAGGACGCCGCGAAGTACGGCCTCGCGCCGCCGCAAAACCCGGTCGCCGTGCAACTCGACGTGCAGACCGGCACCCTGACGCGGACGCTGAACCTGGCCGTCGGGCAGGCCCCGCTCGCCGCCGGACAAAGTGCGTTCAGCCGGCCGACGTTCGTCCGCGTCGATGACGAGCCGGAGGTGGTGCAAGTCGGCCCGGAGGTGTACGCCACGCTCGCCCGCCCGGCCGAAGTCTACCGCCGCCGGCAACTCCTCCCGGACGCCGACCGGATCAAGTTCCCCGCCGACGCCTTCAACCCGTTGAACCCGACCGCCAGCGCCGCCCCCGGCCGCACGGCGATCCTGGGCGACGCCTACACCGCCGTCACTTACGAGAAGCCCGAGGACGGCCAGAAGGTGACCTTCACCCGCGTCCAGCCGACCCCGGACGCCCGCCGCGACGCCGACCGGCCGA
>JANYHV010000103.1 GCA_025362195.1 Fimbriiglobus sp. | reverse complement strand
GGGTGTCGGGTGTCGGGTGTCGGGTGTCGGGTGTCGGGTGTCGGGTGTCGGGTGTCGGGTGTCGGGTGTCGGGTGTCGGGTGTCGGGTGTCGGGTGTCGGGTGTCGGGTGTCGGGTGTCGGGGATCGGCGGAACGGGTCGTGCGGGGGCGAATTCGGTCTGCGACACCCGACACCCGATACCCCACACCCGATTGACCACAGAATGCTTACAATTCTGGCAGTAGCCTTCCCCAAGCGAGACCCCCCATGAGTGCCCCCCCCGTGAAGCGGGTCAGCGTCCCCGAGTTCGCCGGGGCGCGGGGGCGGGGCGTCAAGCTCGTCGTCGTCACGGCTTACGACTACACCTCGGCCAAGCTCGCCGACGAGGCCGGCGTGGACGCGATCCTCGTCGGCGACTCCCTCGGCATGGTCGTCCAGGGGCACGACACGCCGCTCCCGGTCACGCTCGCCCAGATGCAGTACCACACGGCGTGCGTCGTCCGCGGGGTCAAGCGGGCGCTCGTCGTCGCCGACTTGCCGTTCTTGACGTACCAGATCAGCCCGCGGCAGGCGGTCCGGAGCGCCGGGTCGATGCTCAAATTCGCCGGGGCGGCGGCGGTCAAGCTCGAAGGCGGCGAGCGGATGGCGGACGCCATCGCCGCGTGCGTCCGGGCCGACATCCCGGTCATGGGGCACGTCGGCCTGACGCCTCAATCCGTGCATCGCATGGGCGGGTTCAAGGTGCAGCGCGACGCCGACCAACTGCTCAAGGACGCCCGCGCCGTGGCCGACGCCGGGGCGTTCGCGCTGGTCGTCGAGGGCGTGCCGAGCGACATCGCGGCGGCGATCACGGCGGCCCTGAGCATCCCGACCATCGGCATCGGGGCCGGCCCGAATTGCGACGGCCAGGTCCTCGTCACCCACGACCTCCTGGGCCTGTTCGACGGCTTCCGCCCCAAGTTCGTCAAGCGGTACGCCGACCTCGGCACCGCGACCCGCACGGCGATCAGTGCCTACGCCGACGAAGTCCGCCGCGGCGTCTTCCCCGCCGCCGAGCACGAGTTCCGATAACCGGCGTGTCACTTGCGACGGGGACCACCGATGATCGTCTTCAACGCGCGGGGCCGTCGGGGCGTGCAACAGTTGCACTTCCTGCCCAACGGCGAACTCGCCGCCCGCACCGGCACCGGCCTGTGCGTCTGGGACCTCGACACCCGGGCACTCCGCATCGACGACGCCGAGGTCATTCCGTACCTGTTCGCGCCCGACGGCCGATCGGTCCTCGTGCACGATCATCGGCAGGGCCTGTTCGCCTACTCGTTGGCCGAAGCGCGGAGGGTCGGCGAACTGCTCCAGCGAGCCTACTTCAACTTCCTCCTCTGGTCGCCCGACGGGCAGACGGTCATGACAGGCAGCCGCTGGACCGACGGCGACACCTTCATTCGCGTCGCCGACTGCAAGCCCGCCCCCGCCTTCCTCACCCGTCGCCACGCCACCGTCCCTGGCGGACGCCCTGTGTACCACTCCAATGCCTCGCTCAGCCCCGACGGCCGGCGGGCGGTGACGTATTCCGACGGGACTCTCCACGTTTACGACCTCACCGCGGACCGCTTCGTGAAGGAGATCGCGCTGCCGATTGAGCACCCCGTGCCCGGGCTGTTCACGCCCGACGGGTCGCGGTTCCTGGTCTGGTCGGTGTTCAAGATTTACGCCATCGACCTCGACGCGGGCAAGGTCGCGCTGGCCTACCCGGCGTGCCCGCGGGCGGTCCACGGGGCGACCCTCACGCCCGACGGCCGGCACCTGCTGCAAGTGTCCGCCGACCGCACGGTCCGCGTGCTGGACGTGGGCACCGGCCGGCTCGTCAAGGACTACGCCTGGAACGCCGGCAAGCTCGCCGCCGTAGCCGTGTCGCCCGACGGGCTGTTCGCGGCGTGCGGCGGGAGCGGCGGGAAAGTCGTCGTCTGGGACCTCGACTTGTGACGGGTCAGTCGGCCGCGGCGGACTTCAACTTGTTCTTCGCGGCGGCGGCGGCCTTCGACCGCGGCGACCCCTTGACCACCAGCCGCAACAGCGCCGCGCCGAACTCCTTCTCGGTGCCCAGCCGCTCGACGAAGTGGAAGCCGGCGTAGAACAGGTCGGCCTCGTCGAGCCACTTGGCCGCCTCGACCGTCTTGAGCGTCTCGGCCGCGTGGTTGCCCAGGGTCTGCTCGAACAGCCGCAGGCACGGGTCGTTGCCCCGCGAATCCGCGGCGATCTCCTTGACCGACTTCTTCAACCCGCACAGGGCCGCTTCGAGGCGGATCGGGTACCCGGCCGACGGGTCGCGGGTGAGCACCTTGAGGTACTTCAAGGCCGCGTCGTAGTCCTTCTTCTTGCGCAGCGAAATCGCCTGCTCGAACAGCCGGTCGCGGAGTTTCGTGCTATCGACCTCGCGGAGCAGGAAGAGCAGCGGATCGACGCGGGGGTCGCCGGACTCGACGTACTTGCCGGCCCGGGCGAAGATCGACTCGCGCAGCTTCTCCGGGAACTCGGCCGCGAACGACGCCACCGACCGGGCCAGTTGCCACGCCTCGTCGGCCGTCTTGGCTTCGAGCAGCGCCCCGCCCAGGCGCTCCCGGCCGTGCTCCAGCTTCGACAACTTCTTGCGGGCGAGTTCGCCGATGTTCCGGTCGTGGTGGTCGAGCTGGGCCATGATCGCGTCCGCGACTTCGGGCGTGTCCCGGTCGCCGAGCTTTTCGAGGGCCAGCTTGCGGGCGGCCATGTCCGGGGCGGTGAACAGCTTGGCCCACTCGGGCAGCATCTTGTCCGTCACGGCGATCTTGTTCAACGCCATGAGCGCCGGGGCGACGACGTTGAACCCCGTCTCGGACGCGCAGAGGAAGAGCCGGCGGAACTGCTCCTTGGTCGGGCTGGCCGGGAGCCACCCGCCGACGACTTGGAGTGCCGCGGCCCGGACCTCGGGCGGGTACGGTGGCACCGTCCGGTCCCAGACCACGTCGGCCGCGGCCGGGTCGTTCAACGCCGCCAGCACCTTGATGAGCGACAGTTCGGACGCCGTCGGCAGCTTGGTTTTTTTGTCCGCGAGCAGGGCGACGAGTTCGGGCACGAGCCGCGCCTTCTGCTCGGCCGGCATGGTCGGGATGCGGCCGACCATCGCCGACGCGCTGGCTGCGGCGACCTGCGGGTCCTTGTCGAGCAGGACCTGGACCCCGGCCTCGGTGCCTGCTCCGCCGGCCCCGGTGAGGGCCACCGCGACGACCCGGCGGAGGCCCGGGGGGACGGTGTGCATGAGGTCCTGGAGCTTGCGGACCGCCTCCGCGCCGAGCTTGGCCGCCGCCTCCGCGGACAGTTTCGCCTCCTCGCCGCCGAGGGTGACGCGCTCCAGCAAGACCGGCAGCGCCTTCGTCAGCTTGAGTTTCCCGGCCGCCTTGATCGCCTGGATGCGCACGGCGTCGGACTCGTCCGACAGGCGTTCGAGGAGTTCGGCGTTGACCTCCGCGTCCTTGACGCCCAACTCGGCGGCGACGACGACGGCCGACCCGCGGACTTCGATCGGCTGGTCGGCCCGCATGAGCCGGGCGAGCTTCTTCGCGGAGATGTCCATGCGGGCGGGCTTTCGGGGGGCGGGCAAAAGGCGGTCAATACTATTCAAGATACGACGCCCGGCAGCGCCGCGGCAGAAAAGGCGAGCCAGAAGCGTCAGCGCCTGGAGTTCTCGACGCGCGGACTCCAGGCGCTGACGCTTCTGGCTC
>JANYHV010000059.1 GCA_025362195.1 Fimbriiglobus sp. | reverse complement strand
GTCTATCGCTGACGCGCGAAGACTCCGGGCGCTGACGCTTCCGGCTCGCCCAAGTCGCCGCTCACGGCTCGATCAACATCCGCTGCTTGGCGTACTGGTCGGCCGGCTTGCGGTCGGGGTGCGGGACGAGGTAGCTGCGGGTCCACTCCGGCCGCGGCGGGACTTTGCCGTCGAGCAGGTCCGTTTTCCACCCTTTGTCGCTCTTCCGCGACACGCCCGGCATCTCGAACTCGTAGTGGCTCAGCGTCGGCCCGGCGTAGGCGACGCGGTCGCTGCCGTTCTCGGCGGCGATGATGAGCAAGTCCACCCCCCCGACGCCCTGGTGCAATACGCAACCGGGGTCACCGTGGTCGGGGGCCGGCACGTCGGTATGGACATCCGCAACAAGAGCGTCCCACTTCACGCAGTCCTGGGGGCCGCGGTAGAACAGCGCCGGGTACCAGCCGGTGTACTTCGGCACCCGCGCGCTGCCGAAAGCTTGGTGGCCGATCTGCATCACGTCTTCGAGCACTTTGCGCTCGTCAGGGGTCAACTCTTGCTGGGCCAGTTGCTTCGTCGCTACGGTTTTGAGGCGGCCCATCTGCGCCGCGAAGTCGCGCAGGAACTTCACCTGCTTGGCCTGCGTCGCCGCGACCGCCGGGGGGAACGGCGTCGCCGCGAGCAGGTCGGCGGAGCTGCCCGCGGTCGCTTCGAGTTGCGCCCAGAACGGCACCACCGGCTCGACTAGCCCGGCCGGGTAGTAGCACCCCGGTGTTCCCGTGTACGACTGCTTGACGTAGAGGATGGTGTCGTGCCGCAGTTGCGACCACGACGCCAGTTGCGTGTTGGTCTGCTTCATCGCCCAGGCGCGGGTGCGCATCGCCTCCGGCGTCTTGGCGTCGGCCGGGGCGGACAGCGTCCGCAGGGTCTTCAGCCAGGCCATGTACATCGTCTCGTCCCACGCCTTCGGCTCCAGGGCGTCGAGGACGTTGCGCACGGCGGCAAGGTTGTGCTGGTACGGCTTGCCGTCGCGGAAGCGGTGCGGACCGCCCTCGATGCGCCCGACAACGTCCGGCACGACGTGGTTGTTGCCCAGTGCGGCGAAGGCCACGTCGAGGCAACTCGGCACCCGGCGGTTCACCTTGTCGCCGTCCCAGAGGATGTCGTCGTAGACGACCTTCGACGTGACCCAGCTATCGACGACGAACTTCTGCCCCAGCACCGTGAACGACCGCGGCAACGACACCTGCACAAGCGGGTGCGGCGAGTCGTACACGTCGCCGCGCACGTCTTGCTTGCCGGCCGACGAGTCGAGGATCACCTCGGCGAGGGCTTTCAAATCGTCGTCGGACTTGAGGTCGGCGGGCGAGTGGACCTTGGCGGCGGCGGTGACGCGGGCCAGGTCGTCGAAGGTCGCCGAGTCGGTGCGGCCGACGAAGGTCTGGATCGCCCGGTCGAACTGCCGCCACGACTCCTCGCGGCCGGAGCGACGCAGCAGGTCGAGCAGCACCACCGCCGCCCCGAGTTACCGGCCGCTCGACAGCACGCCGGTGTGGTCGTAGCCGCCGGCGACGCGCAGGTCGGTGCGGCCGCACCACATCATCGCCTTGAAGTACTTGCGTAACTCGGGGTCGGCCTCGTAGTGCCCGCGCGGCTTGAACTGGCTGAAGTCCATCTTTCGGTCGCGGCCGAAGAGCGTGAAATCGTGCATCCCCTCGTTCTTCACGGCGGCGAGGGTCGCCGTGACGCGGTCGTTCTGGGCGAACTTGCTCGGCACCTGGCCGTCGGTGAACAGGCTGCGGCCGACGGCGAGGAAGTAGTCGGCGTCCAGCACCGAGTCCTTGAGCAGCCCCGCACCGTAGGCGGCGTGCGCGGCCGGGAGGGCGTCGTGCATCCCGCCGAGCAGCGATTCGAGGGCCTGCTTCAAGTATGTCAGTTCGAGTTCGGCGAGCATGGCGTCGTAGCTGCGGTGCCAGGCGTGCAGCACCGAGTCCGACGAGATGAACACCGGCAGGTCGCGCGTGTAAATGTCGTAGTACGCCTGGCCGAACGAGTACCCGCCGAGACGCTCCGAGACGACGAAGCCGTTGGCCTTGAACGCGGCGAGTTCGTCGGGCGTCAGCTTGTACCCCGGCAGTTCGGTGTTCATGTTCCGCTTGATGTTGGCGATTTCTGCGGGCGTGTAGGGCAGCTTCGCCAGCGTGGCTTGCAGGTCCTTGTGCTCCTTGACCACCGTCTCGGCGTTGATCTTGTCGAAGAACTTCGCGGTCGTGTAGTCCCACGTCGGCTTGGCGAGGTACACCGGCGGCGGGTAGGCGGCGGCGAACTGCCCCGGCGTGATCTGGCCGAGTTTCTTGACCTCCGCGTCGAACGCGGCGCTGTACCCGAAGGGGTCGGGGCCGGGTTTGGCCGGGGCGGCGGCGAGTTGGCCCGGCGCTCCGGGCGCGCCGCCCGGCGGGGCGTTGACCAGCCCGAAGCCGACGGCCGACAGGACGGCCGCGGCGAGGCCGGCGGCGAAGAGACCGAGGCGGCGGTGGGACACGGCGAACCCTCCGGGAGAGCGGGACGACTGGGGGAGACCCGCCAGTGTAACGCCGCCCGGGAGGAAACCTTAACGAAACTCGCCGGCCCGCCGTCACCCGCGGGTCGGCTCGACGGCGACGGCGGTGCCGTAGGCGAGGACTTCGGTCACCCCGGCCATGACCTCGTTGGCGTCGTACCGCATGCCGATGACGGCGTTCCCGCCCTCGTCGGCGGCGTGCCGGAGCATCAGCCGGAAGGCGTCCCCGCGGGCCTTCTCGCACAGCTCGGTGTAAATCGTGATGTTGCCGCCGAACAAGGTTTGCAGGCCGGCGATGAAGTTGCCGCCGACGCCCCGCGACCGGACGACGATGCCGCGGACGACGCCGTAGTTCCGCACGATCCGGTACCCGGGCAGTTCAAAAGCGGTCGTCACCAAAGTCGGGTCCACGGCGGGCATCGGAGTCTCCGGGGGAAAGGGTCGGCGCGGGCGACCGGTGCGGCGGCCCGCGTACCCGGGTGTTCGCCGGCCGGGGTCACGGGTTTGACGCCGGGTACAGTTCGTCGAGTTGGAGGATCGCCGCGACATCGACGACCGCTTGCCACTGCGCCCCGAGGGCCGCGAGGTACGCCTGGAGGGCGACGCCGACGTTCTGCTGGGCGACGACGATGTCGTTGAACCCGACCTTGTCCGGCTCGGTCTGGAACTGCAGCGCCGTCGCCCGGTACGCCTGGGTGTAGCTGGGCAGAATCTTGTCGCGGTAGTTGGCCGCGACCTGCCGGTTCGCGTCGTACCGGGCGAACGCCTCGGCCAGCCGCCCGGCCAGGGCGTTCTGCGCGACCGCCAGCCCGGCCGTGGCCGAGGCGATCTGGGCGCTGGCGGCGCGGACGTTCCCCTGGTTGCGGTCGGACAGCGGCAGGTTGACGCCGAGTTGCACGCCGAACTGGTAGTTCTGGGCCACGTTGTCGTACTGGTGGTACTGGTTGGTTTGCACGTCGGGGATCGGCATCCGCCGCTGTAAGGTCAGGTTCACCTGGGCCTGGCCGACGGTGTTCCGCGCGGTCAACAGGTCGGTGTGGTTCTCCAACAGCGGCCGCACGGCGTCGGCGTCGTACACGGGGGCGGGGGCGTCGGCCCGGCCGGACAGCGTGCCCTGCGGCAGGTCGGGCTGGCCGACGGCCGCGGCGAGCTGCCGCCAGGCCGCGCGGTACGCCGCCTGGGCCTGGACCACGGCGTTCCGGGCCTGGATGGCCTGGGCGTACAGCGGCTTCGGCTTGTACGGCTCGTCCAGCCCGGCCGCGACCTTGCGCAACTGCAACTCGTACACCTCGTCCGCCACCTTGGCCAGCGCCGCGTTCACCCGCAGGCTCTCCTGGGCGACGAGGGCCGCGAAGTACTGCGCCCGGACGGCCGCCGTCACGTCCACTTCGGCCCGCCGCACGGCCACAAGCGCGTTCACGTAGTCGTACCCGGCGACCCGCTGGGCGAGCGACAACTTCCCGGCCGTCTTGATGAGCTGGTTGATGAACCCGCCCTGCTGGCCGGGGTTGTTCAACGGCAACGGCCGCGGCCCCGGCTGCCACTGGTCCACCTGGTAGCCGATCGTCGGGTTCGGGTACAGGCCCGCCTGGACGACCCGGCCGTAAGCGACGGCGGCGTCGGCCACGGCCTTCTGCACGACGGGGCTTTGCGTCCGCGCCAACTCCTGAAACTCGGCGAGCGACGAGACCCGGTCGGTCGCCGGCACTTCGCCGCCGACCGGGGTCAGGGTCGGGTAGGCCGCGCGGGTCCGCCGCTCGCGCTCCGCCGCCGGCGTGTCCTTGTCGAACCGCGGCGGCGCGGCCTCGGGCGTCTGCGACCCCGTCAAGGCCGGCGGCAGGTCGAACGGCTTCGCCACACCCGCCTTGGGCAACGCCGGGGCCGGACTACTGGCGATCACGTCGGCCGTGCGGGCGTCCCGGGCCACCGCCGCGGCCGGCAAGTGCCCGGTCGGCAAGACGACCCGCTGCCCGGCACACCCGACCGTCGAAGCGAGACAACCGACCAGAAGGAATCGCCGCATCACCCACCTCCGCCGCCAACGTCCGCTGATGGCAAGATCATCGGCCGGCGTAAGCTGCGGGC
>JANYHV010000031.1 GCA_025362195.1 Fimbriiglobus sp. | reverse complement strand
CGCGCAGATGGTCGCCGCGCAACTGTACAACGAGCGGGCCGGCGAACCGCTGGCGACGGTGTACGGGTGCGTCACGACCGGCGAGGCGTGGCAGTTCCTCGGCCTCACCGGCACCGTCGTCACCCTGCACCGGCCGCGACTCTACACCGACGCCGTGGGGTCGGTGCTGGCCGCGTTCGGCCGGGCCGTCGCCGAGTGAGGTCACGCCTCGCGGAGGTAGACGCGGAAGGTCGTGCCGGTCAGGGCGTCGGCTTCCAGCGTCAGGTGGCCGCCGTGCCGGTCGAGGATGTCGCCGACGATCGCCAGGCCCAGGCCGTGGTTGGTCTCCGGGCGGCCGGTCGCGCCGGGCCGGCACAGGTCGCGCAGCCCGGCCGCGTCGCGGTTCAACCCGGTGCCGGGGCCGCGGTCGCTGACGGCGAGGACGACGTACCGGCCCGGCGCGACGTGGGCCGGCCAGTCGGCGCGGCCGGGCGGCACCGTCTCGGCGGCCGTGCGGATGGTCAGCGTGCCGCCGACCGGGTCCATCGCCTCGGCCGCGTTCTTGGCCAGGTTCAACAGGACTTGCGCGAACTCGGCGTGCGGGATTTGCCCCGACGGCAAGCCCGCGGCCAGGTCGAGGCGAACGGTCGTCCGCGCCCCGGCCAGCTTGCGCACCAGCCGCTCGTGCCGGGCGACGTGGCTGGTCAGGTCGGTCTGGGCCGGGGTGCCGGGGGTCGGCCGGGTGACGCCGAGCAGGTTGCGGCACAGCTCCCCGCCGAGTTCCGCCGCCGCGAGGATGTCGGTCGCCAGGTCGTGCCCGTCGCGGTCGGCCGGGTCGGCGGCGTCGAACCGCTCGCGCAACAGGCCGGCGAAGCCGAGGACGGCGGTGAGCAGGTTGTTGAAGTCGTGGACCGCGCCGGCGGCCGCGCGGCCGAGGGTGACCATCGCGCCCGCGGTCGCGTCCCCGGCCAGCGTGACCGCCGCCCCGGCCGGGTCCGTCGGGGCCATCGCCGGCCGCGGGTCGGGCGTGCGGTCGCCGGTGGGGGTGTCGCCGCGGAGGCCGAACACGACCCCGCCGCACCGGCTCTCGGACACGCTCAGCCGCACCGGCACCGGCTCGCCCAGGCGGTTCCGCCGGACGGTGGCCAACTCCTGCCCGGCGATGACCGACCGCGGGTAGCGGACCAGGCTGGCGTGCTCCTCGTGCCGGTCGGCGGGCAAAAACGGCGGGGCCGCGCCGAGGACTTCGTCGGCCGACCAGCCGAACATCGTCACGGCCGCCCGGTTCCAAAGCCGCACCCGGCCCCGGCCGTCCAAGGCGACGACGGCGTCCGGGTTCAAGTCGAAGGCGACGCGCAACAGGTCGTGGTCGGGGGCGTCGTCGGCTTCGAGGGGGCCGGCCGGGTGCGGGGTGTCGCGGAGGGTCGCCCGCGGCGCGGGCCAGGCGTTCTCCCGGGGCGTCGGGCGGCCGAGCGCGATGACCGGCCGCGTGTCGGTGCTGCTGCCGTCCTCGCCGAGCGAGTGGTCGGCCCAGGCGTCGTCTTCGAGGGCCTCGGTGCCGGGCCGGGGCGGGGCCGCCCGGAGGCGGGTGACCTCGGCTTCGAGCCGCTCGATGCGCAGGTACATGTCGCCGAGCAGGGCTTCGTTGAAGCCGGTCGCGTCCGGCCGGGTGGCGGTCAACATGGGCGGGTTCTCCGGGCGGGGGCTTGCAACACGACACGCGGTGCGGATAGACTCAGGCCCGCCTCCCCGCCCCCCGGCTCCGGCCGGCCCCTCCCCCGAGTCCTCCCGCCATGACGCCCACGACGCGACGCGCCTTCCGCCTCTGTGCCGGGCTGCTCGCCCTGCTGACAAGCCCGGCCCTCGGTGCGGCCGAAAACTACAAGCTCACGCCCGACTCGCTGCCCCAAGACGGCGTGCCCAAGGGGGCCGTGACGAAGCACCGCCTCGCCAAGAGCGAAGTCTTCCCCGGGACCGAACGGGGCTACTGGGTGTACGTGCCGGCGCAGTACAAAGCGGACGGCCCGCCGGCGTGCGTCATGGTCTTCCAGGACGGCGTCTGGTACCAGGACCCGAAGGGCGATTACCGCGTGCCGACCGTGTTCGACAATCTGATTCATCGGGGTGAACTGCCGGTCACGGTCGGGGTGTTCGTCAACCCCGGCACGTTCCCTGGAGCCCGCGAGGGCGAAAAGCCGAGGTCCAACCGCAGCTTCGAGTACGACAGTCTTTCTCCGTCATACGCGCGGTTCGTGGAACAGGAAATCTTGCCCGAGGTGGCGAAAACCGTCCGCCTCCGGACCGACGCCGCCGGTCGGGCAATTTGCGGGATTAGCAGCGGCGGCATCTGCGCCTTCACGGCCGCGTGGCAGAACCCCCAGCTCTTCTCGAAAGTCCTCAGCCACGTCGGCAGCTTCACCAACATCCGCGGCGGCGACGCCTACCCCGGGCTGATCCGCAAGGCGTCCCCGAAGGCGGTCCGCGTCTACCTGCAGGACGGCGCGGCCGACCTCGACAACGAGCACGGCAGTTGGCCCCTGGGCAACCTGCAAATGGCCGCGGCCCTGCGGTACAAGGGGTACGACTACAAGCTCGTGTACGGCGAAGGCGCGCACAACGGCAAGCACGGCGGCGTCGATCTCCCCGACGCCCTCCGCTGGCTGTGGCGCGGCGAAATCGAGGCGAGCCAGAAGCGTTAGCGCCTGGAGGTCGGAGCACGAGCGCCTGGAGGTCGGAGCACGAGCGCCTGGCGTGATTGCCGCTTGACGCCGGGCCTGCGGGCTGCGACGATGTCGCTGGAGTCCGACCGTCCCTCCCAGGTGTCCCCCCGATGGCCTCTCGCCTCCCCGCCGTGCTCGCGGCCTTGACCCTCTCCGCGCTTGCCGGCTGCGTGGGCAAGCCGACCCCGCCGCCCGGACTGCCGCTAATGACGAACACGGTGCCGGTCGTCTTCCCCGAACTCGGGCCGAGCCGCGAACTGGAGGCGGGCGTCACCGTTCACGAGGCGACGATCAACCGCGGCGGGGTGCCGATGAAGGTTTGGGTCTACAAGCCGGACAAGCCCGCGGACAAACTCGCGCTGGTGCTGGTGCCGCCGGCCGGGAGTACGCTGATCGCCGGCATGGGCCTCGCCGACGGCGACCGGGCCGAGCACATTCCCTACGTCAAGGCCGGCTTCGCGGTCGCGGCGTTCGAGATCGACGGCCCCGTGTCGGACGCGCAGCAGTCGTCCGACACGGCGGTCTTCAAGGGGGCGCGGGAGTTCCGGGCCGCGCGGGCCGGGATCGACAACGCCCAGGCCGCCCTCGACTTCGTCCTGGCCAAGGTGCCGGGCATCGACCCCGAGCGGGTGGCCGTCGCCGGGCACAGTTCCGCCGCCACGCTCGCGCTGCTGGTGGCCGAGTACGAGCCGCGGGTCAAGGCGTGCGTCGCCTACGCCCCGTGTACCGATGTCGCGTCCCGCGTGGCCCAGTTCACGCCCCTCCTGGAGCGGAACCAGCCCGGCTACGCGGACTTCCTGACGTTCAGTTCGCCCAAGACGCACCCGGAGCAGTTGACCTGCCCGCTGTTCCTGTTCCACGCCCAAGACGACAACAACGTGCCGTTCGCGGAGACGAATCGGTTCTACGACGCGGTCCGGAAGACCAACCCGCGGGCGACGCTGGTGAAGGTCGCGCGCGGCGGCCACTTCGACCCGATGATCCGCGAGGGCATCCCGAAGGCGATCGCCTGGCTGAAGGCGTTGCCGAAGGGGTGAGGCGTTCCGGGCACCGGCGAAGCCGTCGGGGCGATGGTCGGCCGCAGGTGCGTCTTGTTAGCCCGACGCGCTAGCGAGGGTCGAGCGGTCATTGATAGCGCTGGGGGTCGTGGGCCGTACCGTCAACGCCCGTCAACGCTATCAACGACCTTTGCTCCCCTCGCTGGCGCGTCGGGCTAACCCGATTCGCCTGCGGCGGAGCCAGTAGAATACCGGTGGTGCCGTCCCGCGTTCTCTTGCAAGTGAGTGCCGCCGTGTCGAGTGAGTCCAGTTCGCCGTCGCCGGAAAACCCGACCGACCTCGCCGCGGTCCGCCTCGACAAACTCCGCCAGATCGAAGCCCTCGGCCTCGACCCGTGGGGCCAGCGGTTCGACGGGGCGACGACCGTCCGGGCCGTCCGCGAACTCGAGCCGCGACTCTTCGACGACAAGGACCCGAAGGGCCAACGGGTCTGCGTCGCCGGGCGGATCGTCCGGCACCGGACCGGCGGCAAGCTGCACTTCCTCGAACTCTGGGACCAGACCGGCCGCGTCCAGTTGATGGTCCGCGTCAACAAGGTCACGCCCGTCGAGTGGCAGGTGTTGAACCTGCTCGACCTGGGCGACATCGTCGGCGTCCGCGGCGAGTTCGGCAAGACGCGGACCGGCGAGTTGACGATTCAGGTGGACGAGCTGACCTTCCTGACGAAGTCCCTCGAACCGCACCCCAAGGACGTGTTCGGCCTCGGCGACATCGAGTACCGCCTGCGGCACCGGTACCTCGACCTGATCTACACGCCGGCGACGCTGGACCGCGCCCACAAGCGCGTCCGCATCCTGCGGGCGATGCGGACCTTCCTCGACGGCCGCGGCTACCTCGAAGTCGAAACCCCCGTGCTCCAGGGCGTCGCCGGGGGGGCCGCCGCCCGGCCGTTCGTCACGCACCACAACGCGCTCGACCTCGCGCTGACCCTGCGCATCGCGCTGGAGTTGCCGTTGAAGCGGCTGCTCGTCGGGGGCATCGAGAAGGTGTACGAGATCGGCCGGGTGTTCCGCAACGAGGGGGTCAGCCCGCGGCACAACCCCGAGTTCACGATGATGGAGCTGTACCACGCCTACGGCGACCTGTTCACGATGATGGAACTCACCGAGAGCCTGATCGTCGCCTGCGTCGAGGCGGTCAACGACTCGCAGACGATCCCGTGGGGCGACCAGACGGTGACGTTCACGCCGCCCTTCCAACGCTTGAAGTACGCCGACGCCTTCCGCCGGGTCCTCGGGGTGGACCTCGACGACGAACCGGCGGTGCGGGCTAAGGCGGCCGAGTTGAAGGTGTCGGCGCACGCCAAGGACGGCACCCCGAAGGCCCACGCGGTCCTCGTCAACGACCTGTTCTCCGACCACGTCGAGGACAGTTTCGTCGGCCCCGTCTTCGTGTACGATTACCCGGCCGCGCTATGCCCGCTCACCAAACGCAAGCCGGCCGAGCCGCTGGTCGCGGAGCGGTTCGAGCTGTACGTCCACGGCATGGAACTGGCGAACGCGTACACCGAGTTGAACGACCCGATCACGCAGGCGGCGACCTTCACCGCCCAACTCGCCGGCCAGGCGGCCGAGGACAGCATGGCGACGATGGACACCGACTTCATCCGCGCCCTGCGGCACGGCATGCCCCCCGCCGGCGGCCTGGGCATCGGCATCGACCGCCTGACGATGCTCCTGACCAACACCCCGACCATCCGCGACGTGATCCTGTTCCCGCTGTTGCGACCCGAGAAGTAGGCATCGCCGCCGGCGACGAATCAGCGCCCCGCGGTCGGCCGACACGGTGCCCCGGGCAGCCGTTCCGATGCTCGGAGCACGGCCAACCCGCCGGGGACAAACTACGCCCGGCGGTCGAGCCGGGGGAAGGGTCGAACTCGAACGGACGAATCCGGCGGGGCGGCCGCGTCGTCGTATCTGCTGCCGGCTTCCGCGCGGGCCGAGTCCCCACGCGGCCCGACGGAACCGGCACAACCGCCTCGACCGCGTCAGAGCTTGGGCGCGGGCGCGGCGGCCCGGGCAACCGGGCGAATCCCGCGGGCCGGCCGTTGCAACGCCCGGGCCGTTCCGTTATGTCCGATGTATTGTCACCCGTGACCCGAGTAAGGTGGGACCGCACCATGACGTTACGCCTCAAGCCCGTAGTCCTCGGCGTGACTCCGCTGGAAGACCGCAGCCTGCCCGCCGGGTTCTACCCGACCCTGTACACGAACGAACGCATCGACCTCCAGGCCGACTACACTGGGAGTTCGTGGACCGTCAACTACAGCAACGTGACCAGCTTCTTCGGCAGCTCGACGCTGACGAACAGCGCCTTCTACCTGCCCGCGTCGGCCCGGGCGGTCGCTCCGAGCGGGACGAACTTCGCGTTCATCGGGGCGGGCACCGGCGGGCTGGCGTACATCCTGCCCCAGGTCCAAAACCCCGCCCTGCCGTACCTCGGCATCAGCACCGACGGGTCGTTCCCCGGGACGCTCACGTCGTACCGCCCGGCCGACACGCGGGTGACGACCTCGCAACCGTGGATCCGCCTGGACGTGAAGGCCGTCCGCGGCCCCGGGAATATGAGCATTTACCAGACGGGCACGACCGGCGTGCCGACCGTCTGGGTCGCCAGCGGCGACGGCATCTCGGCCAAGGACAGCGTCTACATCGCGTCCGGCGACACGGAGCAGTACAGCTGGGCGTTCACCGCCCCGGGCGTGTACCAGGTGGACGTGACGGCGACCGGGTACCGCGGGGCCAACCAGACCCTGCCGACCACCAGCGCCGTCCAGACCATGTCGTTCGCCGTGGACGCCCCGGGGCCGGTCAACACCGCCCCGTCCGGCGGCCCGGCCAGCACCGGCGGCAAGCCGATCATCTTCACGTCCGGGGGCAACTCGCTGGCCGTCGCCGGCCCGACCGTCGCCCCGGCCCCGGTCGAGACGATCTTGACAGTACAGAACGGCACCCTCGCCCTGGGCACGACGACCGACGTGGGCATCGTGTCGGGGAACACGACCAACAAGGTCACCGTCACCGGCACGATCTCGCAGGTCAACCAGGCGATCAACGGCGTCGTGTACACGCCGAACCCGGGGTTCAACGGCGTCGATAACTTCACCATGACGACCTCGGACCGCGGCGCGTACCGGCCGGTCACCGTGAACGAGCAGACGGACACGGACACGTTCGGCATCCTGGTCAGCGGCAACCCGGCGGCCGGGCAACTGCCCCCGGGCACGGTACCCCCCGTCGTCGTCCCGACGTACCCGCCGGGGTCGTCCCAGGCATTGCCGCGGTGGGAAGCGATCGGCGCGGCGACCGGGGCGGCCGGGACCGTGGCCGTCGTGGACACCGAGACCCGCGAGACCGTGACCACGTTCACCCCTTACGAGGCGAGCTTCACCGGCGGCGTCCGCGTCGCCGTCGCCGACTTGCGCAAGACGGGCACCCCGGAGATCGTCACCGCGCCGGCGTCCGGCGGGTCGGCCCGCGTCCAGGCGTTCGCCGCCCCCGGGTCGCCGGCCCGGCTCAACTTCTTCGCCTTCGACCCCAGTTTCACCGGCGGCGTGACCCTGGCCACGGCCGACATCAACTTCGACGGGTTCCCGGACATCGTCGTCGGGGCCGGCCCCGGCGGCGGCCCGCGGGTGAGCGTGTTCGACGGCCGGACCGGCACCCTGTTCCGCACCTTCTTCGCCTTCGAAGCCGGCTTCCGCGGCGGCGTCAGCGTGGCCGCCGGGGACGTGACCGGCGACGGGTTCGCGGACATCGTCGTCGGGGCCGGCCCGGGCGGCGGCCCGGCCGTCGCCGTGTTCGACGGCGCGAACCCGGCCAACGTCCGCCGGTTCTTCGCCTACGACGCCGGGTTCCGCGGCGGCGTGAACGTGGCCGTCGGCAACCTGACCGGCGACGGCGCGGCCGAGATCGTGGTCGGCGCGGGGGCCGGGGGCGGCCCGCACGTCCAGGTGTTCGCCGGCCCGACCCTCGCCCCGCTCGCGTCCTTCTTCGCCACCCCGGTCACCCCGCAGACGACCAACGGCGTGCGGGTCAGCGTGAGCGACCTGAAGCGCGACCTCGTGTCCGAGATCGTCACCGTCTCCCCGGCCGGCCTGACCGACCCGATCAAGCTCCGCGCGTTCGACCTGTCGGCGTCCGTCTTCCGCATCCAGAGCGGGGACATCGCCCTGACCGACACCTTCAACGGCGGCGTGTTCGTCGCCGGCGTCGTGTAGCCGGCGGGGAGTTCCCTACTTGGCTTCCGCCGCCTTGACCAACTTCTCAACCGCCGCGTCGAGTTCCTTCGCCCCGGGGTCGCCCTTCCACTTGCCGCGAATCACGCCCCGCTCGTCGAGCAGGTAGATGGTCGGCCACGAGCGGACGTTCCACGCCAGGAAGGGAGATCCGTCCGACCGCGCGTTGCGGAAGGACGGCCAGGTCATCTTGTTCTTTTCGACGGCGGCTTGCACGACCGGACCGGCATCGATCACTCTGCCGTCCTGGTCGTAAATTTTGGGCAGACCGACAGTCAAGTTGTCGCCATTAGCGCCGATCAGCGTGAACGCCCGGCCGGCGTAGCGCTCGACGAGTTCCCGTTCGTGCGGCACCATGTCCATGCACGGCCTGCACCAGGTCGCCCAGAAGACCAGCAGCGTGACTTTGCCGCGCGACTCGGACAGCGTCATCGGCTTGCCGTCGAGGTTCGGCCCGGTGATTTCCGGGGCTTCCTGGCCGACATTCAGCTTGCGTATCTCGAACAGCAGCCATCCGGCGGTGTCGGCCAGGGTGCCGGTGGTGTAACCGACGAATTTCTTAGCTTCGGCCTCGCCGGCGAGAGCCTCCAGCAGAGTCTCGGCCTGCTTGGGCTTGCCGCCCGCGACCAGTTGCTGGGACTGATGATACCTCGCCCAGAGCCGGACCCGCGCGTGCGGTGACTTGGCGGCTACGTCGCGCAGGAAGTCTACCGGCGCGGCGTCCAAGTTGAGGAACGGCTCGATTTTCGCGTCCGCAATGTGGTGCTTCAGGACGAGGCCGAACAGGTCGGCGTCGGTCGCGCCCAACTCGGTCAAGGCGAAGTGCAGTGCGGCGAACCCGACCGCGTCGGCCGGGTCGGCTTCGACGACCTGCCGGGTCGGCTTGACGAACCGCTTGAGTAGGTCGGTCCAGCCGGGGTACTCGCCCTCGGCGTCCGGCTTGACCGTGCCGGCCTTCATTTCCTTGCGGAAATCTTCCTGCGCCTTGGCCAGGTCGGCCCGAATGGCCTTCAACTGCTCGGCCCGCCCGGGCTTGTCGTCGGCGCGGAGTCCGCCGAGGGCCAGGCTGAGGACGGTGAGAAGTGTCGTGAAGTTTCGCATGGTGGTCGCTCGCATTTCGTGCGGGTTCCGGGCCGATGTGGGAGTCTCAGCGTAAGCGTTCCGGAGGGCAATTGCAACCGGCACGGTCGCGGTTGGCCGCGCGACAATCAACGGCGTCTACCGCGCCGGGTCGCCGTAACATTTTTCTTCTTTTGATCCCGGCCGGCGGTGCATTAACCTAAGATGAGCAGCAGTCGCCGGCGGTACACCCGCCGATCGAAGTGGCTGGAATCTCAAGGAGAATCGGCGATGGGATGCCCGTACAGTTTTGGCGATCTGTGGGCGAATCATGCGAAGAAAAGCGACTTCGCTTCCCGGGCCGAGTTGTACCCCTATCTGGGCTGGGGCGGTGACAAGTCGATGATGACGAGTGATGACTGGGCGAATACCTGCGCGGTCCGCATGAGTATCTGCTTGACGCGCTGCGGCATGTCCTTGGAATCGCCGCCCATCGGTGCACGGGTCCAGCAGAGTTGCCCGGACCGACGCCTCCGCGGCAAGGCGATTGTCCTGGGGTTCGACCGCCTGGCCAAGATTCTGAAGAAGCGTTGGGGGGCACCCACAGTCTTGCCCAACCTCCAGCAGAGTGATCTCAACAACATGAAGGGCGTGATCGCCTTTTTCGGCCTGCCCGGCGGCTACCCCGGGCACATCGATTTAATCCGGGACAGTGCGATGCCGTGGTCCCTCTTGATCTTCTCGGGGGACAGTACCTCGTACGAATCCGGCACGGGTAGTTACTTCGGGTCGCGCGAGTCCTGGTTCTGGCCGTCGAAGGGCTGACGACCCCGTCGGTGCCCGGCGGCTTGGCGGTTGCCGATTCCCGTCGGGCGTGCGACAATTCCCTTCATGAACCTGTCCGTTTTCGACCTCTTCAAAATCGGCATCGGCCCGTCGAGTTCGCACACCGTCGGCCCGATGCTGGCGGCGTACCGCTTCGCCACGGGGTTGCGCGACCGCGGCGACCTGCCCGGCGTGGCCCGAGTGCGGGCCGACCTGTACGGGTCGCTGGCGCTGACGGGCAAGGGGCACGCCACCGACAAGGCGGTCATTTTGGGCCTCGCCGGGGAGCGGCCGGACGCGGTCGATGCCGACAGCGCCGACGCCGTCGTCGGACTGGTCCGCGCGAACGGTGCCCTGCGGTTGGCCGGGACGCGGCGGATCGGCTTCCGCGAGGCGACCGACCTCCTGTTCCACCGCGAGACCTTTCTGCCGTTCCACCCCAACGGCGTGACCTTCACGGCCTTCGACGCGGCGGGCCTGGAGGTTGCGAGCGAGACGTACTACTCGACCGGCGGCGGGTTCGTCGTCAAGCACGGCGAGCCGGCCGCCGACGCGGTCGCGCCCGCCACGCCGCCGGCGTACCCGTTCGTCTCCGCGAAGGAACTGCTCGCCGCCGGCCGCCGCGCCGGGTTGAGCATCGCCGATGTCGTGATGGCCAACGAGCGGACCCGCCGGCCGGACGCGGAGACGGTCGCCGGACTCGACCGCATCTGGGCCGTCATGCAGGCGTGCATCGACCGCGGCTGCCGCACCGAGGGCGTGCTGCCCGGCGGGCTGAACGTCGTCCGCCGGGCCGCGAAGATTGCCGCGAAGTTGAGGACGGAACCGCTGGCCCACGACCCGCTGGTCGCCTTCGACTGGGTGAGCCTGTTCGCGCTGGCGGTGAACGAGGAGAACGCGGCCGGCGGGCAGGTCGTCACGGCCCCGACGAACGGCGCGGCCGGCGTCATCCCGGCGGTGCTGGCGTACTACGCCCGGTTCACGCCCGGGGCCGACGCGGCCGGGGTGCGGGCGTTCCTGCTCACGGCCGCCGCCGTCGGGATGCTGTACAAGCGGAACGCCTCGCTGTCCGCGGCCGAGATGGGCTGCCAGGGGGAAGTCGGGGTCGCCTGCTCGATGGCCGCGGCCGGGCTGGCGGCGGTCATGGGCGG